>NZ_CAJCKE010000026.1:0-72297 GCF_903970925.1 Serratia sp. ME47 | reverse complement strand
CGCCCTTGAAGACGCCGAACGCAGGCATAGCGCATTAGGAGAAACCGCCATGGACGGCGGTTTCAGGTGAGACAGGCAGGGACGCCTGTCGCAACCGGCCTCAATGCGCTATGGCGGAGAGAGGGCAGTTGGCAAAGCCAACCGTCTGACAGGGCAAAGGCGCGGGTTGCCAGGGGCCGCGCCTTCGGCCCCTGGCTCGGTCGAGGTGCGTGAGCCACATGAGGCATCTCACTTTTATCGACCGAAAATTTCACGAACGCCTGCATAAAAACGCTAACTGACCAGCATTACGCCATGAGGCGCCCTTTTTTCATCTCAGCTGGAGCAGGAAATCTCCAGATGTTTGCCCCAGTCCGGCGGCAGCGCGGCGAGATCGTCATACTCCGGCGCATCGTCGAACGGCCGCAGCAAGGCCTGATGCAACCGCTGCAAACGGCCGACGTCGTCTTTCTCCGCATCCTCAATCGCTTGCTGGGCCAGGTAGTTGCGCAGGATCAGCCGCGGGTTCACCGCCTTCATCGCCCGTTGTCGCTCCGCGTCGCTGACCTGCTCCTGCTGCAAACGCTGACGATATTGCTGATACCAGGCGTCGAAGGCCGCACGGTCGATAAACTCATCGCGCAGCGGCGACTGCGCCTGTTGCTGTTCTGTTTCGCTCAACAGGCGGAACGTGCGGGTATAGTCCCGCCCTTCCTGGGCCATCAGGCTCAACAGGCCGGTCAGCACGTCGTTATCCTGCGCCGTCGGCGTGAAGAAGCCCAGTTTGGCGCGCATCTGTTCGCCATAGGCGCGCATCAACGCCGGTTCATATGCCGCCAACGCCTGCTGCAGCTGTTCGGCAGTCATCAGCCCCGACAAAGTTTGCGCCAGGCGATGCAGGTTCCATAACGCCACCGCCGGCTGATTATCAAAGGCGTAACGCCCTTGATGGTCGGAATGGTTACAGATATAGCCGGGCTGATAGTCATCGAGGAAGCCGTAAGGGCCGTAATCGATGGTGATGCCGAGAATCGACATGTTGTCGGTGTTCATCACGCCGTGGGCGAATCCGACGGTTTGCCAATGGGCGATCAGGCGCGCCGTGCGTTCGACCACGTCGGTAAACCACAACAGGTAACGATCGGCCTGATCCTGCAACTGCGGCCAGTGACGGGCGATGACGAAATCCGCCAGTTGCCGCACCTGCTCCGGCTGTTTGCGGTAATAAAAGTGTTCGAAGTGACCGAAACGCACATGGCTTTCCGCCACCCGCAGCAGCATCGCGCCGCGTTCCGGCTGCTCGCGGTATACCGGTTGTTGACTGGTGACAATAGTTAACGCACGCGTGGTGGGGATCCCCAGATGGTGCAACGCCTCAGAGGCCAGAAACTCGCGGACAACCGAACGCAGCACCGCGCGGCCATCCCCCATGCGTGAATACGGCGTCAGCCCGGCGCCCTTCAGGTGCCAGTCACGGTGACTGCCGTCCGCCAGGACTTGTTCGCCCAGCAAAATGCCGCGCCCATCGCCCAGTTGCCCGGCCCAGACGCCGAACTGGTGGCCACTGTATACCTGCGCCAACGGCTGCATGCCCGGTAGCAGCGTTTCCCCCGCCCAAATCGGGGTTTTATCCTGAGTAAACCAACTGTCATCCAGCCCCAGCTCGCGCGCCAGCGGCTCACTGTGGTACAGCAGGCGCGCATCCTTGAGCGGCGTCGGGTTCAGGGCGGTGTAAAAACCGGGTAATTGTTGGTAGTAAGCGTTATCGAATTGCGGCATAGGCCCTCCGTTTCAGCGTAGTGTAGAGCCTGAACGGGAGGATTAACACCGAAGGAATGCAGGGAGAACGCATCCGCCTGTCGCCAGAACGGATGCGGGAGGTTTCGCGTGAGGAAACGCGCTGAACGTCGGCTGACAAACGCGGTTATCAGCAAAAACGTGGGTGAATAACGGCGACTGAATCACGCTAAACATCACCCCGTCGCTTATTTACCTCATTGTGTGTAGTTTTTTTGTATCACTTCTTAATTATTGAACTCGCTGGGCATCGCCAGCAAAGCTTGCAGATTATCCACACCAACGCTGGGCCATAAAAAACCTTGCAGGCCTAAAACACCGGCGTATCTGAGTTTATTAAAGTACTCTTTTTTCTCTATTCCTCCGACGATCACGCCTTTACACAACAGGTTGATATTCTTTAACAACGAGTCGATGACCACGTCATACCCCTGATGGGTAAACAGCTGCCAGTAAAAACGCTTGTCTATCTTTACGTAGTCAAACAAACCATCGTACAACGCGGTCAGCGTGGCTTTACCGGAACCGAAATCATCGAGCCACAGCGTAAACAATTCGCTTAATCGCCGCACGCTCGTATTGTTCTTTCCGGCAGAAAGATTCGGAAAACTCTCACTCATTTCAAATGCAATAAAAGGATATTGCCGGATCCTCTGGCACAAGGCCGGATCGGAAAGAATAAGCTCGACGATGGTTTCTTCGATATTGATGGTCAACTGCACGCTGTTACCGGTAAACCAGGCAGCATGCTGCTCCGCCAGTCTCAATTGCTCATTAAATAACTCAATCCTTTGTTCAGGCGCCAATAAATTAATCCCAATTTCGGCCGGCATGGCTAAATCACCGTCGAGACTGTTGAAACGGCTCAACATTTCCACCGCCAACAGCCCGCCCTCCATTGAGTAAACAGGTTGAAAAACATAGCTACTAATAAAGTCAGCTTCGAGTTGGATGTTCATTTTAATGCCACAGGATGAATGGCTAGCGTATCATCGTATATCAATATATTTTATCGATCAATCCTTCTGGGATTAATCGGAAATATCAATGCAAATGCTCGTAAAATATCATTTAATTGATAGATTAAAGCTATACGACAATCGCAAACGGCGCAAAGAAAAGCAGCCGCACTTATGCCAGTTTTCTCGTTCGGCGCGTGATGCGAAAAGATATTTGGCTTAAGTGGAATGGATTTGAGGCCAAATTTGACTTATCTCCTTTGTTTTAATTAAGAAAAATCCTAAATAAAGTAAAATAATCTTTCTGACTTAACGCCAATTTTTCCGGCCGTTAACGATGACTGATTAAATTTAATAACGCATCAATTCCGCCCGTTATTCGCAGCATTGAAAACCTGAAAAAATGCCCACCTTGATTTTCAGAAAATCTGCGCTACGCCCAGCGAAACGTCGCTTTCAGCGATAAAAAAAGGGATGAGCACGCTCATCCCCTCGCAGCCAGACCGCCCGGCTAGCGGATGGTATCGCTCAGCCATTGCCGCAGCTCGGTCAATTCAGCCGCCTGTTGCGGATAGGCCGCCACCAGGCGGTCGCAGCAGGCGGCGACGGGCTCACTGCGGTACGCGCAGCCCACCAGCATGTCCGCCAACCGCTGTAGCGGAGCCGGATTCAGGCTGTCGGTGAATACCTGCGCACGAACAATTGTCCCCTTCTCCACATCGAAGAACAGGTCCACGCCGCCCCAGACGAAGCGTTCATTTAGCAGATGGCTGAACGCCGGCGCCTTGCCGAAATTCCATTCCCAACTGCTCTGTTTGGCGAACTGCACGGCAAAATCGGGCAGATCGGGGAATACATCCGGCGAAATGATCTCCGGCTCGGCCGTCTCGCCATAGTGGGCGAAGAAGGCCTGCACGATCGCCTCACACACCTGCTCATGGCTGATGCCCGGCAAAAACTCCGCCAGGTTGGCGACGCGCGAACGCACCGAGGTGATGCCCTTGGCCTGCAGTTTTTTGGGATCCGGATTGAGGTAGTCCGCCAGCCGCTCAAGATCGGCATTCAGCAACAGCGTGCCGTGGTGGAAACCGCGATCCTGCGTTTCGCGATAGGCGGAGCCGGATATTTTGCGCGGCCCATCGGCAGTTTCCATCACCAGGTCATTGCGCCCCGATGCGCCGGCCGTTACGCCCAACTGCCGCAGCGCTTGCAGAATGATGTTCGTGGAGACGCTTTTATCGTACCCCGGCTTGCCGGCCATAAAGGTGAAACAGGTGTTGCCCAAATCGTGGAATACCGCCCCGCCGCCGCTGCTGCGCCGCGCCAGCCGAATGCCATCCTGTTCCATACGCCGGGTGTTGCACTCTTTCCAGGGGTTCTGCGACTGGCCGATCACCACCGTTTCGGCATTGCGCCACAGGAAGAGGATTTTTTGCGTGGTCATTTCGCGGAAGATGCACTCTTCCACCGCCAGGTTGAACCAGGGATCGTAGGAGTCGGAGATCAGTAAACGCAAACTGTTCATGGCAGGCACCGTTCAAAACACGTGATGCCACCATGATACACCAAATCAACGGGTTAAGGCTAAATGCGCCGCGCCTGCCAGTACACCCGTTTCCAGTAAACGTTATCGAGCGAGGAGCGGATCACCCCGCGGCTGGTCGAAGCGTGGATAAATTGGTCGTTGGTATCGTAAATGCCGACGTGCAGACCGTTCTCACCGCCGCCGGTTTTGAAAAACACCAGATCGCCCGGCATCAGTTCGTCGCGCGAGACCTTGGTGCCCAGCGAGGTTTGCTCTTCGGTCGAACGGGGCAGCTGCATATCGAAGCGATCGCGGAACGTGCGGTAAACAAAGCCGGAGCAATCCACGCCGCCGCGATCCAGGCCGCCGTAACGGTATGGCGTGCCGTACCACTGGCGCAGTTGTTCATTGAGCTGAGCCACCACCACGATAGAATCCGCCAGGCGGCCGCTGGGTGGCGGCGCATGGCTGCTGCAACCGGCGAGGATTAAACTGGCTAATAAAAACCACACACGCATCCGCATAATATCCCTTCATTGAACACGTTGCCGCATTATGCCATTCGGTACACCACTACACTGCCTGCGAGGCAAAGCCGGCACCACGTAAGGAAAGCGCTATTTCGCGTTAATTTATCTCCCGCACGGGGAAAAAGGCAAGCGCCATGAGGGAGATAATAGCAGGATCGCCGGTTTTGGCCCTATTGCGGCGATTTGGTCTCGGATTTGCTGTTAATCAGCCAGACGCCGAACAGAATAAACAGCGTGCCCAACGTTTTCAGCAGCGTAGCGGATTCGTTAAACCACGGCAGGATCACCGCCGCCAGGTAAACCAGCGCATAGCTGACGCTCAGCAGAGGATAAGCGCGGTTTAACGGCAGATGGCGCAGCGCAAAGAACCAACACAGCATCGACAGCGCATAGCCAAAGATGCCGCCGCCCACCGCCAGCAGCGGCAGCCAGTAGTCGCCGATCAGCGTCAGCGAGACGTCGGCGAACGACATCAGCGGGATCTGAACCATGCCCCACTTCATCAGCAACTGCGCCAGCGTCACCAGCAGTACGCTGGCGGCGCCCCAGGCATAGCCCTTCATGAATGCACGCTCATCAGCAGGATCCCCAGCATAATCGACGCCACGCCACACCAATGGCGCGCGGTCGTCGGCTCGTGAAACAGCCAGCGCGCGGCCAGCGTCACCATCACGAAGTTAAGGCTGAGCATCGGGTAAGCCAGGCTGAGCGGCAGGCGTTGCAGCACATTGAGCCACACCGCCATGCCCAGCCCCAGCAACAGCACCGCCAGCGCCAGCCAACGCAGCGTCTGCTTGAGCCGCGCCTCGTCCGCCCGTTCCCAGCAGTGCGCCGCCTGCTTCTGGCACAGCTGCCCACCACAGGTGAGCAGACTGACCACTATCACCAACAGAAAACCGATCATGGTTGCTGTTTATACCACATCAGCACCAGACGGTTCATGCGATCCACCTTATCTGCGGCAGGCAGTTCCTGCGGCAGCGCTTCGCCGCGGGAGAGCTGCAACACCAGCGACACATTCCCCTGCTTGCGCGCCTGCGCCAGCCACTGCGGGAAGTCGGCGTCGCTGATCAGGTGCCCTTTGGCGTCCGGATACTCCAGACCATAGGCCACCTCGCCTTTCTGGCTGTACATCAGCACGTCGCTGCGCTTGAGTTCCCAGGCCAGGCCGGCCGCCACCCCGACGCTGTCGGTCAGCACGTAACGGCTGTCGCCCAGTTCGGCCATCGTGGCGCGGGCGAAGTTCTGCGGCAGTTTGGAATCGGTCACCTGCTGCGGAATCGCGTAACCGATCACCAGGCACAGCAGCACCGGGCAAGCGGCCGCCCAACGCCATTGGCGGCCGTTATCGCGCGCGGAGACCAGCGCGAACAGCAGCCAACCGCCGAACGCGATCAGGCCGAGCACCACTTTCGGCCACTCCTGCGGAGTAAACAGATGCGCTTTCGGCAGCAAACCGGAGCTCAACACCACCAGCGCCACGATGCCAATCAGCCCGAACAGGCCGTTCAGCCAGGCGTTGGCCTTAAACAGCCTGGCGCGCAGCGTGGCGGCATAGTCTTCCGCATAGGCGGTCATCAGCAGCGCCAGCGGCGCCATGCACGGCAGAATATAGGTCGGCAGCTTGCCTTTGGCGATGCTGAAGAAGATCAGCGGCATCATCGCCCAGCTCAGCAGGAAGAACAGCTCCGGGCGCTGCACGCGTTCGCGCCAACCTTTGAGCAGCGCGCCGGGCAGCAGCGCCAGCCACGGCAACACCGCCGCCAGCAGGATCGGCAGGTAATACCAGAATGGCGCCTTGTGCTGGGCGTTATCTTCGGCGAAGCGCTGAATGTGTTCGACCCAGAAGAAGTAATTCCAGAAATCGGGCTCACGTTGCGCGATCGCCAGCGCCCACGGCAGGCTGAGCAACGTGGCGGTCACGATCGCCACCGGGCCGTAGCACAGCAGATCCTTGATGCGACGTTGCTGAATGACAATCGGGATCACCGCAATCACCGGCACCGCCAGCGCCAGGAAGCCCTTGGTCATAAAGCCCATGCCGCAGGCCAAGCCCAGCAAGGCGTAGGCGCCCAGCTTGCCTTTGACCGAGGTGGCTTTCAGCGTCAGGTAATAGCTGACCATTGCCGCCGCCAGCCACAACGAAATCATCGGATCCAGCACGCTGTAAGTGCCGATGCTGAACACCAGCACCATCGACAGGAACATCAGCATCGCCAGGCTGGCGCGACGCGCATTACGCCACATCAGCATCGCCAGCGCGAACACCAGCAGCGCGGTCATGCCGGTGCTGAACACCGAGCCGAACCGCACCGCAAAGTTGTTTTCCCCGAACAGCCACTGGCTGATGTTATTGAACCAGTATCCCGCTACCGGCTTCTCGAAATAGCGCAGCCCCAGCAGGTGCGGCACCACCCAATCGCCGCGTTGCAGCATTTCACGGCTGATCTCGGCATAACGTGTTTCATCCGGCTGCCACAGCAGGCGACCGTTAAGCGGGATCAGATAGACCAGAGCAAAAAAAACGGCCAGCAGAATGGCCCAGGATCCTTTTAGCGCCTTCATGTAACGTCCTTCACATCGGTTTGACAGCCCAGCCAACCTTCGCGGCCGGGGAAAGGAGCGCGCTTGATGCGGCCCAACGGCAGTGACGCCAAATCTTGCGGTAACAGCGCGCTCAGCGGACAGAATTCGATGCCCTGCTGCCGTGCGCGTTGCAATAACTGTTCGAACATCGCCGCTTGCGACATGCCTTCCACTTCGGTGTGAATGGTGTACACCGGTACGCCGCGATCGTTCTCGATGGCGCGCAGAATGTAGTCGTTGAAGTCGGCCATGCTGACTTCGCTGCCGATCACTTCGTCGAAGGTCGGCAACGTCACCGGGATCTGCACCGTACCGTGACGCCCGTCGCTCAGCACCGGACGGAACGGATGGGTGCCGCGGCAATCGCTGTTGTAATGGAAGCCGAAGCGCTGCTTGACCTCCAGCACGCGCGTGTCGGCACGCCACCCTGCTACGGCGGAGCATTTCACCGGCTGGCCGGTGCTGGCGCTCAGGGCATCGACGCCCCGCTGCACCTGTTCGGTCAGCTGCGCCTCGCTCCATTTGCCGACGTTGGCCTGCCATCCCTGGTGATCCCAGGCGTGCAGCCCGACTTCATGGCCGGCTTCGGCGGTGCGCTTCATCAGCGGCCCCAGCGCGCGTGAAATGTTGCGCCCCGGCCACGCGGTGCCGGCCAGCAGAATATCCAGACCGTACAGCGAAGCGGCGTTCGAGCGCAGCATTTTCCACAGAAATTTCGGACGCAAAAGGCGCCAAAGATGGCGCCCCATGTTGTCCGGTCCCACGCTGAAGAAGAAGCTGGCCTGAATGTCGTACTTTTCGAACAGGTCCAGCAACTGCGGCACCCCTTCACGGGTGCCGCTGAAGGTATCTACATCAATCCGCAGACCGACTTTCTTCATGCATCGTTCCCTTCCTGAACGGTAGTGCGCAGGAAGTAGTCCAGCGTATCGGCGACGGTTTGCTTCATCTCGATGGTCGGCTGCCAGCCCAGCAGGCGGCGCGCGTTCTTGATGCTCGGCGTGCGGTGCTCGACGTCCTGGTAACCTTTACCGTAGTAGCTGCTGCTCTCCACGTCCTTGAAGCCGGCAAACGGCGGGAAGCGGTCGCGCAGCGGGTGGTTGTTGAAGCTTTCCAGCAGCATTTCCGCCAGCTCACGAATGCTCGCTTCGTTGGTCGGGTTGCCGATGTTGACGATCTGACCGTCGCACAGGCCGTCGCGGTTCTCAATGATGCGGAACAGCGCTTCGATGCCGTCGTTGATGTCGGTGAAGCAACGCTTCTGTGCGCCGCCGTCCATCAGTTTGATCGGCGAACCTTCTACCAGGTTGAGGATCAGCTGGGTGATGGCGCGGGAAGAACCGATGCGCGCGGCGTCTAGGTTATCCAGACGCGGCCCCATCCAGTTGAACGGACGGAACAGCGTGAACTTCAGGCCTTCTTTGGCGCCGTAAGCCCAGATCACCCGATCCAGCAGCTGTTTGGAGACCGAGTAGATCCAGCGTTGTTTGTTGATTGGCCCGACGATCAGACGCGAATGGTCTTCATCGAACTCTTTGTCGTCGCACATGCCGTACACTTCGGAGGTGGACGGGAAGATGATGCGCTTGTTGTATTTCACGCAGTCGCGAACGATCTTCAGGTTCTCTTCGAAGTCCAGCTCGAACACGCGCAGCGGGTTACGGGTGTATTCGATCGGCGTCGCGATCGCCACCAGCGGCAGCACCACGTCGCATTTCTTGATGTGATACTCGATCCACTCGGAGTGGATGCTGATGTCGCCTTCCACGAAGTGGAAGCGCGGGTTGTCGAGGAAGCGGCTGATGGCGTCAGAGCCGATATCCAGACCGTAGATGTCGTAACGATCGTCGCGCAGCAGACGCTCGGTCAGGTGGTTGCCGATGAAACCGTTGACCCCGAGGATCAGCACGCGGGTGCGGCGTTTCATCACGGCGTTGGGCTTGGCGGCCAGACGCACGTCGGTGACGATGCCCATTTCCTGCGCCAGGCGGCTGCCCTGCACGTACAGGCCACTTTCGTTCTGCCCGGCGACGATTTCCAGCGCGCCTTCGCCACAGGCGATGACCAGCGGGGCGGTGCTCAGCACGGTGCCCGGTTGTTTATCGTGTTGGGTATCCAGCACGCGGGAACGCCAGACGATCAGCTTGCGCTGGCCGAGGTAGCTGAATGCCCCCGGGTACGGTTCAGTGACGGCGCGCACCAGGTTGTTGATCTCTTGGGCGGATTTGTGCCACAAGATCTCGCCGTCCGCCGCGGTGCGGCGCCCGAAGTAGCTGGCCTGAGACTCATCCTGCTTGGTAAAAGTGGCGGTGCCGTTCTTCAGCTTCGGCAGCTGCTCTTTCAACACGGCCTGTGCGGCTTCCAGCACTTTTTTGTGCAGCGTCAGCGCGGTGTCGTTGTCGGCGATAGCCACTTTCTGCTGGCCCACAATGTCGCCGGCGTCAGGGCGTTTCACCATTTTGTGCAGGGTGGCGCCGGTTTCGGTTTCGCCATTCACCAACGCCCAGTTCACCGGCGCGCGGCCACGGTAGCGCGGCAGCAGCGAACCATGCAGGTTGAAACCGCCCAACGGGGCCAGCGACAAGATCTCGTCGCTCAGCATGTGACGGTAGTAGAACGAGAAGATCACGTCCGGCTGCAGTTCGCGAATGCGATCAACCCACAGCGGGTGGTTCACGTCTTCCGGCGCATAGACCGGCAGATCCAATTCGGCGCCCAAACGGGCCACGGAGGAGAAGAAGTTGTTCTCACCTGGGTCGTCGGTGTGCGTGAACACAGCCTGCACGTCATAACCCGCCTCAGTCAGCGCTTTCAGACCTGCGCAGCCAATATCATGGTAAGCAAATACAATAGCTTTCATCATTCTTCTTCCTGAGTATTGTGGTCTTGCTGTACGCCGACCACTTTCTGAACAAAATAGCGAGGACGTGCGCGCACGTCGGTATAGATGCGGCCGATGTATTCACCCAGTAGCCCCATGCCGACAAACTGGGCGCCGATAAAGGTGAACAGGACGGCGAAAAGCGTGAACACGCCGCCGGCGGCCCATTCAGGACCGAGCAGCAGACGCAGCGCGATCAGCACCAGCGCCAACACGAACCCGGACAGCGCCACGATGCTGCCGACCACGCTGAGCAAACGCAGCGGCGTAGTGGTCAGACAGGTGATCAGGTCATACATCAGGTTGATCAGCTTCATCAGGCTGTATTTTGAGTCGCCGAACTCGCGCTCGGCGTGACGCACGTCGATTTCGGTCGTGCGACGGGCGAAGGTATTCGCCAGGATCGGGATGAAAGTGCTGCGCTCATGACAGTGCAGCATCGCCTCAACGATATGACGACGATAGGCGCGCAGCATGCAGCCGTAGTCCCCCATCGATTTGCCGGTGGCGCGTTGAATCATCATATTGATCACGCGCGAAGCGCTTTTGCGGAACCAGGAGTCCTGACGGTTGGCGCGCACGGTGCCCACCACGTCATAGCCCTCTTCCGCCACGCTGACCAGCCGAGGGATTTCCTCCGGCGGGTTCTGCAGATCGGCGTCAAGGGTAATCACCAGATCGCCGGTCACCTGATTGAAACCGGCCATGATCGCCGAATGTTGGCCATAGTTGCGGTTAAGCAGGACGGCAATCACGTGACTGTCCGGCTTTTCGGCCGCCGCGGTCAGCATGTCAGCGGAGTTGTCGCTGCTGCCATCGTCGACGAGAATGATTTCATAAGGTTGGGATAACTGCTTACAGGCGGCGGTAGTGCGCTCCAGCAACGCAGGCAGGCTTTCCTGCTCGTTGTATACCGGGATGACTATCGACACTTTTTTGATCGGTTCAACGCGAGACACGTAAAGACTCCACAACAGAAGACAAGGCATTGACCACGCGATCCACATCGGCGTCGGTCATATCAGGGAATAGCGGTAAGGTGCACAGCCGCGCCGAGTTCCATTCGGTATTCGGCAACGACAGCTGCGGATAGCGCTCACGGTAGAATTTCTGGGTGTGCGCCGCACGGAAATGCAGCCCGGTGCCGATGCCAACCTCTTTCAGGCGCTCCATCAGCTGGTCGCGATCGAGGCCGCAGCGCTCGGGATCGACGCGCACCATAAACAGGTGCCAGGCGTGGTCATGCGGATAATCCGGCACGCCCAACGGCTGGAACGGCGAGCCTTCCAGCGCGCTCAGGTAGCGCTGCGCCAGCGCCTTGCGGCGCGCGTTCAGCTCGGCGAAGCGCGAAAGTTGCACCACGGCGATCGCCGCGTGAATGTCGGACAGGTTGTATTTGTACCCCGGCTCCACCACTTCGGCCTGCGGTTTGCGGCCCAGCTGCTGGCGATCGAAGGCATCGACGGCCAGGCCGTGGAACTTCAGGCAACGCAGGCGATCCGCCAGCGCATCGTCGTCGGTGGCGATCAGGCCGCCTTCGGCGCAGGTCACGTTCTTAATCGCGTGGAACGAGAAAATCGCCGTGCCGCGCGCGCCGACCCATTCGCCGTTGTAACGCGTGCCGACCGCATGGGCGGCGTCTTCGATTAACGGCAGACGATGGCGTTCGGCCACGGCGCGCAAAGCGTCCATCTGCAGGGGGGCGCCGGCATAATGCACCGGAACAATCGCTTTGGTTTTCGGGGTGATGGCAGCCTCAACGTCGGCGGCGCTGACCATCAAGGTCTCACGGTCAACGTCGATCATTACCGGCGCAGCGCCCAGCAGTTCGATCATGTTGAGGGTGGAAACCCAGGTTTGCGAAGGGGTGATGACTTCATCGCCGGGCCCCACGCCCAGCGCCATCAAAGTGATGTGCATGCCCGCTGTGGCGGAACTGACGGCGATGGCGTGCTTACAGCCGAAGGTGGAACAGAAGTCGCTTTCCAGTTGCTGATTTTGCGGGCCGGTGGTGATCCAACCGGAACGCAACACTTTCTCTACCGCGGCGATTTCTTCATCGCCGATGGCTGGACGAGAGAAAGGTAAAAATTGATCCATAGTTAACCCCAAACGTATCGAACTGCTTTTGATGACACTGTAAATCCCTTTCGTTTAACGAATATTAAACGCCAGAGAAGAATCGTTTCCGTGGATTAACTGCCAATGTAAGGCCGCAAGCTTAACTAAACCTTAAGACGAGACTTGTCATCAGTGGGAGAACTGATAGGAAGGCGCCGTCATCATTAATTTAATTTTATTATGTAAATCAATTTCTTATGTTTTTTAATAATTACTTACGTATTTTATTTTTGCCGAATCAAGCGTAGCACGTCATCGACGTTTTTCAAGAAAATCGATAAGAAAATGAGAGACCGCACAATATTCGCCAATCCTTACCCCGCTATTTATATTCACTGCGTTTAGTTTCCGTTTACGTTGCGCCCCGCCGACTGGGTTAATTAAGCCGTGCGGGTCATGATCCAACGCTGGTCCCCTACCCATTGCAGCTGGAAATCCACTTCATAAATCTGCGACAGCATCGCGGGCGCCATCACCTCACGCGTGACGCCCTGCGCCACCAGCCGGCCGGCATGCAGCAACCAAACCCGATCGGCCTGCTGCAGGGTGTGATTCAGATCGTGCGCGCATACCAGCGCGCTGCGCCCGCTCTGGCAGAATTCGCGCAGCAGGCGATCCAGCGCGACTTTCTGCGCCACATCCAGGCTGTTGGTCGGCTCATCCAGCAACAACAGGCGGCTGTGCGGATTGACGCTGGGCCACACCTGCAGCAAGACCGCCGCCAGCCGCACCCGTTGCCATTCGCCTCCAGAAAGCTGCGTCAGCATGCGTGACAGCTTATCCACCAGCTTCAACCGCCGGCACAGATAGAGGATGGCATGCTCCACATCGGTTTGCGTCGCCGCCGCAGGCCGGTGCAGCGCCAAATACTGAAACACCGGCATCAGCGACACCGGCGGCTGTTGCTGGCTGAGGTAACCGCGCCGGGATGCCAGTTCGCTCCCCGGATAATCGGAGAGCGCGCGTCCGTCCAGACGAACCTCGCCCAGCCCCGGCAGCATGCCCGCCACCCGCGCCAGCAGAGTGCTCTTCCCGGCGCCGTTTGGGCCGATCAGGTGAACCTGCAACCCGCCGTCAATCTGTGCCGAAAAAGGCGCCAGGCGCCCCGCCACCCCAACCTCAACGAGTTGCAGCATTCGTCTTACCCTGCCAGCGCTTGTTTCACCGCCGCCACCAGCGCCGGATCTTCCGGCGTGGTGTCAGGCGAGAAGCGCTGGATCACCGTGCCGTCGCGCGCGATGAGGAATTTCTCGAAGTTCCACAAAATATCGCCGGCGTGCTTCGGCGCACGCCCTTTGCTGGTCATCCGCGCCAGGAACTCGCTGCCCTGCGGCGCGACAGCAGCCGGCTGCGCGGCAATCAGCGCCTGATACAGTGGATGACGGTGTTCGCCGTTCACCTCAATCTTGGCGAACATCGGGAATTGCACGCCGAAAGTGCCACGGCAAAACGCCAGGATCTCTTCGTTGCTGCCCGGCTCCTGCCCCAGGAATTCATTGGACGGGAACCCCAGCACTTCCAGCCCCCGATCGCGATAGGTTTCGTACAGCGCTTCCAGCCCTTCATATTGCTTCGTCAGGCCGCACTCCGAGGCCACGTTGACCACCAGCAGCACCTTGCCCTGATAGGCCCCCAGCGTGGTAGCCTGATTTGCGATGGTCTGTAACGGCAGGTTATAAATTGGATTGCTCATCGGTTGTCATCCTGTAGTTTTTTAATGGCAGGTGAATGAAGAAAACTACCTTACGCCTTTTGCCCGGGTCAGTAACCAGATAAATAGCGGCGCTCCCAGCGTAGCGGTCACCACGCCGATCGGCAGTTCGGCCGCCAGCAGCGCAACGCGGGCGATCACATCGGCCACCAGCAACACGCCGGCCCCCGCCAGCGCGCAGGCCGGCAACAGATAGCGTTGGTCGGTCAGGCCGGTGAGCCGCAAAATATGCGGGATCACCAGCCCGACGAAGCCGATCACCCCGGCGAGCGCCACGCTGACGCCCACCAGCCAGCCGATCGCCAGCACCAGCAGGTTGCGCCACAGATGCAGCGACAGCCCGAGCTGCCGCGCCTGCACCTCGCCCAGCGCCATCAGGTTAAGCGCTCGCCCCTGGCCGCACAGCCACAGCAGCACCGGCAGCAGCGCCAACACCAGCCACTTTTGGCGCCAGTCGACGCCGCCGAAGCCCCCCATCATCCAGTACATCAACTGCCGCAGATCGAGGCTGGTGCTGAAATAGACCGCCCAGGTCATCAGCGCGCTGCACACGATGCCCAGCGCCACTCCCACCAGCAACAGCCGCGCATTGGTCAAGCGGCGCCGGCGAGCGAAGCCCAGCAGCAAGAACGTCATCGCCAGCGCGCCTGCTATCGCGGCGGCGCTCATCAGCGCTACCGGCAGCAGACCGTGGCCCAGCAGCACCGTCAGCACCAGCGCAACGCCGGCGCCGTTCGCCACCCCCAGCAGGCCAGGTTCCGCCAACGGGTTTTCAAACAGCGCCTGCATCACCGCCCCGGCTACCGCCAGGGCGGCGCCGACCAACATCACCGCCAGCGCACGCGGCAATCGCAGTTGCCAGACGAACAGCTGCGCCCGATCGCTGAACCATTCTGACGGCCATATCCATCGATCGCCGGCGCAAAGGCTAAACAGCAATGCCAGCACCACACCCAGCGCCAACAGAATGACCTGGCGTTTATCGCGGTAACGTTGATGTTGCAACAGTAAGGTGAAGGTACGGCTGGTTGGCATGGCGCGGCGATTCCCTGCCGGCCGCTGTCGTGGCCGGATAATTGACGTCTGAGTCAAATATTAGGGGGTTAACGCCGCAAGGGGAAGCCTTGCGTAAGCGATGGCGCAGGAAAGCAGCGGCTGGCCCTGCCCGTCATCGCCAGGATGATGGCAAAACCAGCCGCCGATAAACTCAGGGGTTAACGATGCTGACCGGGGTTGCCCTGCGGATAGGGCCGGCCGCGGCCGTCATCGCGCCGGTCATGGTCGCCGCGATCGTCATGGCGGCCATCATGATCACGATTATCGCGATCGCCGTGGAAAGGATTGCCGCTGCGCGCCGGCTCGCGATGCTCATAGCCGCGCGGCGGCGAAGGCTGCCAGCGCCCGCCGTCCCAGTACAGGCCGCGCGCATTGCGCTCCCCCAAACCGCGGCCCTGGTGTGCATGCCACCATTGCGGGGGACGCCAGTCGTAGCCATCCCAGTAGTAGCCGCGGCGGTCCTGATCCCCCAAATGTAGGGAAACGCCCGGCACGTTGATATCGACAGAGACATCGGCCTGTGCCGCCAGCGGCAGCAACAGCGGAAAACACACCAGCAACAGGATCTTTTTCATTTTGCCTTCTCACTCTATTTTTCTTGCTGCAGTGGTTATATCAGTGCGCTTATTTAGCGACTATCTCACCGGTGCCTATTTTCAGATCGTTTTCGACGGCCTTACACAATCCCGACACTGTTTGCCGACGTCTTTAATTATTATTGCCTCTGCCAAGGCTTAACGAATAACTGACATCGCCTAAGCGGCGCGACAATGATAATTAAACGGATCCCCACCGGAGGATAATAAGATGATTAAACGACTCGGTATGCTGCTGGCCGTGGTCGCCCTGGCCTCAACCCTTAGCGCCTGTTGCTGGGGTCCTCACGGAGGCGGCGGCCACCGTGGCGATGGCCCTGGCCATTATTACGGCCGTTATTGAAGTGAGAAATAAAAGCCACGCATTACATAAAATAAGATATAAGAATATTCCGCAATTAAGGGCAATGATTTTCGCCGTGCCGACTTAACGGCTCAATGAAGTCATGTCTATCGATTAGGAATAAACTGAATTTTGTCCCAGAAAAGAAAAAGGCCGCGCAAGCGGCCTTTTTTGATGTCACGTCACTCACCCTTTCGGGCTGGCGTTTTCTACCCGGCTTTTCAGCTTCTGCCCCGGACGGAAGGTCACCACGCGGCGCGCCGTAATCGGAATGTCTTCGCCGGTCTTCGGGTTACGCCCCGGACGTTGGTTCTTGTCACGCAGATCAAAGTTGCCAAAACCCGACAGTTTTACCTGTTCGCCATTCTCAAGGGCCCGACGGACCTCTTCAAAGAACAGTTCCACCAGGTCTTTGGCGTCCCGTTTGCTAAGCCCAAGCTTCTCAAACAGGTGTTCTGACATTTCAGCTTTAGTAAGCGCCATAGGTTCAATCCCTCAAGGATGCTTGGAATCGCTGTTTTAGAGCCTCTACGCATTTTGCAACGGTAGCGGCTATCTCCTCTTCTTCCAGTGTACGAGCGGTATCCTGCAATACCAGACTGATAGCCAGGCTCTTGTCACCTTCTGCCACGCCCTTGCCACGGTACACGTCAAACAAGTTTACGCCAACTACCTGATTTGCGCCAACTTTCTTACACTCGGCCAAAATATCTTCTGCGGGGACGTTTTCAGCCACCACAATGGCGATATCACGGCGGTTTGCCGGGAAGCGCGAAATCTCCCGCGCCTGAGGCACGGCGCGGCTCGCAAGCTTGTTCCACTCCAGTTCAAACACCACGGTGCGGCCGTTAAGATCCAGTTTACGTTCAAGTTCCGGGTGAACCACACCGATGAAACCAACGCGTTCGCCGTGCAAATAAATCGCCGCACTTTGCCCTGGATGCAGGGCCGGATTGGCTTCCGCCCGGAACTGAATTTCGGATAATTTACCGGTCAGCTCGAGGACAGACTCCAGATCCCCTTTTAAATCATAGAAGTCGACGGGCTTGCGCGCCAGATCCCAATGTTCATCGTGCGTATGGCCGGCGATCACGCCCGCCAGCATGACGTCCTGACGGATACCCAGATCTGCCGCACTATCAGGCACAAAGCGCAGGCCGCTTTCGAACAGGCGAAGGCGCGTCTGCTGGCGGTTCTGGTTATACACCACCGCGGACAGCAAACCGGTCCACAGCGACAGACGCATCGCCGACATTTCGACCGAAATCGGGCTCGGCAGGATCAGCGCTTCTTCATTCGGGTGCAGCAGCGCCTGCACTTTCGGATCGACGAAACTGTAGGTGATCGCTTCCTGATAACCGTGATCGACCAGCATGGTCTTCACGCGCTTGAGCGTCAGATCGGCTTCGCGATGCTGGGTCATCACCAAATCGGCGCGCACCGGCACATCCGGAATGTTGTCGTAGCCGTAAACGCGCGCCACTTCTTCCACCAGATCCTCTTCGATCTCCATATCGAAACGCCAGCTCGGCGCGACCGCTTGCCAACTGTCGCCCTGTTCGGTCACCTGGCAACCCAGGCGGCGCAGAATGTCGCTGACCTGCTCGCTCGGCACCACGTGGCCGATCAGGCGATCCAGCTTCTCGCGGCGCAGCGTGATGGTGGCGCGCTTCGGCAGTTCATTCTCGTGAGTCACGTCGATAATCGGGCCGGCCTGGCCGCCGCAGATGTCGAGCAGCAGGCGCGTGGCGCGCTCCATGGCTTTGTACTGCAGTGCCGGATCGACGCCGCGCTCATAGCGGTGAGAAGCATCGGTGTGCAGGCCGTGACGGCGCGCGCGACCGGTGATCGACAGCGGGCTGAAGAAAGCGCACTCCAGCAGCACGTCCTGGGTTTCGCCGTTGACGCCGGAATGCTCGCCGCCGAAGATGCCGCCCATCGCCAATGCTTTTTGGTGATCGGCGATCACTAAGGTGTCGGCGTTCAGTTTGGCTTCGTTGCCGTCCAGCAGCGTCAAGGTTTCCCCTTCTTCCGCCATGCGCACCACGATGCCGCCGTCGATGCGACTCAGATCGAAAGCGTGCATCGGCTGGCCAAGTTCCAACAGCACATAGTTGGTGACGTCGACGACGGCATCGATAGAACGGATACCGCAACGACGCAGTTTTTCACGCATCCACAGCGGGCTTGGCGCCTTGACGTCGATACCTTTCACCACGCGGCCCAGATAACGCGGGCACGCCTGCGGCGCGTCAACGCGGATCGGCAGCGTGGCGTCAATCGTCGCGGGCACCGGGCTCATGTCCGGCTCGGTCAGCGCAACCTGGTTCAGTACGCCCACGTCACGCGCGACGCCGATGATGCCCAGGCAGTCGGCGCGGTTCGGGGTGACGCTGATCTCGATAGTGTTGTCGTTCAGTTTCAGATAGTCACGGATGTCGGTGCCGATCGGCGCATCCAGCGGCAGTTCGATAATGCCGTCATGATCGTCAGAAATGCCCAGTTCGGAGAACGAACACAGCATGCCTTCCGAAGGTTCGCCGCGCAGTTTGGCGGCCTTGATTTTGAAATCGCCCGGCAGCACCGCGCCTACGGTGGCGACCGCCACTTTCAGGCCGGTGCGGCAGTTCGGCGCGCCGCAGACGATGTCGAGCAAGCGATCGCCGCCCACGTTAACTTTAGTGACGCGCAGTTTATCGGCGTTCGGGTGCTGACCGCACTCGACAACCTCACCCACCACGACGCCGTTAAACGCGCCGGCAACTGGATCCACGCCGTCCACTTCCAAACCGGCCATGGTGATTTGATCGGATAATGCTTCGCTGCTGATGGCCGGGTTTACCCACTCGCGCAACCAGAGTTCACTGAATTTCATGTGATATTCCCGCCTTACTTAAACTGTTTGAGGAAACGCAGATCGTTTTCGAAGAATGCGCGCAGGTCAGTGACGCCGTAACGCAGCATCGTCAGGCGCTCCATGCCCATACCGAAGGCGAAGCCGGAGTAAACTTCCGGATCGATGCCCACGTTGCGCAGCACGTTCGGATGCACCATGCCGCAGCCCAGCACTTCCAGCCATTTACCGTTTTTACCCATCACGTCCACTTCGGCGGACGGCTCGGTGAACGGGAAGTAGGACGGACGGAAACGAACCTGCAGGTCTTCTTCAAAGAAGTTATTCAGGAAATCGTGCAGCGTGCCCTTCAGGTTGGTGAAACTGATGTCTTTATCAACGATCAGCCCTTCCATCTGGTGGAACATCGGGGTGTGAGTCTGATCGTAGTCGTTACGATAAACGCGGCCCGGCGCAATGATGCGGATCGGCGGCTGCTGGTTCTTCATGGTGCGGATCTGCACGCCGGAGGTCTGAGTGCGCAGCAGGCGCGTGGCGTCGAACCAGAAAGTATCGTGGTCGGCGCGCGCCGGGTGATGCCCTGGAATGTTCAGCGCGTCGAAGTTATGGTAATCGTCTTCAATCTCCGGGCCGGTAGCGACGGAGAAGCCCAGCTCGCCGAAGAAGGTTTCGATGCGGTCGATGGTACGGGTCACCGGGTGCAGGCCGCCGTTTTCCATGCGACGGCCCGGCAGGGAGACGTCGATGGTTTCAGCCGCCAGGCGCGCGTTCAGCGCGGCGCTTTCCAGCGCGTTCTTGCGCGCGTTCAGGGCGTCTTGCACCTCTTGCTTGGCCTGGTTGATCACCGCGCCGGCCGCCGGGCGGTCTTCCGCCGGTACGTCGCGCAGAGACTGCATCTGCAAGGTGAAATGACCTTTCTTGCCAAAATATTCGACGCGCACCAAATCTAACGCGGCAACATCCTGGGCATCTTCTACGGCTGCCTTGGCATTGGCAACCAGCTCTGCGAGATGTGGCATTGCTTTCCTCTTCCTCTGGCCGGGATGGCCCTAAGTAATTGTTATCTATTATTCGAACACGCCTTTGAGCAATCTTCAAAGACTTTTCAATGCGTTGCCGGCCAGGCGGCTCGCCTGCGCGGCGCAGGGCCGGCTGAGTACCCGCCGTTCTGACCGCAACGCTTTGCAAGGCGGGACGATGGCCAAAAACAAAAAAGCCTCCACGAGGGAGGCTTAGGCGCTACTTTTCGTTTCTTTTCTTACGCGCAAAGCCTCCTGAAATCAGGCGCTAAAGTAAAAAAAGAAACGAAAAATAGCTGCGTGCATAATTGCGGTACCTTGTCGATGATTGTCCACCAGTGATATAGCGGCGGGCAATGAAAGTCAATATTTGTCGCTGAAAACAAAGATTAAAAGAGGGAGCAAGCTCCCTCTTCTACTGACTTACGCCAGAGCTGCTTTCGCTTTCTCAACCAGTGCGCCGAAGGCCACTTTGTCGAAGACTGCGATGTCAGCCAGGATCTTACGGTCAATTTCGATCGAGGCTTTTTTCAGGCCGTTGATGAACTTGCTGTAAGACAGACCGTTCTGACGAGCAGCTGCGTTGATACGTGCAATCCACAGCTGACGGAACTGACGCTTACGTTGACGACGGTCACGGTAAGCATACTGACCTGCTTTGATTACTGCCTGGAAGGCAACACGATATACGCGCGAACGGGCACCGTAGTAACCTTTCGCCTGCTTCATGATTTTCTTGTGACGTGCGCGTGCAATTACACCACGTTTTACGCGAGCCATATGCTCTCTCCTAAAGTCTTATTCTAAATTCAAAAAAAATGGCTTATGCGTACGGCAGGCACGCGGTAACCAGGACCAGATCGTTTTTAGACACCATGCCTTTCGGACGCAGGTGACGTTTACGCTTGGTTGCTTTTTTGGTCAGAATATGACGCAGGTTGGCATGTTTACGCTTAAAACCACCGCTGCCGGTTTTTTTGAAGCGCTTGGCTGCACCACGTACAGTTTTAATCTTTGGCATTTTAATTAAATCCACTTCGCATTGTTAAACAACGAATCAGTTGGGCGAATAAAACCCACACAGCGCAAGCGCCGCGCGGGTTCCATTACTTGTAAGCCTTACTGTTTCTTCTTAGGAGCGAGCACCATAATCATCTGGCGGCCTTCGATCTTCGTAGGGAAGGACTCGACCACTGCCAGATCCATATCTTCACACAGGTCTTTACGGACGCGGTTAAGCACTTCCATGCCGATCTGCTGGTGCGCCATCTCACGCCCGCGGAAACGCAGGGTGATTTTGGCTTTATCGCCATCTTCCAGAAAGCGAATCAGGTTGCGTAGTTTGACCTGATAGTCGCCATCATCGGTGCCAGGACGGAATTTGATTTCCTTAACCTGGATAACTTTTTGCTTCTTCTTCTGTTCTTTCGTCGACTTGCTCTTCTCGTAGAGGAATTTGCCGTAATCCATGATTCGGCAAACTGGCGGTTCGGCATTTGGGCTGATTTCTACTAAATCAACGCCCGCTTCCTCAGCTTTTTCAAGAGCTTCATTCAGACTGACAATACCAATCTGCTCGCCATCGACGCCGGTTAGGCGAACTTCTTGCGCGCGAATTTCTCTGTTAATGCGATTAGGACGCGCCGGTTGAACTCGTTTTCCGCCTTTAATACTTTATTCCTCCAGTTGATGAAGACTACGGCTGCGAATCTCTTTCAGCAGCTTGTCTACGACTTCGTTTACGTCCAGGCTTCCCAAGTCTTTGCCACGGCGGGTACGAACGGCAACTTTGCCTGCTTCGACCTCTTTGTCACCGCACACCAACATGTAAGGGACTCGACGTAAAGTATGTTCGCGAATTTTAAAGCCAATCTTCTCATTTCTCAAGTCCGCTTTCACGCGAATACCTGCATCCTGCAGTTTTTTGGTCAATTGCTGGACGTAATCAGACTGGCTGTCGGTGATATTCATCACCACCACCTGCACCGGAGCGATCCAGGTCGGGTAGAACCCGGCATATTCTTCGGTAAGGATACCGATGAAGCGTTCCATGGAGCCCAAAATGGCGCGGTGAATCATTACCGGCACGACGCGATCGTTGTTTTCGCCAACGTACGATGCGCCCAAACGGCCCGGCAAGAAGAAATCGAGCTGCACGGTACCACATTGCCATGCGCGATCCAAACAATCATGCAGGGTAAATTCAATTTTCGGTCCGTAGAAGGCGCCCTCGCCCGGCTGGTACTCGAACGGAATGCCGTTCTCGGTCAGCGCGGCGGCCAGGTCTTCTTCCGCACGGGTCCACATGTCGTCGGTGCCGATGCGTTTTTCCGGGCGCGTGGACAGCTTGACGGCGATCTTGTCGAAGCCGAAAGTGCCGTACACGTCATAGACCATGCGAATGCATTCGTTCACTTCGGCGCGCACCTGCTCTTCGGTACAGAAGATGTGGGCGTCATCCTGCGTGAAGCCGCGCACGCGCATCAGGCCGTGCAGGGAACCCGAAGGCTCGTTGCGGTGGCAGCTGCCGAATTCGCCCATGCGCAGCGGCAAATCGCGGTACGACTTCAGGCCCTGGTTGAAGATCTGCACGTGACCCGGGCAGTTCATCGGCTTGATGCAGTATTCGCGATTTTCCGACGCGGTGGTGAACATGGCGTCTTTGTAGTTTTCCCAGTGGCCGGTTTTTTCCCACAGCACGCGGTCCATCATGAACGGACCTTTCACTTCCTGGTACTGGTACTCTTTGAGCTTCATGCGCACGAAGGCTTCCAGCTCGCGGAAGATAGTCCAACCGTCGTTGTGCCAGAACACCATGCCCGGCGCTTCTTCCTGCATATGATACAGGTCGAGCTGTTTGCCGATCTTGCGGTGATCGCGCTTGGCCGCTTCTTCCAGGCGTTGCAGGTAGGCGTTCAGCTGCTTCTTGTCTGCCCAGGCGGTACCGTAGATACGCTGCAGCATTTTGTTTTTGCTGTCGCCGCGCCAGTAAGCGCCGGAGGTTTTCTGCAGTTTGAAATGGTGGCAGAAACGCATGTTCGGCACGTGCGGACCGCGGCACATGTCGACGTATTCTTCGTGGTGATACAGGCCCGGACGATCGTCATGGCTGATGTTCTCATCCAGGATCGCCACTTTATAGATTTCGCCGCGCTCAGCGAAGGTGTCGCGGGCTTCTTGCCAGCTGACCTTCTTCTTGATGACGTCGTAATCCTTATCGGCCAACTCGTGCATCCGCTTTTCCAGCAGATCCAAGTCTTCCTGCGTCAGGGTGCGGTCGATATCCACGTCATAATAGAAACCGTTGTCGATCACCGGACCGATCGCCATTTTGGTATCCGGCCACAGCTGCTTGATCGCATGACCCAGCAGGTGCGCGCAGGAGTGGCGCATGATTTCCAGACCGTCTTCGTCTTTGATGGTGATGATGGCCAGCTGCGCATCTGATTCGATCAGATCGCCGGCGTCGACCAGCTCGCCGTTGACACGGCCGGCGATACAGGCTTTCGCCAGGCCAGGGCCGATATCGCGCGCGACATCCATCGGGGAAACGGGGTGGTCGAAATGACGCTGACTTCCGTCAGGAAGGGTAATAACAGGCATTAATAATTCCTTATCTACAGTGGTGACCCACACGACAGATCACATGCAGTACGAAAATTGGATTTTGGGTTTGGTCAGCCAGGTTTCAGATCTCGCCCACAATTGCCAGATTGAAACCTCACTGGGTATACAGAATGGAACGCATACCTTCTCAGCCGCATTCGGCTAAGCGAATAGTATCACTAAAATTGTTCCGGATAAATAAAGCGCCGCCGCCCTCACGCTTTCGCTCTATCCGGCGCAAACACGCCTTTCAGATAGCTAAGGGTGGCCAGCAGGCACAGGCCGTAGCCCAGCAGTTCGCATCCCTCTTCCACCATGTTTTTCACCACCCGGTTGTAACCGTCCAGCATCAGCGTTTGCCACAGCGCGCTCATGCCGAACAGGCGTGAAAACACCAGGATACACAGCAGGCCGGCGCACATCATGCCGTAGCCGGGGTGCGACACGATATAGACCAGGCCGCGCGCCGTAGCCGCAATATGCCTTGCGGCATGCCACAGACAGGCCAAGGCGACCGCCAGCGCGAACCACACCCAGGCGCCGTGCCACAACGCATCGAAAGCGAAGTCCATCTCGCGGATCAGCATGCAGAGAAAGAAGCCGCCAACCAGCAGCCAGGCGGAACGACGCTCGGCCTGTCGCCGAGCCGCGGCGAAGAAACCGCCGGAGATGGCGAGCAGCAACAGCTCCTGCGCCGCTTCGGTCAACGAGGTTTCATGCACGAAGTTATGCAGCCAGTGCACATCGATAAACACCAGGCCGACCAATGCCGCCATGAAGGCGGCGGAAAGCGCGAATGCGCCGATTTTCCCCAGTAAAATATGCAGTTCTTGTTTCATAATCACACTCATTATTATTTACAGCGCATCTATGGTATCCACCTGTTCTCAGGGATCGTGGCAATTGATGCCTAATGCCCTGCGCCGCACGAAAGGTGGTCGTTAATTACGCCGAAACAATAAAAAACCCCGGCACCTGGGCCGGGGTAAGGCCAGTCTTTCCTGGCAGTCACTTCATCGTCGTCAGTATTCCAGGCTCTCATCCCTATATCATCGAGACGCGCAAAGGAGCCTGAAGATTACGCCTGCGCAGGTGATACCGCGATACGGCGGACATTGGTGTTAACGCCCCACAAGCCGGCCAACGCACTGACCACTGCGCCAATCAACAGCGCAAAGAACGACCACAATGCGGCCCGCGACAATTCGTCCGCAGCAGCGGCAGCCTGTTCGCGCGCCTTCTGTTTCAGCTCCACATACTCCTGTTTTGCCTGATTGATTTTTGCTTCGGCGTCATCCAAACGCTGATTAACCAGCTGCGCAGTTTTATTTTTGGCTTCGACCAAATTCTTCACCGTCTGGTCCACTTCCTGCGGCGTCATATCGGTATTTTCCGCCAAGGCCTTTTTCAGGGCGTCTTGATCCACATCTTGCGAGATGGCCTCACCCTGTTTTTTAAGCTTGGCGACCAGTTGATTAATAATGGCGTCGCTATTGTCAGGCTGAAGTGCCAGAGCTTTTACTGCGTCCGCCAAATCAGTTTTGGCCGCATTCAACTGCTGTTGCATGAATTCAGGCTGCAATGACGGGATACCGCTTTTTTTGAGCGCCGTAACCACATCGCCTTGCAGCTGTTCAGGTTCCAAGGTTGTGTCAATGCCCAACTTGTCAAACACTTTACCGCCGGCGTCCGCCAATCCGGATGCCCCTTTGCCAATCGCTGAACCGGCGCCGGAGAGCAAGCTGCCGGAGGTCGAAGCGATAGCGCCCAGCGCATTGCCGGTCGCCTTCACGGCAGACCCGACCAGCATCCCACCCAGCACCGCCGCCACAATCAGTGACGTCGCCCATACCAGGAAGCCATGAATAAGTCCGTCATTAGCAGCCAAACGCCCGGCAATAAAAGCGCCGGCAGCCAAACTAATAATGATTGAAACAGCGGACCAAATCACTACGGTGGTACCGGCGCCGTTTATCGGATCGTCTGATGTCGGATCCACGATGGAGAATCCAAGACTGGTGCCTAACGTCGACAGCAACAGTGAAACAGCCAATACGGTGATCACGCCGCCGATGACGCTGCCCCAGGAGATTTTTTTCGCCGCTACCCATTCTTTTGCCACTTCCATAGTAAAACTCCTTTTAAGTTTTCGATTATAAAGAAATGCCAGAAAGCCTTACCATTATAGACTCGCTTCATCAATCAGGCGGTTAAAGGGTGAAAACAGTTAAAAATAATTAATGATAATGACTTCAGACGTGCGTTTACTTTCAGCGGCGCTACGCTGACAGACCGCCTTAGCGTCACTATTCTTACGCTATCCACCAATGAACAAGGTCTTAGCGCACAACATGAACCGGTTACTCGCAGCCCTCATCGTGGCGTGCGCGGCATTGGCGACGTTATATGGGCTGGTGCATTTTGGCGCACGTTCGGTGCCGCGCGCGATTGCGGTCAACGAGGCGCCGCTGGGGTGTGAGGATGAACCTGAGCTCGCCGGCGAGTGCGGCGATGACGATGAGTCTCCCGCCGACGAATTTCGCCGGCCGGCGACGCTGAACGCCCGGGCCGACGGTTAATTAACGTTACGAGCTATCCCCATTGCCGCCAGGCGTACGGCAGGCTAGGCTGTTCAGCTCATGGGCCGCCGTTTGGCGGCTTGAACGTTGCACAGGGAGTCTATTTTATGACGGGTATTTTGCAGTTATTCCAGGCCATCGGACTGGGTTTGGTGCTGCTGTTGCCGCTGGCCAACCCGCTGACCACGGTGGCGTTGCTGCTCGGGTTGTCCGGCAATATGACGCGCGAAGAGCGTAATCAGCAGTCGCTGATGGCCTCGGTTTATGTGTTCTGCATCATGACGGTGGCGTTTTACGCCGGGCAGGTGGTGATGAACACCTTCGGCATTTCGATCCCCGGCCTGCGCATCGCCGGCGGCCTGATCGTCGCCTTCATCGGTTTTCGCATGCTGTTCCCGCAGCAGAGCCCCGAAGACGCGCCGGAGGTGGAGAGCAAGTCGCACGAGCTGCGCCACAAGACGTCGGCCAACATCGCCTTCGTGCCGCTGGCCATGCCGAGCACCGCCGGGCCGGGCACCATCGCGATGATCATCAGCTCGGCGTCGAGCGTCAAAGCGAACTCGCTGGGCTTTGAACCCTGGGTGTTGGCCGTGGCGCCGGTCGCCATCTTCCTGACGGTCGCGGTGATCCTGTGGGCCTGCCTGCTCAGTTCCGGCGCCATCATGCGGTTGGTCGGGAAAAGCGGCATCGAGGCGATCTCGCGCCTGATGGGGTTCCTGCTGGTGTGCATGGGCGTTCAGTTCATCATCAACGGCGTGCTGGAGATCATCTCCACCTATACACCGGCCGCCGCCTGACCATGAAAAACGGGCGCGACATCGCGCCCGTTGCCGTTATTTCCCCGCTGGCGCCTGCGCGCCCAAAATGCCCTTGCCTTCCGGCACTTCGGTAAAGCGACTGAGGATCTCGCTGTAGGTCTTGGCCGGATCCAAATCCGGGAACTGCGCCGGATAGATAAACTTCGCCAGATACTCCAGCCCGACGATGTTGTACGGGTGGTTGTAGAAGTTATGGTAGATGCCGTAGAACCGCCCTTCCTTCACCGCCGACACCTGCGAGAACCCCGGGCGCTGCTTCATGCGGTTGAAGGCCTCATCCACCTGCTGCTGCGTCACGCCATAGCCGAACGGCACCGCGGCGTTGGTCTTGCTGGCCCACTGCGAGCCGGAAACGATGTAGGCATCCGGTTTCATGCTGATCACTTTTTCCAGCGCCACGTCGCCGGTCGCACCCGGCAGCAGCGCAGAACCGATGTTGCGCGCGCCGACCGCTTCGACCAACGCGCCCCAGCCGACGTGCGCATGGGTGAAGCAGCAGGATTCCAGGCCATTCAGACCGGCCTTGGCTTCGAAGAACACCAACGGTTTGGGTTCCACCGCCTGCGTTTTGGCCAGAATGGCCTGATAATGCTGCTGATAATAATCGGTATATTGCTTGGCTTCGCTTTCGCGGTTGAGGGTTTCCCCCAACAGCGTCACGCTTTTCGGCGTGTTTTCCACCGGCTTGAGCATGGTATCGATAAACAACACCGGCACGTTCAGCGCCTTCAGCTTATCCAGCACGCCGGTTTGGCTCAGGGAAGGTTTGGAGCGCAGCTGGGCGATCATCAGATCGGGCCGCTTGGCGATCACGCTCTCCAGATTCACTTCGCCTTTATCGCTGAATCCCATGTCGATGATGTTTTTCGCCGCCGGCCATTTGCTCTGCAAGATTTCCCAGGTCGCCGCGTCGCTTTTCTTCAGCAGGTTATTCCAGGCCACCAGCCGGCCGAACGGGTTGGCGCGATCGAGCAGCGCCAGCGTAAGAATGTCGCGCCCGTCCTGCACCACGATGCGTTTCGGCTCCTGCGGGAGGGTGACCGTCTGGCCGGAGGTGTCGGTCAGGGTCAACGGATAGGTAGTGGCCATCGCCGGAGAGGCGAGTAAGGCGGCGCAAACCAGCGCCGGCAAAGTGATTCGACGGTGCACGAAAGACTCCTTAGTCATGAATACATTCAGGAAATACTAATGAGAATGGCTTGCATTATCAAAGATAACGCCCGGCATGCCGACGATTAATTGCAAAGGGATGTGTAAAGGAAGGATAAGAGGCGCGCCGGAGCCGGCGCGCCCAGGGGATCACATCAGGCCGTAGATTAGCGCCGAGAGCGCGATCAGCCCCATCACCAGCACGAAGACGTTGCTCGCCGCGCGATATTGGCGCATGGCCGGCACCGCACGCACGGCGTACATCGGCAAGATGAACAGGATCGCCGCAATCAGCGGGCCGCTGATGGTTTCGATGATATGCAGCGCGCTGGGGTTCCACACCGTCGCCGCCCAGGTGAGCAGGAACAGCGACACCGCCGAGATACGGTGCGTCATGCGCGAGCTGAGCGGCTTGCCGACCGCGCGCGTGACGCCATCGATCAGGCTGGTCGCCCCTTCCGTCACCCCCAGCGAGGTGCCGAGATAGGATTTGGCCATCGCCAGCATCGCCATCACCGGGCCAAGGTAGGCGATCAGCGGGTTGGAGAACTTGTTGGCCAGCGTGGTCAGCACCGTGATGTTCTGCTCTTTCGCCTGCAGCATGTCTTCATGAGACAGGCTCAGCACGCAGCTGAACACGAAGAACAGCACGGTAACGCAGATCAGCACATAGCTGTAGCGCATGATGCGCGCACAGCGGCGTTCCGCCTTGTCGCCGTACAGGCTCTTCTGGGTCGAGGCGAAGGAAGAGATGATCGGCGCATGACTGAAGGAAAACACCATCACCGGCACGGCCAGCCACAGAGAATGCCACAACCCCGGCGTGTCGAAGCGGGTGGCGGCCAGGCCATGCACGAAGTTGGCGGTATTCCAGCTCGGCATCAGATAGAGCGAAATGCCCATCAGGAACACCAGCAGTGGGAACACCAGCATGCCCATCGCCGCCACGATGCTGTCTTTGCCGCGCAGCAGCACCAGATTGAGCACCACCACCACGGCCAGGCTCAGCCACAGGCGCGGCAGCGGCGCCACGTGAAACTGATGGATCAGGAAGCTGTCCAGCGCGTTGGTGATCGAAATGCTGTACACCAGCACGATCGGGAAGAACGCCATCAGATACAGCACCATGATGATTTTGCCGGCCAGCACGCCGAAGTGTTCCACCACCACATCGTGAATGTTGCCGTCGCGGCTGGAGCCGGAAAGCACGAAGCGGCTGAGCGCGCGGTGCGGCAAATAGGTCAGCGGGAAAGCGAACAGCGCCATCAACAGCAGCACCAGCGGGCCGTTCAGGCCGGCGTTGATCGGCAAGAACAACGTACCTGCGCCCACCGCAGTCGCATAGAGACCGAACATCCAGACGGTGTCGGTTTTGTTCCATTTGGCAGTCTGAGCGGCCGTCAGCGTGCCTGAATCGGGAGAAATCGTACTCATGAGACAGTCTACCTTAATCTGCGGCGACAACGATTGCGCCTAACGGGATATCCTTCTCCGCGAGTTTTTTAATAATAATCAGTGAATTAAAGCGATATTTCATACTTACGCCTGATGAAAGGACGGCAAAGGATAATGAAAAATCCGCTGCGGGTCTATGTTTTATCGGCTGAACGGACGATTTGCGAACACAATCTGCTGAAAAAGCAGGCGGCAGCAGAAAAACTAAGGGCCCCTTGCGGAGCCCTTAAACGGTTTACTTCTTCGCGTCCGGATGGTCCGGCACCTCGGCGCTGCCCATCTCCTTCTCATCGCGGATCATCGAGCGGTCTTTACGCACGTCGGCCACGTCGGAGGCGCTCACCGGTTTGGCGCTATTGCCCCAGCTGGAGCGGATGAAGTTCACCACGTCCGCCACCTGCTGGTCGTTCAAACGCCAGCCAAACGGCGGCATGGTGATGTTGGACACCGCGCCCTGCACCGCCGGCGTGGTGTTGCCGGTCAGCACGATGTGGATCAGCGAGGTCGCGTCCTCGGTCTGCACCACCGGATTGCCCTTCAGCGACGGGAAGGCGCGCTTGTAGCCCACGCCGTCGGTGCGGTGGCAGGCCGCGCAGTTATCGACATACAGGGCCGCGCCGGGCTTGCTGTCATTCCCGCGCCACAGATCCTTGGCCACGCTGTCTTCGACCGGCGCCGCCTGCTGCTTGCCGTCTTTCGGCGGCAGCGATTTCAGGTAGCGCGCGATGGCGGTCAGATCGTCGTCGCTCAGGTATTGCAGGCTGTGCTCCACGACGTCGCTCATGCCGCCGAACACGATGGCTTTGTCGTTACGGCCGGTTTTCAGGAACTCGGTCAGCTCGGCTTCGCTCCAGCTGCCCAGGCCGTCCTTGCGGTCGCCGCGCAGGCTGGAAGCCACCCACCCATCGATCGGCGCGTTGCTCCCGGACAGGTAGTCGTCGCTTTCGCTGTTGCTCAACGCTTTCTCCTGCATGGTGATGCTGCGCGGGGTATGGCAGGCGCCGCAGTGGCCCAGGCCTTCCACCAGGTAGCGGCCGCGCTCAATCACCGGATCGGCCTTGGCGTCTGCGACAAAATCCGCCGGCGACGGCGCAAACATGCCGCGCCAGATGCTCAGCGGCCAGCGCATCGACAGCGGCCACGGGATGTCGGAGTCCTTGTTGGCCTGCTCCACCGGCTGCACGCCGTGCATGAAATAGGCATACATGGCGCGCATGTCGTCCTCTTTCACCAGCGCGAACGACGGGTACGGCATCGCCGGGTACAAGGTGCTGCCGTTTTTGGCTACGCCCTTACGCACCGCGTTGTCGAAATCCTCGAAACTGTAATCGCCGATGCCGGTTTTCTTGTCCGGCGTAATGTTGGTCGAGTAGATGGTGCCGATCGGCGTCTCCATCGCCAGGCCGCCGGCGAAGGTCTTGCCGTTCTTGCCATCGGTATGGCAGGCCACGCAGTCACCGGCGCGCGCCAGGTACTCGCCGCGCTTGATCAGCTCGCTGCTGACGGTGGCGTCCTGCGCCCAAACGGAGAAACTCACTGCACTGAGAACCAGTGCCGGTACAAATGCTTTCATCGTTCGCCGTCCTTATGCCTGCACCAATGGGCCTGGGTTTTTCAGATACTGCTCGCGTATGGCGCGGGCAGACCAATAAGCCAGCGCCGCCACGGTGCCGGTCGGGTTGTAGCCCAGCCCTTGCGGGAAGGCAGATGCGCCGATCGAGAACACGTTGTGCACATCCCAGCTCTGCAGATAGCGGTTGACCGCGCTGGTCTTCGGATCTTCCCCCATCACCGCACCGCCGTTCATGTGGGTGGTCTGGTAGCTGGTGGTATCGAAGTGGCTGTTGGCGTTTTTCGGGCTGCCGGCGATCAGTTTCGGGTTCATCGCCTTGGCGATCGGCGCCATCTTGTCGTACATGAACTGCGCCATCTTGATGTCGTTTTCCTGCCAGTCGAACGTCATGCGCAGCAGCGGCTGGCCGAACACGTTCTTGTAGTTGGGATCGAGATCCAGATAGTTGTTGCGGTACGACTGGTGCGCGCCGTGGGCGTCCATCGAGACGTGGTGGGTGTAGGCATCCGCCACCGCCGCTTTCCACTTGCTGCCCCAGGCCGGGGTGCCCGGTGGGGTCGGCAGGCCGGAGATCGGCTTGGTGCCCGCCTGGTTGACCCAGAACGGCGAACCGCCGACGAAGCCTTCTTTGGCGTGATCGAAGTTGTCGGCGTTGAAGTCATCCACGCCCACGCCGTTGCCGCCGGCGCCGATGAACGGGTTGGTGAAGACGTCTTTATCAAAGAACGCCTTGATGGTGGTCATGTTCTGGTAGGCGAAGTTGCGCCCGACCACGCCTTCGCCGGTCACCGGATCGTAAGGCTTGCCGATGCCGGACAGCAGCATCAGGTGCACGTTGTGGAACTGGAACGCGCCCAGGATCACCAGGTCGGCCGGCTGTTCAATCTCACGGCCCTGCGCATCGACGTAGTTCACGCCGGTGGCGCGGGACTTGTCATCGGTCAGGTTGACCTTCAGCACGTTGGCGTTGGTGCGCAGTTCGAAGCGTTTCTCCATGCGCAGCGCCGGCAAGATGTTGACGTTCGGCGAGGCTTTGGAATACATGTAGCAGGCGTAGCCGCTGCAGAAACCGCAGAAGTTGCATGGGCCCATCTGCGCGCCGTACGGGTTGGTGTAAGAGTCCGAGGTGTTGGCGGACGGCAGGTTGTAAGGGTGGTAACCCACCTCCAGCGCCGCTTTCTCGAACAGCTGGGCGGAGTAGGTGTTTTTCTGCGCCGGCAGCGGGAAGTCGTCGGAGCGATCCGGCGCAAAGCGGTTACCGCCCTTCTGCGCCACTTTCTGCCCTTTGATGGTCCAGGCGGTGCCGGAAGTGCCGAACACTTTCTCCGCTTTGTCGAAGAACGGTTCCAGCTCGTCGTAGGTCACGCCGAAGTCCTGGATGGTCATGTCCTTCGGAATGAAGTTTTTGCCGTAGCGTTCTTCATAATGGCTGCGCATGCGCAGTTCGATCGGATCGACGCGGAAATGTACGCCCGACCAGTGCAGACCGGCGCCGCCGACGCCGGTGCCCGGCAGGAACGCCGCCAGCTGGCGGTAAGGCACCGCGGTCTGGCTGCTGTTGTGGCGAATGGTGACGGTGCTTTTCGACAGATCCTGGAACAGCTTGCGTCGAATGTTATAGGTCAGCTCGTCGATCACCTGCGGATAAGACCCGTCCGGGTAGGTGTCGCGCATCGGGCCGCGCTCCAGCGCCACCACGTTGAGGCCGGCCTCGGTCAGCTCTTTGGCCATGATCGCGCCCACCCAGCCGAAGCCGACGATCACCGCGTCTACTTTTTTCATTACCGTTGCCATGGTTAGCCCCTCTCCCCACGAATCGAGACCGGCGGGAAGGGATAACGCTCCCCTCGCTCAACCCAGTCCATAAAATCGGCGCGCGCGCCCGGAAAATTAATCAGCTTCCAGCCAACCATGTCTTTGTTGCCGCCATGGATCGGATCGCTGAAGAAACCTTCACGGGTGTTTTGCAGCAGATAGGAGAAGAACAGTTTCGACGGCAGTTGCTGGAACTCCGCCTCGCCGGACTCGAACTTTTGCAGCAGGGCGTCTTGCTGCGCGCCATCCAGTTCGGCGAAAGGCTTGCCGGCGGTTTTCTTGCTGTAGGCGTCGGCGTCTGCGATGCCGAGGTTGTAGATTTGCTTGGGCACCAGCGGCAGCTGGTAGCCCATTTCCTTCGGCACATCGGGGTTGAACGGCCCCTGCATGTACCAGATGGAACCGGTGGCGTACGGCGTGTTCATCTGGCGATCGATAAACTCCGGCACGCCGGCTTCCAGCGCGCCAGGGCCGCGTTCGTCGGCCGGGATCAGGCGCGCGACGGCGGTCTTGATGAAGGCCCACTCTTCCGGGGTGAAAAAGGTCGGTTGGTAATCGTTCTGCGTTGAAGTGTTCGAGGCAGCGACCGCTGGTGCTGGGGCCGTCAGCGCGCCAACGCCGCTGCCACCAATTACCGCCGCAGGAATTAAGGTCATCGATTTCAACAAGAAATCGCGCCGCGAATTGTTGGTTTTATGATTCGACATGTCACATTCCATCCAAAGATAGTCACAACTATTTAACCGCAACCTTGCGATCGATACGGGTTTTTAAAATAATTTGTTACTTATTTGTCTATTTATTGAAGGTCAGAATGCGAGCAAAAGCAAAAATGTTACCGGTAACTTATTGAATGAACGTAAAGATTTATCTGCTAACGTAAATTTAACTTTTTGTGCGGTTTTTCTGATAAGCGATGAGGAAATAACGAAAAATGAGAGGCGGGTCGCGCTAAAAACTGACGCCGAAAACAAAATCGGCCGCGTTCGGCGGCCGATTCAAAGGATGGGATTACTGCGACATCGCCTGATAAGCGGTGGTCACTTTCCATAAATAGCGCGGCGCCTGCGGTGCCGGGTGCTTTTTCTGGATGTGCTGATAAAACTCATCCGGACTCATCTGATTGATGCGATTAACCGCCACGCGCTTGTCCGAGGAGAAAGTGCGCAACATGGCGCCCGCCCCGTTCACATACGAAACGATGGTGGCGTAACGCAAAGTCTGTGGGTTGTTGATCCCGGCTAGCTGCTGGCTTTGAAGAATATTGATATAGGCCGTTCCCAGATCAATATTGACCGCCGGATCCTTCAGCTCACGCGAGCTGGGTTGCCCGCTTCGTCCTTTCATGCGATAGGCGTCGCGGCCGGCGGTAGAAGCCTTCAGCTGCATCAATCCCACTGCGTTCGAGGTGCTGACCACGTTCGGGTTAAACCCGGACTCCACCTGAATAATCGCTTTAATCAGCGTTTCGTCGACGCCGTAGTTGCTGGCGGCCTGACGAATGTAATCGTTATAAGCAACCGGGGTGCCTGTGCGGTTTACCGGTGCCTGCGGAGGGGGTTTTAACCAACCGCCGCGCGTTGTGCCACTGCCTGAAATATTGCTCGCCGTTTGCGGGTCTTTGGCGCACCCCGACAAAAGCAAAATTGCCGTAAGGCAACCTATTTTTGTTTTCACAGAATCCCTCACTCCTTTCAATGAGTTGCGTAGCATATACAACTTGTAAGGACACCTGCAGTAATTTTTTGGACTAATCTCAAGCTATCCATATACCAAGAGGTGATTTATGAGTCAATCTGCAACAAGCTGCTTTGTGGTGACTTTTCGCTATCAGGAAGCGGGACTGACCGACCTGGCCAAGCTGACCGGGCAATTGACCCGTGAAGGTTTTGTCACGTCGGTGACAGACGAAAATGGCGTTCATCATGAGCTCGGCAGCAACAGTTTTGCGTTCATAACCGTTCTGGATCAAGAGGATGTGCAGCGACTTGCGCAGGGGTTCGGGCAGTTGGCGTTGGGAAAACAGCCGGAGGTGGCGATCTGCACCTGTAAGGACTACCTTCAGCGGTTACATACTGATACATAAAATGCTATAACTCCCCGGACGGTATTATTTTTCAGTTGGAGAAATAGCCCCGCCGGCGGTGGGCAAGTGACGCTTGACTTCGCTTCAATTGATATTGATAATCATTTTCATTTGAACCAGGAGACGTCATCATGCCATTGATAACTTGCGCTTTTCGTCGCAGTCGCCCTCCCCGCGCTGCCGCACTGTTACGCCCCTTCACGCTCGCCTGTTTGCTGCTCGGCGCCGCTCTGGTCAGCCAACCCGCGCTGGCGGAAAAAAAGCTGCGCGTGGTGACCACTTTCACCATCATTCAGGATATCGCCCAGAACGTGGCGGGTGACGCCGCCGTCGTGGAATCCATCACCAAACCGGGCGCCGAGATCCACGATTACCAGCCCACCCCGCGCGATATCGTCAAAGCGCAGCACGCCGACCTGATCCTGTGGAACGGCATGAACCTGGAACGCTGGTTCCAGCGCTTCTTCGAGAACATCAAGCAGGTGCCGGCGGCAGTCGTGACAGAAGGCATCACCCCGCTGCCGATCCGTGAAGGGCCCTATAACGGCAACCCGAACCCGCATGCCTGGATGTCACCGAGCAACGCGCTGGTATATATCGAAAACATCCGCAAAGCGCTGGTGGCGCACGATCCGGCCAATGCGGAAACCTACAACCGCAACGCCAAGGCCTACGCAGAGAAAATCGGCGCGCTGGACGCTCCGCTGCGCGAACGCCTGGCGCGCATTCCGGCCGCGCAGCGTTGGCTGGTGACCAGTGAAGGCGCCTTCAGCTACCTGGCGCAGGACTATCAGCTGAAAGAAGTCTATCTGTGGCCGATCAACGCCGATGAGCAAGGCTCGCCGCAACAGGTCCGCCGGGTGATCGACGCGGTGCGCGCCCACCATATTCCGGTGGTGTTCAGCGAGAGCACCATTTCCGACAAGCCGGCCAAGCAGGTGGCGAAAGAGACCGGCGCCAAATACGGCGGCGTGTTGTACGTGGACTCGCTGTCCACCCGCGATGGCCCGGTGCCGACCTATATCGATCTGCTTAACACCACCGTGCAAACCATCGCCAAAGGATTCGATCAATGACCCATGAGCTGTTTGTCCGCCCTGAATTGAGCGTGGACGACGTCACCGTGACCTACAACAACGGGCACACCGCCATTCATAACGCCAGTTTTACCCTGAGCGGCGGTTCTATCTGCGCGCTGGTGGGCGTTAACGGCAGCGGTAAATCGACGCTGTTCAAAAGCATTATGGGGCTGGTCAAGCCCACCAGCGGCCGGGTGTCGCTGAGCGACAAACCGGTGGCGGACGCGCTGAAAAAGAACCTGATCGCCTACGTGCCGCAAACCGAAGACGTCGACTGGAACTTCCCGGTGCTGGTGGAAGACGTGGTGATGATGGGCCGCTACGGCAAGATGAATTTCCTGCGCATTCCGTCGCGCGAGGATCGCTTGCGGGTCGACAAGGCGCTGGAGCGCGTCGGCCTCAGCGAGCTGCGCGGCCGGCAGATCGGCGAACTCTCCGGCGGTCAGAAGAAGCGCGTGTTTCTGGCGCGCGCCCTGGCGCAGCAGGGCACGGTGCTGCTGCTGGATGAGCCTTTCACCGGCGTGGATGTGAAAACCGAGAATGCCATTATCGATCTGCTGCGCTCGCTGCGCGACGAGGGGCATTTAATCCTGGTTTCCACCCATAACCTCGGCAGCGTGCCGGAGTTCTGCGATCGGGTGATCCTCATCAACCGCACGGTGTTGGCCGCCGGCCCGACCGAAACCACCTTCACCCAGAGCAATCTGGAGCTGGCGTTCGGCGGCGTGCTGCGCCATATCAACCTCTCCGGCCCGGATCTGCACGACGACAACGATCCGCGCACCGTCACGGTGTTGACCGACGATGAACGCCCGGCGGTGTTCTATGGCCACACCAAGAGCGATCCGCCTGCCAACAGTCAGGCCAGGGAGAAACAATCCTGATGCTGGACCTTCTGCTGCAACCTTTCAGTTATAACTACATGGTGAAGGCCATCTGGGTCAGCGCCATCGTCGGCGCCGCCTGCGCGTTTCTGTCCGCCTACCTGATGCTGAAAGGGTGGTCGCTGATGGGCGATGCGCTGTCGCACTCGGTGGTGCCCGGCGTGGCCGGCGCCTATGCCCTCGGCCTGCCCTACGCCGCCGGCGCCTTCTTCACCGGCATGCTGGCGGCGCTGGCGATGACGCTGGTGCGCCACATCACCCGGCTGCGCGAAGACGCCATCATCGGCTTTATCTTCTCCACCTTCTTCGCCGTCGGCCTGCTGATCGTGTCGCTCAACCCCACCTCGGTCAACGTACAGTCGATCATCTTCGGCAATATCCTCGGCATCGCCGACGAAGACGTGCTGCAGGTGGAGATCATCATCGGCGTTTCGCTGCTGATCCTGTGCCTGGTGTGGAAAGATCTGCTGGCGGTGTTCTTTGACGAAAGCCACGCGGTGTCGATCGGCCTGTCGCCGCTGAAGCTGAAGATCCTGTTCTTCACCCTGCTCAGCGCCTGCACCGTCGCCGCACTGCAAACCGTCGGCGCCATTTTGGTGATCGCCATGGTGATCACGCCGGGCGCCACCGCCTATCTGCTGACCGACCGCTTCAGCCGGCTGGTGATCATCGCCATCATCATCGGCGCATTGACCAGCGGCATCGGCGCCTATCTGAGTTTCTTCCTCGACGGCGCCACCGGCGGGGTGATCGTCACCCTGCAAACGCTGGTGTTCCTGGCGGCGTTCTGCTTCGCGCCGAAACACGGCCTGCTGGCGGCAAAACGTCGCGTAGCACAGTCACCAACCGGAGGCCGCTGATGGACACGCTCTACCAACTGCTCAGCGAACCCTTCGCCTACCCGTTCATGCAGCGGGCGATCGTCGCCGCCATCGTCACCGGCGTGGTATGCGCCGTGCTCTCCTGCTATCTGGTGCTCAAGGGCTGGTCGCTGATGGGCGACGCCATCTCGCACGCCGTCTTGCCCGGCATCGTAGTGGCGTTCGTCATCGGCATTCCGCTGGCGATCGGCGCCTTCCTCTCCGGCATCTTCTGCGCGGTGGCCACCGGCTACCTGAAAGAGAACAGCCGGGTGAAAGAAGACACGGTGATGGGCATCGTTTTCTCCGGCATGTTCGCCTTCGGCCTGGTGCTGTTCTCGCGCATCGACACCGACCAGCACCTGAGCCACATTCTGTTCGGCAACATGCTGGGCATCACCGACGGCGAGCTGAAGCAAACCCTGCTGATCGCCGGCTTCACCCTGGCGGTGGTGTTGCTTAAACGCAAAGACTTCATGCTCTACTGTTTCGATCCGCACCATGCGCGGGTGATTGGCCTGCCGGTCAAGCTGCTGCACTACGGGCTGCTGTGTCTGCTGGCGATGACCATCGTCGCCTCGCTGCAGGCTGTGGGGGTGATCCTGGTGATCGCCATGCTGATCGCCCCCGGCATCATCGCCTTTATGCTGTGCCGCCGCTTCGATCGCATGCTGATGGTGGCGACGGTGGTGTCGGTGTTCTCTTGCGTGCTCGGCACGCTGATCAGTTTCCACATCGACGGCGCAACCGGGCCCTGCATCGTCATTGTGCAGGCCGTGCTGTTCGTTATCGCCTTACTGTACGGTAAACTGCGTCCGTTACAGCGTAACCAAACCGCCCTGAGCGACAGTTAAACGCCCTCCTCTGATGCGGCGGCGCTCTCCGCCGCATCCTGTTTCCTCTGCCCCCTTATCCGTTGTCATCAAGTTGCAACCGGTATTGCGCTTAAATTAATCAATAGGGTATATACTGTGAGCTGGCGGGATGCTGAAAAAATCGCCTATTTTGACGCCGGCTGTGCGCCGCGTCGTGTTTTCACCACGGGAAAGACGCTAACCTAATGAATTATCAGGCAGCACAGAGGGGGAAATACCATGTGGCAAGCCGTTAGCCGTCTGTTAAGTGAACATCTTGGCAGCGCAGAGATACGCGAAAGGATTGAACTGCCCGGGGGCGACATTCACCCGGCGTGGCGCGTGAGTTACGGTGACAACGAGGTGTTCGTGAAATGCGACGCCCGTGAACAACTGCCGATATTCACCGCCGAGGCCGATCAGCTGGCGCTGCTGGCGCGCAGCAAAAGCGTGCGGGTGCCGGAAGTGTACGGCGTCGGCAGCGATCGCGACTACAGCTTCCTGCTGCTGGAGTATCAGCAGTTGAAACCCCTCGACGCCCATGGCGCCTACTGCCTGGGGCAACAACTGGCGCATCTGCACCAGTGGAGCGAGCAACCGCAGTTCGGTCTCGACTTCGACAGCGATCTGACCACCACCCCGCAACCCAACGCCTGGCAACGCCGCTGGTCGGAATTCTTCGCCGAGCAGCGCATCGGCTGGCAGCTGCAGCTGGCGGCGGAAAAAGGCATGACCTTCGGCGACATCGACGACATCGTCGATCGGGTGTATCTGCGCTTGCAGCACCACCAGCCGCAGCCTTCTCTGCTGCACGGCAACCTGTGGCCGGGCAACTGCGCGATGACCGCCAACGGGCCGATACTGTTCGATCCGGCCAGCTACTGGGGCGACAGAGAGTGCGATTTGGCGATGCTGCCGCTGTATCCGGAGCTGCCGCCGCAGATCTACGACGGCTATCAGAGCGTGTGGCCGCTGGGGGCCGGATTTATCGAACGCCAGCCGCTGTATCAGCTGTACTACCTGCTCAACCGCAGCAATCTGTTCGGCGGCCAGCATTTGGTGGCTGCCCAACGCGCGGTGGAGGCGCTGTTGCAGCCCGAAGCGTCATAACGTTCCGGGGCGCCGAGCGGCGCCCCGTTCATGGTTCAGGCCGCGCCGGCCAACTGCCCCAACAGGCGGATCACGAACCAGGCGATCACCGCAATCACGATCGGCAGGATGTACAGCGGGAAGTACTGCAGGAAGATGGTGTGGTGCGGCAGCGTAATGCGCTCCTCAAGCTGTTGGCGCGTGTGCCCTTCGCTGCCCTTGGCCTGCTCCAGGATCATCTGGTCTTCCAACCCTTCGCGGATGAACTTGACCTGACGCGACATGCGCGCGCCGGAAGCCTGCAGCGCCAGCCCGACGAAGATCAGAATATAGATGATGATGAACATCAGATTGGCGCCGCTGAACAGGCTTTTATCCACGTCGGGCACCGGTGAGTTGTACCAGAAAAGGTTCAGGAACGGCGTGTTGAAACGCACCATGTCCACCATCACGTGGACGAAATCCAGCATCACCGCGTTGATGCCCTTGGTTTTTTCACTGTGCTGATAGATAAAACCCAGCACGGAAATCAGCGTCGACAGCAACGCCGGGATAAAAACCACCCATCCGAGAATGCGTTTCAAAATGGCGAGACGCCCGGCCTGTTGATACGTCATGTGTTCCCCTTGTTAGCGACGTAACCGAATCGGCTAAGTCTACCTGCTGTTGGCGAAACTCGCCCACCGTTTTCTTCACTCCCGCTGTGCTACAAGCTTAGCCGAATTAGTCGAAATCAAAAACTTAACCGCGCCGGCACACTATCATTGAAGAGATAACGTTATCCATTCGGGCAGAGGCCGCCATGATTCGACTGATTATCTTATTGCTGGGCGCGCAGGCGCTGCACGGTCAGCGCCGTCTGCTGGTGCTGTTCGGTTGGCTGTGGATAGCCGCAGGGGCGCTGATGCTGTTCGACATCCTGCAGGATGGCCGGTCGGTGCTGGCGCTGGATGCCCTGGCGGTCATCCTGGCGCTGGAGGGGTTGGTGGCGGTATCCGCCGCGCTGGTGATCGGCTCTTCGGCCAGCAGGCCGGTGCTGCTGAAAGGATTGGGTTTTGTCTTTATGGCCTTTTTAATGCTGGACGTGCCCGCAGACGATAACATCGTCGCCACCGTGGTGTTTGGCAGCGCGCTGCTGCTTGACGGCGCCGTGCGCATCGCCTCCTCCACGGTGATTCAACACAGTCGATGGAAAGGCGTGGCGCTGGCGGGCAGCGGCGAGATCCTGCTTTCGTTGATGATTTTTGTCGGCTGGCCGGCGCCGCATCGGATGACGGTGCCCTTTTGCCTCGGCGTGATGATGGTGCTTTCCGGCTGGGCCTTATTGCGTATCGCCCGGAGACTGACAAGCTTCTCTCTGAATCAGCACCCCGCGCGGCAGCCACCGCACCCGGAGGATGAGACTGCACCGCTCACGGTGTATGTCTGGACACCGATTGGTGCGGCTAAAGATCCGCGCCGGCGTTACATCGTCGACCGATACATCGCGGCGGTTGACGGCGGCGGCAATATCTCCACCGGTCACGCCGCCCTGGCGCTCGCGCCGGATGTGTATATCAGTCACTACCCGCTCAACGACATCAGCCATTCCGTTCAGGATTTCCGCCAGTTGTTGCATGCCGGCGAACAGAACAACGTCGACGGGCGTTTCCTGCCCGACCTGGCGGGCGAGATCGCCGCCTGGTGCCCCCCGGACAAGAAAATTCAATTCTACCGCTATAACCCGGCGGCACTGCGCGCATTCTGGCTGCGTTATCGGCAGGACGCCACCTACAATCTGACCCGGCGCAACTGCTCCACCACGGTCATCGGCGCGCTCGACAGCGCGTTGGAAGGCGTGCTGGGTGATAAACATCTGTGGCGCCGCTTTCTGTTGCTGGTGCTCGATCCCAACCTGTGGATGCTGGCGGTACTGCGCAGCCGCGGCGAAAGCATGACCTGGACGCCGGGTTTGGTGCTGGACTACGCACGCATGTTGCAACAGGTCACCGAGCGTCAACACCAGCGCTGGTGGCTAAAATTGCGCGAGGTGTGGAATATCCTGCGTTTTGGCAAAAGCCAAACGCGCAGGCAAAGGTTTTAGTCTCGTCACCGGCGATGATAAAGTGTCGGGCACATTCACCCGCGCCGGCAGGAGTTAATCGTTAATGGCTTATTCGCAACGCATTGAAACCGCAATTTTTGATATGGACGGCTTGTTGATCGACTCGGAACCGCTGTGGCTGCAGGCTGAGTTGGATATCTTCGGCGCGCTGGGTTTGGATCTGTCCGACCGTCACAAGCTGCCGGACACGCTGGGGCTGCGCATCGATCTGGTGGTGAAGATGTGGTATCAGGCGATGCCGTGGCAAGGGGTTTCGCTTGATGAGGTGTCGGCGCGGATTATCGAGCGCGCCATCGAGCTGGTGCACGAGACGCGCCCGCTGCTGCCGGGCGTTCAGCAGGCGCTGGAGCTGTGCCGCAGCCAGGGGCTGAACATCGGTCTCGCCTCCGCCTCGCCGCTGCACATGCAACGGCAGGTGCTGAAGATGTTCGAGCTTGAGGATTACTTCGATCAGCTGGTTTCCGCCGAATACCTGCCGTACAGCAAGCCGCACCCGGAGGTCTACCTGATCGCCGCCGAACGCCTGGGCAGCGATCCGCTGCGCTGCATCACGCTGGAAGACTCGTTTAACGGCATGATCGCCACCAAGGCCGCACGCATGCGTTCCATCGTGATCCCGGCAGCCGAATACCGTCACGATCCGCGCTGGGCGCTGGCGGACCACAAGCTGGACACCCTGGAACAGCTCACCCCCGCCCACTTTGCCTGACCTGCGGCGCCGGCCATCGGCGCCCTGGGTTTGCCGCTCTGCGTCATAAAAGGGATCCGCACCGCAAAATAAACGAAACACCGTTTCATTTTATTGAATTGGCATGACGTTCTCATTATGCTGCATGGCAGGGAAAGCGACGGCCCGCGGCGCGTTGTCACTGCCACGCAGCGCGGTTCAAGGCCGCCGCTTCCTCCCGCCACACGCCGAGCAACCGTCTTTTTTCTCACCGCCATACGCCCCCCATCGCCCGCTTTTTGTTCTCGCGCGTCAAAATCGATGCTTTGTTACCCATTGCCGTAACAAGCCGTTGTAAAACAGGGAAAAATAAACAATTGGTTACAGGGTAACTGCTTCCACTACTGGGAATTTTTCCATATACTGGATAAATTAACAGTTTACCAGTCGGAATCGCAACAGCATGACCGCGGAAGGACACCTTATATTCTCTGTCGCTTGCGCGATCTTCGCCAAGAAGGCGGAAGTGACGCCAGAGCTGGCTACCGGCGACTGGTGGCACATCATACCCGCCGCGCTGCTGACCTCATTGCTGCCGGACATCGATCACCCCAAGTCGGTGCTGGGCCAGCGTCTGCGCTGGATCGCCATTCCCATCGCCCGCGCCTTCGGCCACCGCGGTTTCACCCACAGCCTGCTGGCGATCGCCGGCGGCATGGCGCTGTTTCAGCTTGATGTGCCGCGCAGTTGGCCGATCCCGGCCGACGCGCTGCACGCCATGATCATCGGTTACTTCAGCCATCTGCTGGCCGACATGCTCACGCCCGCCGGCGTACCGCTGCTGTGGCCGTGCCGCTGGCGTTTTCGCCTGCCGCTGCTCAACTCGCAAAAAGGCAATCAGTTGGAGCGCGTGCTGTGCCTCTGCCTGGTGGCGTTTGCCATCTGCTGGCAAGGTGATTTCACCCTCCCGGTGCAATCCTACGTAGAGCAAATCAGAAATATTAGACTCTGATCACAAAAAATCGCTCAACCCATCACCCATACGTATATAAAACGAACAAAATCACACAAAAAGCTATATTAAATTCCATTTGGATATAAGTAGGCCCCTCGGCAAACTGTTACGATATTTACATCGCGACACACCTAATGGTGCGTAGTCGTTTTTATATAAGAAAGATTATTGGAGATATTGGGGATGAATCTTCCGCTCGTGATTAACGTGCTGGTGTTTGTCGCGCTCCTTTTGCTGCTGGCGCAAACCCGCCACAAGCAATGGAGCCTGGCGAAAAAAGTGCTGGTCGGCCTGGTGGTCGGCGTGGTGTTCGGTCTGGGGCTGCAGCTGGTGTACGGCGCCGACAACCCGGTACTGAAAGAATCCATCAGTTGGTTCAACATCGTCGGCAACGGCTATGTGCAACTGCTGCAAATGATCGTCATGCCGCTGGTCTTCGCCTCTATCCTGAGCGCGGTCGCCAAATTGCATAACGCCTCTTCGCTGGGCAAAATCAGCGTTCTGACTATCGGCACATTGCTGTTCACCACGCTGATCTCGGCGCTGGTGGGCGTGCTGGTCACCAACCTGTTCGGCCTGACCGCCGAAGGCCTGGTGCAGGGGGCGCAGGAAAGCGCGCGCCTGACGGCCATCCAGACCAACTACGTAGGCAAACTGGCCGATCTGACCGTGCCGCAGATGGTGCTGTCGTTCATCCCGAAAAACCCGTTCGCCGATCTGACCGGCGCCAGCCCGACCTCGATCATCAGCGTGGTGATTTTCGCCACCTTCCTCGGCGTGGCGGCGCTGCAGCTGCTGAAAGACGACAAGCCGAAAGGCGAGCGCGTGCTGGTGGCTATCGATACCCTGCAGGCCTGGGTGATGAAGCTGGTGCGTCTGGTCATGAAGCTGACGCCGTACGGCGTGCTGGCGCTGATGACCAAAGTGGTCGCCGGCTCCAACATTCACGACATCGTCAAGCTCGGCAGCTTCGTGGTGGCCTCCTACATCGGTCTGGCCATCATGTTCGTGGTACACGCCATCCTGCTGGCCTTCACCGGCGTGAACCCGCTGAAGTTCTTCCGCAAGGTGTGGCCGGTAATCACCTTCGCCTTCACCAGCCGCTCCAGCGCCGCCAGCATTCCATTGAACGTGGAAGCGCAGACTCGCCGCCTGGGCGTGCCGGAATCCATCGCCAGCTTCTCGGCGTCGTTCGGCGCCACCATCGGCCAGAACGGCTGTGCGGGCCTCTACCCGGCGATGCTGGCGGTGATGGTTGCGCCGACCGTCGGCATCAACCCGCTGGATCCGGTGTGGATCGCCACCCTGGTCGGCATCGTCACCCTCAGCTCCGCCGGTGTGGCGGGCGTGGGCGGCGGCGCCACCTTCGCCGCGCTGATCGTGCTGCCGGCGATGGGCCTGCCGGTGACGCTGGTCGCGCTGCTGATCTCGGTCGAACCGCTGATCGACATGGGCCGTACCGCGCTGAACGTCAACGGTTCCATGGCGGCGGGCACCATCACCAGCCAACTGATGAAGCAAACCGATAAAGCCGTGATGGACAGCGAAGACGAAGTCGAATTGGCTCACCGTTAACGCCTTCCGCGAACGAAAAAACCGGGGATGATCCCCGGTTTTTTTATGCCCTGCGTTCGGTCGTTACGGCCGCTCGCCGTTCGCCAGCCGCCGGTTGATATCGGCGATCACACCCGGCAATTGCGCCAGCGTGTCTATCACATAGTGCGCGCCCGCCGCGTACAGCTTATCGGCGGCGGCCGTGCGACGGCGCTCGATCTCCCCTTGCGGCATTTGGCGATACTCCTGCCAGGTCGCGCCAAACTCGTTGCCGGACAGCGCCAGCCCGACGCTCCACATCTCGGCGTTCAGCCCTTCGGCAATGCCAGGCACGGCGTCATCCACCTTCACGCAATGCGCCACCGCATCGATGCCCAGCGCAATCACGTTTTGCAACGCCATCCACGGCCCCGGTCGCCCGCCGGCCGCGAGATCGTCGGTGGCGACCCAGTAATCCGGCGCGTAGCCGCGCTGCGCTGCGGCAGGCGCCAGCACCGCCATCACCGCGCGCGGATAACCGGAGCAGGAGCCGATTTTAATGCCCTGTTCGCGCAGCCCGGCAATCACCTGCGGCACGCCCTCGATGGGATCGGCGAAGTCGACCACTTTGGCGATTTGCAGCGGCATAAACGCCTGATACAGCGCGTCGATATCCTGGTGACTCATCGAGCGGCCCAGCTTCTGTCGCCAGCGCGCGTCGACCGCCGGCAGTTTGCCCAGCGCCTCGATGTGCTGCCATTTGCCGAGCCCCATCGGAATGCGCGCTTCCGCCAGGCTGATGTCGATATCGAAAGTGCGTTTGAACGCCTCGACGAAAATCTGCGTCGGCGCAAAGGAGCCGAAATCCACCGTGGTGCCGGCCCAGTCGAGGATCACTGCGTTGATCTGTTTCATGGTCAATCCTTATTGATTCCAGTACATCGCCTGCCCGACGGCCGCCAGCAAACGTTCGATATCCTGCGGATAAATTTCGCCGATGTTGCCGATGCGGAAGCAGTCGCTCTGCGACACTTTGCCGGGATAAATCACGAAGCCCTGCTGCTTCAGGCGCTGATAAAACTCGGCGAAGCGGTAAGTGTCGGCCTTCGGCGAATAGAACGCCGTGATGATCGGCGAATGCAGCGCATCGTCCAGCAGGGTCTCAAAGCCCAGTTCACGCATGCCCGCCACCAGCCGACGCTGATTGGCGTGATAGCGGTCGTGACGCGCGGCAATGCCGCCCTCTTGTTCCAGCTCTTTCAGCGCCTGCGCGAAGGCCAGCACGGTGTGAGTGGGCGACGTAAAGCGCCATTTGCCGGCCTGGTCTTCCATACAGCGCCACTGGGCATACAAATCCAGTGACAGCGAGCGCGAACGGCCGGCGCATTTCTCCAGTTCGCTGCGGCGGGCGATGACGAAAGCAAAGCCCGGCACGCCCTGAATGCATTTGTTGGCGGAGCTGATCAGAAAATCGATGCCCAGCGCGTCCACATCCAGCGGGATGCCGCCGAAGCTGCTCATCGCATCGACGATAAAGGTCTTGCCGTTGCGCGCCGCCAGACCGGCGACCTTCTGCAGCGGGTTGAGCATGCCGGTGGTGGTTTCACAGTGCACCATGGCGATATGGCTGATGCGCGCATCGCTTTTCAGCACCGCCTCCATCGCCGCCACGTCCGGTTCGTTCACCTCGCCGCAGTCGAACGCGTGGTGGTCGATATCCATCAGCCGCGCCATTTCGATCATCCGCGCCCCGTAGGCACCGTTGTTGACGATCAGCAGCTTGTCGTGCGGGCCGATGACCGTGCCCAGCACGCCCTCTACCGCAAAGCTGCCGCTGCCCTGCAGCAGCACCGAGGTATAGCCGGCGGACGGCGTCGCCAGCGCCACCAACCGTTGGCGAATGCGCTGCACCACGCCGAGGTTGTAATCTTCATCCCAGGTGCAGCTGTCATACAGCATCGCCTCTTTCACCGTTTTCGACGTGGTCAACGGGCCGGGGGTCAACAGCAGGTAGTTACGGTCGGACATGTTATTCACCTATTGGTCTATACCAGATTACGCTGATTGTGGCGGCAAATTCCTTCCCAGGTCAAACTGCAAAGCGCGGTGAAACAAAAAATTCATCTGGCTATGTATAATAAGCGGGCCGGAATGCCAGGCCGATGCCATAGCGAGATGAAATGAAAGAACATCCGGGCGATATGCCCCACTATCTGCAGATCAAGGATCAGCTTCAGGCGCGCATCACCCGCGGCGCGCTGCAGGCAGGCGACAAGCTGCCTTCGGAGCGCGAGCTGTGCGCCATCTTCTCCACCACCCGCGTCACCATCCGCGAGAGCCTGGCGCAGTTGGAAGCCACCGGCGCCATCTACCGCGCCGATCGTCGCGGCTGGTTCGTCACGCCGGAGCGGCTGTGGCTGGATCCGACGCAAAACACCAACTTCCACCGTCTCTGTCAGGAGCAAGGGCGCACGCCACGCACAGCGCTGCTGTCCGGCGAAAAAACCACGGTGCCGCTCGACGTGATGCAACCGCTGGCGCTCGAACCGTTCGATCAGGTGTATCTGCTGCGCCGGGTGCGCTATGCCGACGGCCGCGCCATCTGCTATTGCGAGAACCACTGCCTGCCGCAACGGGTGCCGGAACTGCTCAGCCACGATCTCAACGGCAGCCTGACCGAGGTTTATCAGCAGCATTACGATTTGATTTACAGCAACATGCACCTGTCGTTCTACCCGACCGCCCTGCCTTATCGCGCCGCCAACGCGCTGGGTGCCATGGTCGGCCTGCCCGCGTTGCTGCTGCGCCGCTTGAATTACGATCAGCACGGCCGCATTCTCGATTTCGATATCGAATACTGGCGCCACGACAGCCTGCGCATCGAAGTCGATACGCTTTAACCCCCTGCCCAACGGGGCCTGCGCACGCAGGCCCGCCTTTCTCTCCCGCGTCGTCCTCCCCGTTCCCGGCAATGATATTTTGCTGATTTCATTTGTTTGTCATATTCGCCGATTAGCGTGGCCGCATATCTGGTGTATACCAGTTTCGCATTAACCCGTAACAGTGAGGCTGAAGCTATGAAACTTTCTCGACTGGTCGTGATGACCGCCATCGCACTCGGCGCCGCGCCGCTCTGGGCCGCCGAGGCGGTGGTGACCGTCTACTCCGCCGATGGTTTGCACGACGGCGATCACAGCTGGTATCAAACGCAGTTCGACGCCTTCACCCAGGCGACCGGCGTCAAGGTGCAGTACGTCGAAGGCGGCTCCGGCGCCATCGTGGAACGCCTGTCGAAAGAGCGCAGCAACCCGCAGGCCGACGTGCTCGTGACGCTGCCGCCGTTCATTCAACGCGCGGCGGCGGAAAAACTGCTGCAGGACTTTACCCCGCAGGCGGCCGCGCAAATCGCCGATGCGCAGCCACAGTTCGTGCCGCTGGTGAACAACTACCTGAGCTTCATCTATAACGCCAAACTGCTGCCGCAGGCGCCCGCCAGCTACCAACAGCTGCTGGACGCGCAGTTCCGCAATAAGCTGCAGTACTCCACGCCGGGCCAGGCGGGCGACGGCACTGCGGTGATGCTGCAGGCGTTCCACAGCTTCGGCGGCAAAGACGCCGGTTTCGACTACCTCGGCAAGCTGCAAAGCAACAACGTCGGCCCTTCCGCCTCCACCGGCAAGCTGACCGCGCTGGTCAATAAAGGGGAGCTGCTGGTGGCCAACGGCGATCTGCAGATGAACCTGGCGCAGATGCGCAGCAACCCGAACGTGAAGGTGTTCTGGCCGGCCGGGCCGGACGGCAAGCGCAGCACGCTGGTGCTGCCTTACTACATCGGCCTGGTGCAAGGCGCGCCGCAAAGCGCCAACGGCAAAAAGCTGATCGATTTCCTGCTGAGCAAAGTGGCGCAGAGCAGCGTCAGCGCCATTTCCTACGGCATGCCGGTGCGTAAAGACGTGACCCCGACCGACGATAACTTCAGGCAGTCGCAGGCTGCGCTGCAGGGCGTGGATATCTGGGCGCCGGACTGGAATCAGGTGGTGAGCAGCCTGTCCGCCGACATTTCCCGCTGGCACAAGGTGACAGAATGACGCTGACCATGCCTTCTCTTCTCGCTTCCCGCGCTGAGGCGCGGGATAACAGCCGGGACATCGCCGGGCCGTCGGGCATTCAGCTCGACCGCGTCAGCGTGTCGTACCGCGGCACCGAAGTGCTGAAACCCCTGACGCTCACCATCGCGCCCGGCGAAGTGCTGGCGCTGATCGGCCCCTCCGGCTCGGGCAAAACCACCGTACTGCGAGCGATTGCCGGTTTCGTGCAGCCGTCCGCCGGACGCATCGCCATCGGCGATATCGATGTCACCGACGTGCCGCCCTATGAACGCGGCCTGGGCATGGTGGTGCAGAACTATGCGCTGTTTCCGCATATGCGCGTCGAAGACAATGTGGCGTTCGGCCTGCGCGCCCAGGGCAAGCCGCGCGGCCTGACCGCCGAGCGCGTCGAAGAAGCGTTGGCCATCGTCGGCATGTCCGCCTACGCCAGGCGCTATCCCAGCCAGCTTTCCGGCGGCCAGCAACAGCGGGTGGCGATCGCCCGCGCCATTGCGGTGCGCCCCAAAGTGCTGTTGCTGGATGAACCGCTGTCGGCGCTGGACGCGCAAATCCGCCACAGCATGGTGGAAGAGATCGCCCGCCTGCACCGCGAGCTGCCGCATCTGACCATCCTGTACGTCACCCACGATCAGGGCGAAGCGCTGACGCTGGCGGACAAGATCGGCATCATGCGCGACGGCCACCTGATCGCCCACGGCGAAACCCGCGCGTTGTACCACCATCCGACGAACCGCTTCGCCGCCGAGTTTCTCGGCCGCGCCAACCTGCTGCCGGCCACCGCGCTGGAGACCACCACCGGGCAAGGCATGACCACCGTCAGCTGCGCCGGCAAAGTGATCGGCTGTTTCACCTACGGCGCACAACGCGGCTTCGACAAGCTGCTGTGCATCCGGCCGCAGCATATTGCGCTCGATGCCGACGCTCAGCGCAGCAACTGCCTTATCGGCACGCTGCGCGATATTCATTGGCAGGGTGAACTGACGCACCTGCAGTTCGACGCGCAAGGCCACCCGCTGCGCGTGGTCACCACCCATCGCAGCCGGATGCCGCAGATCGGCGAACGGGTGCCGCTCTATTTCGCCCCCGACGATGCGGTACTGATCGAGGACTGACATGACCGACTCTACGCTTATTCGCCCGGCCCAGCGGCTGCGTTTGCCGCGCCGCCTGTGGATCCTGTTGCCGCTGCTGGCGCTGGCGACGCTGTTTTTCTACCCGCTGGCGTTGATCGTCAAACAGGCGTTTACCGACGACCAAGGGCTGTTCAGCGCCGCTGCGCTGCAGCAGGCGTTCGAATCACGCCGCTTTGTCGGCGCCCTTCTCAACACGCTGCAGATCGCGCTGCTGGCGACGCTGGGCTGCCTGGTGCTCGGCACCCTGCTGTCGCTGCTGCTGGTGTTCACGCCGTTCCCCGGCAGCCGTCTGATCGCCCGGGTGATCGATACCTTTATCGCCATGCCGACCTTCCTCATCACGCTGGCCTTCACGTTCATCTACGGTTCCGCCGGCCTGCTGAACGGCACGCTGATGGCGACTTTTGGTTTCACCCTGCCGCCGGTGGATTTTCTTTACTCCATCTGGGGGGTGATCCTGGCGGAAATCACCGTGTTTACCCCGCTGGTGATGCGCCCGCTGATGGCGGCGCTGTCGCAGATCGACCGCAGCCAGCTCGAGGCCGCCAGCATCCTCGGCGCCCGGCCGGGACGGGTGGTGCGCCAGGTGATTTTACCGGCCGCGCTGCCGGCCTTGCTGGCCGGCGGCAGCCTGTGCCTGCTGTTGACCACCAATGAGTTCGGCATCGTGCTGTTTATCGGCGCCAAGGGCGTCACCACGCTGCCGATGATGGTCTACACCAAAGCGATTCTGGAGTCGGATTACGCCGTCGCCTGCACGATCGCCGTCGTGAATATCGCGCTGTCGCTCGGGCTGTTCTCCCTTTACCGCTACGCCGCGGCGCGCGCCGGGCTGAGGAACTGACGATGTTGATATGGTCCCGCACCGGACGCACCTTGACCTGCACACTGGCGGTCACGCTGTTCGCCCTGTTCTTCTGCCTGCCGCTGGCGGTGATCCTGATGTCCAGCCTCAGTGAACAGTGGAGCGGCGTGCTGCCGAGCGGCTTCACCCTCAGCCACTTCCGCCAGGCGTTCAGCGGCGCCTCCTGGGACGCGCTGATCGCCAGTCTGGCTATCGGTTTCAGCGCCAGCCTGTTCGCGTTGTTGTGCGGCACCTGGGCGGCGTTGGCGCTGCGCCACGTGCCTGAACGCGGCCGACGGCTGCTGGGCACGCTGTTTTTCATTCCCAGCGCGGTGCCTTCGGTCTCTATCGGTTTGGGGATGCTGGTGGCGTTCAGCCAGGGGCCGCTGCAGATGAACGGCACCTTCCTGATCGTGCCCGCCGCCCACTTCGTGCTGATTTCCGCCTTTACCTTCGGCAACGTCATGGCCGGGCTGACCCGGCTGCCTGACGACTACGAGAACGTCGCCGCCAGCCTGGGCGCTTCGCCGCTGTTTCGCCTGCGCCACGTCACCCTGCCGATGATCGCCCCCTACATGATCTCCGCCTTCGCGCTCAGCCTGTCGCTGTCGATGGGGGAGCTGGGCGCGACCATGATGATCTACCCGCCGAGCTGGGCGACGCTGCCGGTCACGATCTTCAGCCTGACCGATCGCGGCAGCATCGCCAATGGCGCAACGCTGACCATGATCCTGGTGGCGGCCACGCTGTTGCTGATGTTGGTGCTGGAGCGGATTTCTCAGCGGCTGACGCCCGGCGCAAAATAACAGCAAGGCGCCGTCATGGCGGCGCCTTGCTCATCGAAACGCAGGTCAGAACGGGTAGTCGTGATAGCCCTGCTGTTCGGAAATGCGTCGGGCGGCGACGTGCAGCAACGCCACATACTCCTCCCGCGCCGCTTCGGAAAAGCGCAGCGTCGGGAAAGAGATGCTCAGCCCGGCGATCGCCACCCCGAACCTGTCAAAGACCGGTACCGCGATGCAGCGGATCCCCGCTTCTTGCTCTTCGGCATCTTCGCCGTATCCCTGCGCACGCACCCGATCCAGCACCGGCAACAGTTCGGCGGCGCTGGTCAGGGTATGCTCGGTGCTGCGGGTAAATTCAATCTGCGACAGGATCTGCGCCACCTCATCCCGCTCGCGCCAGGCCAGCAGCACCTTGCCGATGGCGGTGCTGTGCAGCGGGTTGCGGCGGCCGATGCGCGAATACATGCGCAGGTTGTACATCGCGTCGATCTTGTGGATGTAGACGATGCCATCCTCGTCCAGGGCGCCGAGGTGGATGGTTTCACGGGTATGATTCGACAGCTCGCGCATCTGCACGTCGGCGCTGCGGATCAGATCGACGTTCTGCAACGATTTGGCGCCCAGTTCGAACAGCTTGAGCGTCAGCGCATACTTTTCCGTCTCGCCCTCCTGTGAAACGTAACCCAGCGCTTTCATGGTCTGCAGAAACCGGTAGACGGTGCTTTTAGACATCATCACCCGCTGGGACAGTTCGGTAATGCCTATCTCGCGCTCATCGCCGAGCGCCTGCAAAATGCCGAACACTTTCATCACGGATGAGACGGCATCCGGTTGCTTGTCTGAATCTGCGTTAGCCATGGCGAATACCCTACTTAACGGTTTTGTTTCAGGAAATTTAAACAAGGGTTTCAGTATAATCGGAACAGATCGCGACGCGCAACGCAGCTGAAGGCTAAGCGATTGAAGCCAAATGAATAACCGCCTGCCGCTCACCGCCGTTTACAATTAAGCGGACAAGGGGCATGCAATCGCAGGCGAATATGATTAGCATGATAATACTCTCCTGAATAAATACCGCTGAGACCTGCATGCGTCCTTGTTCCGACGGCCTCCCCGTCCCGCAACGCTATGGGGCGATCCTCGCCATCGCCCTCGGCATTACCGTATCCGTGCTCGACGGCGCGATAGCCAACGTGGCGCTGCCCACCATCGCGCGCGATCTCAACGCCAGTCCGGCCAGTTCCATCTGGGTGGTCAACGCCTATCAACTGGCGATCACCGTCTCTTTGCTGTCGCTGGCGTCGCTCGGCGATCTGGTCGGCTATCGCCGCATCTATCAGGCTGGATTGCTGGTGTTCAGCATCACCTCACTGTTCTGCGCCCTGTCCGACTCGCTGCTCACCCTGACCATCGCCCGCGTGCTGCAGGGCTTTGGCGCCGCCACCATCATGAGCGTCAACACCGCGCTGATCCGCATCATCTACCCGCAGCGTTTTCTCGGCCGCGGCATGGGCATCAACTCGCTGATCGTCGCCTGCTCCTCGGCGGCCGGGCCGACGGTGGCGGCCGCTATCCTGTCGGTCGCGTCCTGGCAATGGCTGTTCGCCATCAACCTGCCGATCGGCATCGTCGCGCTGCTGCTGGGGATGAAATTCCTGCCGGCCAACGGCCAAAAAAGCGATAACCGCCGTTTCGATCCCACCAGCGCCGTGCTGAACGCGCTGACCTTCGGCCTGCTGATCACCGCCATCAGCGGCTTCGCCCAGGGCCAGAGCCTGACGCTGATCTTCAGCGAGATCGCCGCGCTGCTGGCGATTGGCGCGGTGTTCGTACGCCGCCAGCTGCGCCAGGAATTTCCGTTGCTGCCGGTCGATCTGCTGCGCATTCCGATCTTCGCCCTGTCGATGGGCACCTCAATCTGCTCGTTTGCCGCGCAAATGCTGGCGATGGTGTCGCTGCCCTTCTTCTTGCAAAGCGCATTGGGCCGCGACGAAGTGGCGACCGGGCTGCTGCTGACGCCGTGGCCGCTGGCGATCGTGGTGATGGCCCCGATCGCCGGCCGGTTGGTGGAACGCGTGCATGCCGGCCTGCTGGGCTGCGTCGGGCTGGCGGTGTTCGCGCTCGGGCTGTTCTCGCTGGCGCTGCTGCCTGCGGCGCCGTCGAATATGGACATCATCTGGCGCATGGTGCTGTGCGGCGCCGGTTTCGGCCTGTTCCAGTCGCCCAACAACCACACCATCATCTCCGCCGCGCCGCGCAACCGCAGCGGCGGCGCCAGCGGCATGCTGGGCACTGCCCGTCTGCTGGGACAAACCTCGGGAGCCGCGCTGGTGGCGCTGATGTTCAACCTGTTCCCGACCTCCGGCACCCACGCTTCACTGATCCTGGCTGGGGTGTTCGCCACCCTGGCGGCGGCCGTCAGCAGCCTGCGCATCACTCAACCGACGACGCAAACGGCGCAGCCCAGCCGCGAGGTGAAATAGCGCACATAAAAGAGCCGAGCCCCCATCGATTGTAAAACCGACGGGGCCAACACTGGCGGCCGGGCCGCGTCGGGTGCGGTGCCGGGAGCATGGCAGGCCAGGCGTCAGTCGCCGCACCTCAACGGGCTGCGGCCTTGTCGTAAACAGGCTAAATAGGCGTCGTCATCCGGATACCAGCCAACAAGCCGTTGACCGTCGTTATCCATCCCCTCGAAGGCCTTGAGCAGGCCGGGGGCGAACATGCGCTTTATCAGATCTTCGGACTGCGCGCTGTCGATGCGGCAGTCGCAGCGCGTCTCTCCGTCAACCTGAACGAAGTTCTGCAACGAAGCGAGACATCGCGCGTCGAGGTCGCCATGGACATGGATAAACTCCCCCGTTTCTACCAGGGTGAGCGCGGTCAGGTCTCCCCCCACCACGAGCGCGCCGTCGTTTCCTGAGCTGCAATAGGCATGGCGTATGCGGACATCGTCACGCACGACCAGCCCGCCCCAGCAAATCAGCGTATCCGCCTGCAGCCGCCCCAGCACGACAATGCCGCCGTCCTCTCGCTGCGGTGACACCGCCAGGCATCCCTCCACGATCACATCGCCGTCCACGATCAGGTAATCGTAATCGTGGCCGTCGTGCTCGTCAGGGAAAAACGCCGGCAGGCGCAGATCGCCTGAATGCCAGCGAATAGCCGGCGATTCATCATCGTCATCATGCCGGTTCAACAATTCCGCAACCGCATCGGCGACACCGCCAGCCAATGCGGCCAGGCGCGCCGACACCTCATCACCGTTGAGTAAGGGAAGGTGGTTGATTTTCATAGGGCCTCAGGGACAAATGTCATTGTGCCAGAGCATATAACATGTGCTTCCAAAGCCAAACAGGCGGTCGTGACCGGGCCCGATGCGGCTTGCCCTCTCACCGGGTGATCTGGCACCGCGCCTGCCCAGGCTGAGAGGCCGAAAGACGCGGTTTGCAGGTAGGCTTCAGGGACTTCGGGCGCTGCTGCACGGCATTAACGCCCGCAAACTTCGGTGAAGCGCTCACCCCATTCATTGCCGAATTTCATTGCTGAATCCGTCGCCACCGCTGAAAAAGCGGTTCAGGCATGCCATAAAAAAAACCCCGGCAAGCCGGGGTTTTTCATTTCATTCAGCCGATTACTTCAGGTACTGACCGGTGCGCAGCGCTTCGATGCGCTTGTCGAGCGGCGGGTGCGACATGAACAGCTCGCTGAACGACTTGGATTTGCCGTTGATGCAGAACGCCATCATGCTGCCCGCTTCCTGCGGTTCATAGCTGGTTTTCAGACGCTGCAAGGCGGCGATCATCTTCTCGCGGCCCACCAGTTTGGCGGAACCGGCGTCGGCATAGAATTCGCGGTGACGCGAGAACCACATGGTGATGATGCTCGCCAGGATGCCGAACACCAGTTCCAGCACCATCGACACGGCGAAGTAAATCATCGGGTTGCCGTTGCCTTCCCCTTCACCGTCGCGGTTACCCAGGAAGCCGGCGGCAACCTGTGCGATCAGGCGCGAAATGAAGATGACGAAGGTGTTCACGATCCCCTGGATCAGGGTCATGGTCACCATATCGCCGTTGGCGACGTGGCTGATTTCGTGCGCGATAACCGCTTCCGCTTCGTCGCGGCTCATGCTCTGCAGCAGGCCGGTGCTGACGGCGACCAGCGAAGCGTCGCGCCGTGCGCCGGTGGCGAAGGCGTTGATGTCCGGCGCGTGGTAGATAGCGACCTGCGGCATGGCGATGCCCGCCTGCTGCGATTGACGGCGCACCGTTTCCAGCAGCCAGTTTTCGGTTTCGTTACGCGGCTGTTCAATCACTTCCCCGCCCACGGAGCGCAGCGCCATCCATTTGGACATCAGCAACGACACGAAAGCGCCGCCGAAGCCGAACAGACCGGCCATGATCATCAGGCCCTGAACGCTACTGGATTGGATTCCTGTCAGGCTGAGCACCAGCCCGAAAACCAACATCACCGCCAGGTTGGTGAGCAGGAACAGAGCTATACGCATCATAAAATGTTTACTTCCTCATAAATGTTAACAAAACACTGTCCAGATACCCTGGATCGTATGGGCATTCGTCACAGTTTCAAGAGTTGCGCGCCATTAACCTACTAAAAATACGAAACTTTACAAAAACGACGCGCGACCGGGATTTGGCAAATTGTAAACGATTGTTGCGCAAGGCGGAGGGGTTTTGCAGAAAAATTTCTTTGCCCGCACGCCATGACAACGAGAACCGTTATCCTCACGCTTTATAGGCCAATATCCGCTCCGCGCATTTCATCATGCCCCGCCTGATTCAGCGGCGACGAAAGTTTGAATCTCGCGATCAATTGTTACATTATAACATCACAATTAATCATAAAGGGATGTCAATCATGTTATCGCGTGTCGTCTGGATGCTGGCGACGTGGCTGCTTTTCTGCCAGGTCGCGCACGCTGAAATTCACCTCACCGACGTTGAAGGACGCCAGGTTACCCTGGCCGCCCCCGCACAGCGCGCCTATATCGGCTTTTACTACGAAGATTTTCTGGCGGTGAACGGCCCGGAGAGTTATCAACAGGTCGTCGCCTTCTCCAAAAGCGACTGGGCGTTGCGCGCCAGCCAATGGACGCGCTATCAGGCGGCGCTGCCACGGCTCGCTCAACTGGTCGATGTCGGTTCGCTCTATAACCAGAGCTTCGATTTTGAACGCCTGCTGACCACGCGACCAGACCTGCTGATCCTGGCGAAGTGGCAGCTCGACGGCTTCGCCAACTACCTGCCGGTGCTGCAACAGCTCAACATTCCTTACATCGTCGTCGACTTCAATCAGGGCGTTGAAGTCAAGCTCGCCAGCATCCGGTTAATGGGCCAGGCGATGGGCCACGCCGAGCGAGCGGAACGGCTGGCCGACGAATATCGCCAAAGTCTCGAGGATACCCGGCGGCGCATCCGCCAGGCGCAGCTGCCGCCGCCGGTCACCTACATTGAGCTGGGGGACAAGGGCCCCAGCGAGTACAGCAGCAGCTATGGCGCATCGATCTGGGGGCCGCTGCTGCAGCTGGCCGCCGCCGACAATATCGCCGCCGGCGTCGTCGGCAGCCCTTCCCCCTTGCGCGCCGACTATGTCCTGACCCGACGGCCCGAGGTGATTTTTCTCGCCGGTGGCGACTGGGAAAACATGCCGAACGCCGTGCCGATGGGCTACGGCACGCAGGCAGCCCCCCTACAGACGCGCCTGACGCAATACGCCCGGCGGGCGGGATGGCCGCAACTGCCGGCGGTAAAAAATCAGCGTCTTTATGCGCTTTACCATGGCGGCGCGCGCACGATTTACGATTTTATCTTTGTCCAGTATCTGGCAAAAGCGCTCTATCCCGCCGCGTTTGCCGATGTTGATCCCGCGCGCAATCTGGCGCAGTTCTACCATCAATATTTGCCGATAGAGGCGGACGGCATCTTCTTGCAACGCTGGCAAGGAGAATAACCGTGGCCCACACAGGACGTGCGTTTTTGCGACGGCGCAGGCTGCGCCGCGGGCTATTGACGCTGGCGCTGCTCGGCGCGCTGCTGGCGGCGACCGCCATCGATCTCACCGTCGGCGCCGCGCAACTTGGCCTCACGGATATCGTGCGGATGCTTTGGCCCGGCTCTGCCCCCGGCAACGCACTGCATCAGGCGGTTTTCTGGTCGATTCGCTTGCCGATGACGCTCACCGCCTTGGTGGTCGGCGCCAGCCTGGCGCTGGCGGGCCTGCTGATGCAGACCGTGCTGGCCAATCCCCTCGCCAGCCCCTATACGCTGGGGATCTCTGCCGCGGCGGGGTTCGGCGCGGCGCTGGCGATCCTCACCGGCTTCAGCCTGGGCGGCGCGTTGGCGCTGGGCACGCCGTTGCTGGCTTCGCTGATGGCGCTGTTAGCTTGCGTGCCTGTCTATCTGCTGGGACAACGCCGCGGCATGACGCCGCAAATATTAGTGTTGAGCGGCATCGTGGTGCTGTTTTTCTTTCAGTCGCTGCAATCGCTGCTGCTGTTTCTGGCCTCGCCGGAAGCCATGCAGCAAATTGTCTTTTGGCTGTTCGGCAGCCTGCTCAAAGCCAATATGCACGGCGTGGCGATCACCGGCGTCGTGTTGCTGTGCGCGCTGTTCGTCAGTCTGCGGCTCGCCTGGCGGCTGACGGCGCTGTCCGCCGGCGAAGAGCAGGCCCAGGGGCTGGGCATCAATGTCAGCGCCTTGCGCAAGCTGGCCTTTCTGCTGGCGACCTTGCTGACGGCCGCCTCGGTCTCGTTTGTCGGCACCATCGGGTTCGTCGGGCTGATCGCCCCGCATTTCGCCCGCTTTCTGGTGGGTGAGGATCAGCGCTACCTGATCTGCATTTCCGCCCTCTGCGGCAGCCTGCTGCTGCTGTGCGCCTCGATCGTCGCCAAGCTGGTGATGCCGAACGGCGTGGTGCCCATCGGCATCGTTATCGCCCTGATCGGCGTGCCGGTGCTGTTTTACTTCGTCACTCGACAGGTTAAACGCCCATGACTCAACTGACTCTCACCCGCGTCGGCGTCTCGCTGCATCGCCGCTCGCTATTGGCAGACGTTTCATTGAGCTGGCCGGAGGCGCAGCTCGGCGGCATCATCGGCCCCAACGGCGCCGGCAAATCGACGCTGCTCAAAGCGATTAACCGCATGGTGCCGTGCAGCGGCGAGATCGCTTACCGCGAGCGCCCTCTCGATCCGAAAACCAGCCGTATCGCCTATGTGCCGCAGCTTAATCGCTGCGATTCGGCATTGACCGCTTTTGACATGGTGCTGCTGGGCAAGGTACGCCAGTTGAGCTGGCGCGTCAGCGCCGCCCAGGCCGATGCGGTCGAGCAGGCGCTTACGGAATGCGGCATTTCCGCGCTCGCCGATCGCCCCTTCAACCGTCTCAGCGGCGGCCAGCGACAGTTGGTGATGCTGGCTCAGGCCTTCGTCTCTCAGCCGCAGATCATTTTGCTCGACGAACCCACCAGCGCGCTGGATATCCACCACCAGCTGCGCGTGCTCAATCAGATCGCCGACTACGGCCGGCGCCACCGCTGCATCACGCTGCTGGTGATCCACGATCTGGGATTGGCGCTGCGCTATTGCTACTCACTCACGCTGCTCGCGCACGGACGCGTCGTTTGCCACGGCGATACCCATCAGATGATGGGACATCCGATGGTGTCTCGCGTATTTGGCGTCGGCATCGAAAACGGCGTCAGCCCGCAGGGCTACCCCTATCTGCTGCCGACACAGCTGTTACACGCACACGGAGAATCCCCATGTACACTCTGACCAAGGCGGACATGCTGGCGCAACTCGCCGGCTTGCAACAGGAAATTCACCAGCTTCACCGTTCCGCCCGGCAAGACAGGCGCCATTTTTCCCTGCTGGAACGTCGTTTCAGCCGCCTGCAGGCCTTTAACGACGAACCGCAGCTGCAGGCCTATCGTCAAAAGCTGGAAAACGACCGTTTGATAACGGCGCAGATCACCCAACTGCGGGCGACGGCCAACGCCGCGTTGTGCGACTACGAGAAGCATCGCGTCTCGGCGCTGTGCCGGGAACCGGCGCAAACCAACGCCTACCTGAACAGTTTCGACCGCGCGCTGCAGCTGGAGATCGCGGCCGCCGACATTAAACCCGGCGAACGGGTGCTGCTGGTGGGCAGCGGTGCATTGCCCACCACGGCGCTGGCGCTGGTCGCCAGGCTCTCCGCCACCGTCATTTGCTACGATTGCGATCCGGCGGCCCAGCGTTTTGCCCGCCGGCTCACGCGCCACCTGGGGCTGGTGCAGCAGATGCCCTGCATCGACAAGCTGAACGGCCTGACGCGCAACGATATCGATCACATCATCATCGCCTCCCTGGTGGCGGACAAGCAAGGTTTGCTGAAGGCGCTGCGGCCTTTGCTGCCCCAGTGCGGCAAATTGCTGGTGCGCTATGGCAACGGCCTCAAGTCGATCTTCAACTGCCCTTACCACCACCAGGCCGCCGGCTCGCCCTGGCGCGTCAGCGGTAAACCGCTCAGCACCCCGCTGTACGATCTCTTGATTTTGGAGCCTCACCGCCATGAATAATGCCTTTCCCACCCTGATCCTCGGCGCCGGCCCGGCGGCGATCCAACTGGCTGCGGACATCAAGACCGCGGGCAATGCGCGCATCGGCCTGTACAACCGCACCAGCGAAAAAGGGCGCCGCCTGAAGCAACATCTGGCGCACACGCCCAGCCTGTGGCTGACGGGCGCCGGTAAGGCGCAGCGCACCCAAGACGATGCGCAGGTGACGATTGACCGCTATTGCGATGATCTGGCGCTCGTCGGCGGCGACTGGCGCAGACTGATCCTTGCCGTCCCCGCAGATCAATACCATGACGTGCTGCGACAGGTGCCATGGGCGGCGTTGCCCCAACTGCGCTCACTGATCCTGCTCTCTCCCTCCATCGGCTCCGGCTTGATGGCGCAAAGCCTGCTGCAGGAGGCCGGGCAATCCCACGTCGAGGTCATCAGCCTGTCGAGCTACTACGCCGATACCAAATACCAGAACGCCGAACAGCCTTACCGCGCCTACACCAAGGCGTTCAAGCAGCGGATTTATCTGGCCGGCGCAGGCGCAAGGTCAGACTGCGCCGAACTCGACTGGCTTTGCTCGCTGCTGGCGCGTCACGGCATTGACGCCCAACGCTGCAACAGCCTGCTCGCCGCCGAGCGCTTCAGCATCACCAATTATGTTCATCCTCCGCTGGCGCTGGCCGAAACCACGCTGCAGGCGATATTCCAGCCGCAGGCGCCGATCCAGTACCTGTATAAAACCCACCCCGAGGGCCCCATCTGTCCCGAGGCGATCGCCGACATGCTGGCGCTCTCGCAGGATTACCAGCAGTTGCTCAACCGGCTCGGCATCGAGGCCATTAACCTGCTGCGCTTTTTGAATGACGACAACTACCCGGTTCCGCCCCGTATGGTGAGCCGCCGCTGGATTGACCAATTCCCGCAGCTCGCGCCGACGGAGCAATGCTATGCGCTGTTTACGCGTTATACCGCGCTGCTGGTCGACCCCTATTCCGAGCCGGACGCGCAGGGCCGCTACTATGATTTTTCCGCCGTCAGGGTCGCCCGCGTCTTCCAGGATGCCCAGGGGCGCTGGCACCTGCCGCGCGTGCCGCAAGAGGACGTGCGCAAACTGCGCGTCCTGGTCTTGCTGGCGCAGCGGCTTGACGTCGAGATGCCCGCCGCCCAGCGTCTGTTGGCCCGCTTTCAGCAGGCGCTGCAGCGCTTCGTCACCCGGATCGGCGCCGAGCATTGCCATCGCTCGTTGCTGGACGATACCTGCGACGAGCAGGCGGACATCATTTACCGACAATGGCGGAGGCAAGCATGAATCAGGGTGCGCTACTGGCCATTTTTGCCTCATTGATTTTCAGCGTCATGAACGCGCTGGTTAAAACCATCTCCGATGCTATTCCCACCGGTGAAATCGTGTTCTTTCGCAGCAGCATCGGCTGTGTGCTGGTTCTGCTGCTGATGTACCGCCACCGCATCGCCTTCAGCCGCGTAGACCGGCCGCTGCTGGTGTTGCGCGGCACCATGGGCGGGCTGTATCTCATTTGTTATTTTTACAGCATCGCCCATCTGACGCTGGCCGACGCCAGCATGCTGGCCTATCTGTCGCCGTTTTTCTCCATTTTGCTCTCCTTGCTGGTGCTGCGTGAACGGGTCAGCGCCTGCACCGCGTTTTGGCTGACGATGGTCATCATCGGCGCCGTGCTGCTGGTGCGGCCGTGGCACTTCTCGGCCTATACCCTGGCGTCGCTGGTCGGCGTGATGAGCGCGGTGTTCGCCTCGATCGCCTATCTGTCGGTCAACAAACTCAGCAAGCGCCACCACAACTACGAGATCGTGTTCTACTTCCTGTTCATCGCAACGCTGATCTCGCTGCCGCTGATGTGGAACGCGTTCGTTTGGCCCAACGCCTATCAGTTCGCCATTCTGCTCGCCATCGCCCTGGTGTCGCTGTTGGGGCAGGTCGTCTTAACCCAGGCCTTCTCTTCCGATAACCTGATCGTGGTCTCGGTGGTGCGCTATATCGGCATCGTGTTCAACATCGCCTGGGGTTGGCTGTTCTGGCATGAGATCCCGCTGCTGCTGTCGCTGTTCGGCTGTCTGCTGGTGGTGGTTTCCTGCATTCAGCTCGGGCTGCGTCACCGCAAGGAACCGGCTTAAGCCGGGTTTGCCGCAACCAAAAAAAAACGCACCCGAGGGTGCGTTTTTCACAGGCAAAGCCGCGGCCTTATTTGGCCGGCGTCGGCTGCTGAGCGGGCTGATCCTTTTCCAGATGAGCCAGGTCCAGCGCGATATGCACGGTTTCATCCAGGTACGGATCCGGCTCCTGGTAATCCTTCGGCAGATCGTCGAGCGATTTCAGCGGCTTCTTGCCCGCACGTTCCAGACGCTCGTTGATGCGTTTCAAACGGGTCGCGTCGTCATCGTGATTCTCTTTCTCGCGTACCGCCAGATTGAGGGACACGATGTTGCGTTTATCCTTCAGCGCCTTGTAATGCGCGATATCCTGCGCGATGTACTGGAACTCCGGATTTTGCGCGATGCGCTGCTGGTGATCTTTCAGCAGCTCCGGCTCGAACGGCGCCATATCGCCGGTCTTGCTGTAGGTCGCCGCATTGATGCTGTCCCACGGCATGGCGTTGTCTTCAAACGCTTCGCCGGTTTCCGCCGGATCGACGCCGGTCGGCATCAGAATGTCCGGCGTCACGCCCTTGCGCTGGGTGCTGCCGCCATTGACGCGGTAGAACTTCTGAATGGTGTACTGCACGGAACCGAGCGCCGGCCACTCAGGGCGCAGCATCTGATCGTAGATACGGTTCAGCGAACGGTACTGCTGCACGGTGCCTTTACCGAAGGTCGGCTCGCCGACAATCAGCGCGCGGCCGTAATCCTGCATCGCCGCCGCGAAAATTTCGGAGGCGGAGGCGCTGAAGCGATCGACCAGCACCACCAGCGGGCCTTTATAGTAAGTCACGCCGTCGGTGTCGGCGTCTTCGCGCACTTTACCGTTGTTGTCGCGCACCTGCACCACCGGGCCGCTCGGAATGAACAGGCCGGACAGCGACACCGCTTCGGTCAGCGCGCCGCCGCCGTTGGTGCGCAGATCGATGATCACGCTTTTGACGTTCTGCTTGGCCATCTTCTGCAGTTGCACTTTCACGTCATCGGTCAGACCGACATAGAAGCCGGGGATGTCGAACACCGCCACCTTCTCTTTGCCGACGGTCTTGATGGTCATTTTCACCGCGCGGTCTTCCAGACGGATGCGCTCGCGGGTCAAGGTGACCACGCGGGTTTTGGTGCCCTTGCCGGCCGGCAGGATCTCAAGGCGCACCTTGCTGCCCTTCGGCCCTTTGATCAACGACACCACGTCGTCCAGGCGCCAGCCAATCACGTCCACCATCGGTTTGCCGGCCTGGCCGACGCCGACGATGCGATCGCCCACGGTGATCGCCTTGCTCTTCGCCGCCGGACCGCCCGGTACCATCGAGTTGATCAGGGTATAGTCGTCATCCATCTGCAGCACCGCGCCGATGCCTTCCAGCGACAGGCTCATCTCGGTGTTGAACTGCTCGGTGTTGCGCGGCGACAGATAGTTGGTGTGCGGGTCGATTTCATGCGCAAAGGCATTCATCGCCAGCTGGAAGACGTCTTCGCTGTTGCTTTGCGTCAGGCGCTTGATGGCGAACTGATAGCGCTTGGTCAGCGTGTCGCGGATTTCTTTGTCGGTCTTGCCGGTCAGCTTGAGGTTCAGCTCGTCATACGTGACTTTCGCATCCCACAGGCTATCCAGCTCGGCCTTGTCTTTCGGCCACGGCGCTTTGCTGCGGTCGAGATCGATAGTGCCGTTGCCGGTGAAGTTCATCGGCTTGTCCAGCAACGACAACGCATAGGTGTAACGCTCAAAGCGGCGTTTCTGCGCCAGATTGAACAGCGCGTAGAAGGTGTCCAGCTTGCCGGTTTTCAGCTCTTCGCCAACCTGATTGCGTTTGCCGGCGAACTGCGCCACGTCGGAGGCCAGCAACACGTTATGATTGTAGTCCAGCATGTTCAGGTAGCGATCGAAGATCTTGCCTGAAAATTCCGCATCGAGGGCGAACTGGCGGTAATGAGAGCGAGTGAAGCGCGAGGTGACGCGCTCACTCACCGTAGCGTGCTGGGGTTCCTGTTGCAGTTGGGGCAGTTGGCCGATGCGGATGTTGGCTGTTTCCGCGCCGTAACTGACACCCGCCCACAGCAGCCCTGCAATCGCTGTTAATCTGACGAATTTGTTCATGCCTGGGTTGGCCTCCGTATCAGAACTGCAAGTGTTCTGCGCGCACAATCATCGCCAGACCGGAAGAGAGCTGCACACGTACGCCATCTTTAGCGATTTCGAGTACGGTAGCATCCATCGCGCTCTTGCCTGCTCTGACTTTGATTTCCTGGCCAATTTGCAGTTTAGAGATATCCGTGACTGGCGCATAACGCGGCTGGCTTTCCTCTTTGGCTGCACGAGGTTGGCGAGCGGGCTGTGGGCGAGTTTGTGGGCGCGGCTTGCGGTTTTCCGGCGCGGCTCCGCCTTCGCGACGCGCAGCGGGCTTTTTACCGGCTGGACGCGGACGGCGCGGAGCGGCATCGGCGGATTCGCCGGCGGCTTCACGTTTTTTGGCGTTTTGTTCGGCACGCTGTGCCTGAACGCGCGCTTTGGCTTCTTCAAGCTGCTGGCGAGCATGATCGACATGCTGCTGCTCCAGTTCACCGCACGGATTGCCGTCCAGATCGACGCGCTGCGCGCCAACCTTGACGCCGTACAGGTAACGCCAGCTTGAGGTGTATAGGCGCAGGGCAGAACGCAATTGCGTTTTGCTGAGATTCTCTTCCCCCTGCACGCGCTCTACCAAATCCTGAAAAATACCGATTTTCAGCGGACGAGCTTCGCCTTCGGCGCTAAAGCAGAGCGGAAAACGCTCGGCAAGAAAAGCAATGACTTCTTTACTAGAGTTCAACTTAGGTTGATTTTCCATGAAATTTCCTGATTACAACGGTATTGCCAACAAGCCACAGGCATGAACAGGCGTCATTATAATGACGCCATCGGTAATTGCCACGTTAACCGTCGATCAACTTGCCGCCACAGTCACATATTTCGCACTGTCACACTGTTCCAGTTGCTCACAAAGCCCCGCCACCACTGCTTTCAGGCCCACTTCGTCCTGTTCGTCGAAGCGTTGATAAACCGTGCTATCGATATCCAAAACGCCGATCGCTCGGCCGCCAACCGCCAGCGGCAGCACGATTTCCGCGTTGCTGGCCGCATCGCAGGCGATATGGCCCGGAAACGCATGCACGTCACCGACGCGCTGCACGCGATTTTCCGCCACCGCCGTGCCGCACACGCCCTTACCCACCGGAATGCGCACGCAGGCGATCTTGCCCTGGAACGGCCCCAGCACCAGTTGGTCGCCATCCATCAGATAGAAACCGACCCAGTTCACGTCATCCAGACGCTCGTTGAGCAACGCGCTGGCGTTGGACAGCGCCGCGATAAAGTTGGTTTCCCCGCCGAGCAACGCGCTCAGGTCACGTTTTAATTCCGCGTAGAATTGTTCTTTTGTCATGTGTTAACCATTAAAACAGTGAAGATGGCCAGAAGCCCAAAGCTTAAGCCCTATAAAATAAGCATTAAATGCGTATAGCCACAAGGTTAATCATCTGTTGCTTCACAAAACCCCGTCGCTCGGGGTATGTTTGCCGCTCAGAATCCCGGTTTACCTCGTTTTACCGTCCGGCGCCCGATCGCCGGTGACGCGGCCGGTTTATTTTTCAGCTACGCTGACAGTTCCGGCGGGCTCAAGGGCAGCTACTTGTCAAAAATGAAAATACACGCGATCACCGCCCCCCTTTCCAAAGCGCGCCACCAACGCTGCTGCGAGTGCGACCTGCTGTTCGTGCTGCCGCCGCTCAGCGGCAATCAGGCCGCCTATTGCCCGCGCTGCAACGCCAAGGTGGTGAGCGGCCGCGACTGGTCGATGACGCGCCTGACCGCCATGGCGATCGCCATGCTGCTGCTGATGCCGTTCGCCTTCACCGAGCCGCTGATCAGCATCCGCCTGCTCGGCACGCGCATCGACGCCAGTTTGCTGGAGGGCATCTGGCAGATGAGCCGCCAGGGCGATCCGCTCACCGCCAGCATGGTGGCGTTTTGCACCATCGGCGCCCCGCTGACGCTGGTGCTGTCGCTGCTGTACCTGCGCTTTGGCCATGCGCTCGGCATGAACCTGCGCCCGGTGCTGCTGATGCTGGAGCGGCTCAAAGAGTGGGTGATGCTGGACATTTATCTGATCGGCATGGCGGTGGCGGCGATCAAAGTGCAGGATTACGCCGACATCCAGCCCGGCAGCGCGCTGATCGCTTACCTGTCGCTCACGGTGCTGAGCATCCTGACGCTGATCCACGTCAACCTGGAGCAGCTGTGGGAGCGCTACTATCCGCAGGAACAGCCGGAAGGCCCACCGACGGCGCTGCACATTTGTCTGTCCTGCCACTATACCGGCTATCCCGACGCGCGCGGCCGCTGCCCGCGTTGCCATGTGCCGATGTGCCATCGCCAGCCCTACAGCCTGCAGAAAACCTGGGCGGCGCTGATCGCCGCGATGATCCTGCTGATACCGGCCAACCTGCTGCCGATTTCCATCATTTACGCCAACGGCACACGGCTGGAAGACACCATTTTCTCCGGCGTGGTCTCATTGGCCACCTCCGGCAACGTGCCGATCGCCGCCATCGTGTTCATCGCCAGCGTACTGGTGCCCTTCACCAAGGTGATCGTGCTGATCGTGCTGTTGCTGAGCATCCACTTCAAAACCTCGCACAGCCTGAAGACGCGCATCCGTCTGCTGCGCCTGGTCACCTGGATCGGCCGTTGGTCGATGCTCGATCTGTTCGTTATCGCCTTGATGATGTCGCTGGTAAATCGCGATCAACTGTTATCTTTTACTATGGGACCGGCCGCGTTTTACTTTGGCTCGGCGGTCATTTTGACTATTCTTGCCGTTGAATGGCTCGATAGCCGATTGATTTGGGATGCACATGCAACAGGAAACGCCGACTACACCGACTGAAGCGCGGGTCAAGAACAAACGCCGCATTTCACCGTTCTGGTTACTGCCGTTCATCGCCCTGCTGATCGCCGGGTGGCTGGTCTATAACAATTTCCAGGAGCGCGGCACCACCGTCACCATCGATTTCCAATCGGCGGCGGGCATCGTCGCCGGCCGCACGCCGGTACGCTACCAGGGCGTTGAGGTCGGCACGGTGCAAAAAATCAGCCTGAGCAAAGATCTGCGCAGCATCGTGGTGGAAGCCAGCATCAAAAGCGATCTGGAAGACTCGCTGCGCGAAGGCACCCAGTTCTGGCTGGTGACGCCCAAGGCCTCGCTGGCCGGGGTATCCGGGCTCGATGCGCTGGTCGGCGGCAACTATATCGGCATGATGCCCGGCAGCGGCAAGGAGCAAACCCACTTCACCGCGCTCGATACCCAGCCGAAGTACCGCCTGAACACCGGCGAGCTGATGATTCACCTGCACGCCGACGACCTGGGTTCGCTCAACAGCGGCTCGCTGGTCTATTACCGTAAAATCCCGGTCGGCAAGGTGTATGACTACACCATCAGCGAAGGCAACAGGGGCGTAACCATCGACGTGCTGATCGACCGCCGCTTCGCCAACCTGGTGAAGAGCAACAGCCGCTTCTGGAATGTCTCCGGCTTCAAGGGCGATTTCAGCCTGTCCGGCGCCACGGTGCAGATGGAGAGCCTGGCGGCGCTGGTCAACGGCGCCATCGCCTTCGATTCGCCGGCCGATGGCCAGCAGGCCAAGGGCGATCAGAACTATACCCTTTACCCGGACCTGGCCCACAGCCAGCGCGGCGTCAATATTCTGCTGGATCTGCCGAGCGGCAACAATTTGAGTGAAAACCGCACGCCGCTGATGTACCAGGGGCTGCAGGTCGGCACCCTGACCAAGCTGACGTTGCAACAGGACAGCAAAGTCATCGGTGAACTGACCATCGATCCTTCGGTGGTCGATCTGATGCGCAGCGGCACCCGCATCGTGATGCGCAGCCCGCGCATCAGCCTCAACGACGCCAAGCTCAGCCAACTGCTGACCGGCACCACGCTGGAACTGGTGCCGGGTGAAGGCGAACCGCAGCAGCGCTTCAACGTACTGGACAGCAGCGAAACGCTGTTGCAACAGCCGGGCGTGTTGACCGTCACGCTGACGGCGCCGCAAAGCTACGGCATCGACGTCGGGCAACCGCTGGTGGTGCACGGCGTGAAAGTCGGCCAAATCCTGAGCCGCACCTTGACCGCCGGCGGCGTGGTGTTCACCGCCGCCGTTGATGCGCAATATCGCGGCCTGCTGCACAAAGACAGCAAATTCGTGGTCAACAGCCGCCTCGACGTCAAGCTGGGAATAGACGGCATGGAAGTGCTCGGCGCCAGTGCGCAGGAATGGGTAGACGGCGGCGTGCGCATTATCCCCGGCAGCAAAGGGGAGCCTGGCGGCCAGTACCCGCTGTACGCCAACAGCGAAAAAGCCGAGGAAGGCATCGTCGGCAACGCCCCTTCCACCACCCTGACCCTCAGCGCCACCAGCCTGCCGGACGTGCAGGCCGGCTCAGTGGTGCTGTATCGTAAATTCCAGGTGGGCGAGATCGTTAACGTTCGGCCGAAGGCCAACGAGTTTGAGGTGGACGTCTACATCAGCCCGGAATACCGTAAGTTGCTGACCCGTGAAAGCATCTTCTGGGCCGAAGGCGGCGCCAAGGTGCAGCTCAACGGCAGCGGCCTGACGGTGCAGGCTTCACCGCTCAACCGCGCGCTGAAAGGCGCCATCAGCTTCGACAACCTGCAGGGCGTGACGCTGAACAAAGGCGCCAACCGCGTACTGTACGCCAGCGAAACCGCCGCCCGCGCGGTGGGCAGCCAAATCACGCTGAAAACCTATGACGCCAGCAAGCTGTCGGCGGGCATGCCGCTGCGTTACCTCGGCATCGACGTCGGCCAGGTGGAGTCGCTGCAGCTGGCGCCGGAGCGCAACGAAGTGTTGGCCAAAGCGGTGCTGTATCCGGAATACGTGCAGACCTTCGCGCGCCTCGGCAGCCGCTTCTCGATCGTGTCGCCGGAGATCTCCGCCGCCGGCGTCAGCAACCTCGATACCCTGCTCCAGCCTTATATCAACGTGGAGCCGGGCCGCGGGCGCGAGCTGCGCACCTTCGAACTGCAGCAGGCCAGCATCACCGACTCTCGCTATCTGGACGGCCTGAGCGTCGTGCTCGACGCGGCCGAAACCGGCTCGCTGCAGATCGGCACGCCGGTGCTGTTCCGCGGCGTGGAGGTCGGCACCATCACCGGCTTCTACCTCGGCGCCATGTCCGATCGGGTGCACGTCGCGCTGCGCATCAGCAAGAAGTACCAGCATCTGGTGCGCAACAACAGCGTGTTCTGGCTGGCGTCGGGTTACAACCTGCAGTTCGGCCTGACCGGCGGCGTGATCAAGAGTGGCACCTTCCAGCAGTTCATCCGCGGCGGCATCGCCTTCGCCACGCCGCCAACCATTCCGCTGGCGCCGAAAGCGACACCGAACAAGCACTTCCTGCTGAATCCGGAAGAGCCGAAGGACTGGAAAACCTGGGGCACCGCCATTCCGCGCGATTAACTTTCGCGTTTCCCTCAGGGCCCGGCAATGCCGGGCCCTGTTTTTTTCCGCTTTGTGATAAACTCTCGCCCTTGTCTTTATTGCACCCTGAGAGTTCGCCCCGTGGCCAAATCCACTGCCGTTTTTCTGCCCCCCGCTTTCCTTGACGCCACCCGCGCCATCATGCCCGCCGAACTGGCGATGGACGATTTTATCGCCGCCTGCCAGCGCCCGCTGCGCCGCAGCCTGCGCGTCAACACGCTGAAAATCAGCGTCACCGACTTCCTGGCGCTGGTGCGGGACTACGACTGGCGATTGGAACCCATTCCCTGGTGCGCGGAAGGTTTCTGGATCGAGCGCGACGATGAAGAGCTGCGATTGGGCAGCGCCGCCGAACATTTGAGCGGCCTGTTCTACATTCAGGAGGCCAGCTCGATGCTGCCGGTCAGCGCGCTGTTCGCCGGCGGCGCAGCGCCCCATCGGGTGCTGGACGTGGCGGCCGCGCCGGGCTCCAAAACCACCCAGATAGCCGCGTTGATGGATAATCAGGGCGGCATCGTCGCCAACGAATACTCCGCCAGCCGGGTGAAAGTGCTGCACGCCAATATCAGCCGCTGCGGCGTGAAGAATACGGCGCTGACCCACTTCGATGGCCGGGTGTTCGGCGCCGCGCTGCCGGAGAGTTTTGACGCCATTCTGCTCGACGCCCCCTGCTCCGGCGAAGGCGTGGTGCGCAAAGATCCGGACGCCATGAGCAACTGGTCGCCGGAAAGCGTCGCCGAGATCGCCGCCACCCAGCGCGAGCTGATCGACAGCGCGTTTCATGCGCTGGCGCCGGGCGGCGTGATGGTTTATTCCACCTGCACCCTCAATGCGCAGGAAAATCAGCAGGTGGTGCGCTGGCTGCTGGACACCTATGGCGACGCGGTCAGCATCGAGCCGCTGGGTGAGCTGTTCCCCGGCGCCGACAAGGCGTTGACCGCCGAGGGCTTCCTGCACGTCTTCCCGCAGATTTACGACAGCGAAGGGTTTTTCGTCGCCCGCCTGCGTAAAAAACACGCCGTGGCGCCGTTGGCGAAGCCGACCTATAAAGTCGGTAAATTCCCGTTCAGCCCGCTGTCCGGCAAAGAGGCGGCGCTGATCGCCCAAGCCGCCGCCGCATCCGGCTTAACCTGGGGCGATGACAGCAGGCTGTGGGAGCGCGACAAGGAAATCTGGCTCTTCCCGGCCGAGCTGGAGCCGCTGTTCGGCAAAGTGCGCTTCTCGCGTATCGGCCTCAAGCTGGCGGAGCGCTTCCCGAAAGGTTTCCGTTGGCAGCACGAAGCGGCGATCGCCCTCGCGGGCGCCGACGGCAAACAGCATTTCGAGCTGGACGCCGCGCTGGCCCAGGAGTGGTATCACGGCCGCGATCTCTACCCTGAGCAGCCGCCGGCGGGCGACGAGTGCATCGTCACCTATCAGGGGCAACCGCTGGGCATCGCCAAACGCATCGGCAGCCGCATCAAGAACAACCTGCCGCGCGAGCTGGTGCGCGACGGCGCGCTGGATTTTCACCTGTAATCGCCCTGGCGCCGGGGAGCCGCTTTCCCCGGCGATAAATAAAGATAACAATATTCCTATCGCCATTCGTTATTATTCTAATCATTTCACCATCACGTTATTTCACCCACGCACGCTTGCCCTGTGCCAATTAAAAAGTTTTGACCTTTGATAAAGACAATTTCACGTTCTTATCCTATTAATTTAAATGTAAGTAAATAAATGCGTGCAACTCAGCTCTGGGTGGCGTTTTTGCGGACTTTCTCTGACATGGCAAGGAATCATGATGAAAAAAACTCTGCTGGTTTTGCTCTCGTTAACACCTCTGCTGTGCATCAGTGGCGCAGCCAACGCAGCGGGCACCATTCAGGGCACGCTGGGCGTGACAATGACCATCGGCGCCGGGTGCGTGGTCACCGGCGGCAACAGTTCCGGCACCACTAACGACTTTGGTTCCATCAGTTTCGGCACCTACTCGTCGCTGGCTAACGTCATCACCGCCAGCGCCACCGGCAGCG
>NZ_CAJCKE010000025.1:0-74968 GCF_903970925.1 Serratia sp. ME47 | reverse complement strand
GTGCGCCGCACTGCAACAGCGCCAGATAGGCCAGCAGCAGTGGATAGCTGTTTTTACCGCACAGCGCCACACCGCAGCCCGGTTCAACGCCCTGATGCTGGAAATCCGCCGCCAGCTCATCCACCTGGCTCTGCAACGCCAGCCAGCTCAGCGGTTGTTCGCCGAGCATCAGCGCCGTCGCCTGCGGCTGAGTGCGCGCCCAGTGCCGCCACGGCCAATCGTTCAACGGCGCCATAGGCACTCCAGCGCCGAGACATCCAGCAGCGGCAACGCGCTGCCCGGCCACGGGCGCAGCACCTGCGCCTGCATCAACCCCAGCGTGTCCAGGCCCGGCACGGTATCCGGCGTCAGCCAATGGGCAATGCGCGCCAGCTGGGTCAACCCCAGGCTGGATTCGAGGCTGGAACTGATCACCGCCGTCAGGCCCGCCGCGTGCGCCTGCGCCACCAGCGTCTGGCAACGCGCCAGGCTGCCGACCAGCGTCGGCTTGATCACGATGGCCGCCACGCCCGGCTCGGCCTGCACCACAAAGTCCGCCTCCCGCACGCTCTCATCCCAGGCGATGGCGATACCGGTCGCCCGGGCGAAGTCGCGCGATTCATCACGGGTCTTGCAGGGCTCTTCCAGGAAGGCGATGCGATCGCGCCACGCCGGGTTAACGTACCTGGCGAAGCCGTCGGCCTTGGCGCGGGTCCAGCTGCGGTTGGCGTCCAGCCGCAGCCGCAGATCCGGCAGTGCCTCCAGCAACACGTTGACGATCATGCCGTCCCGCACCGCCTCATACAGCCCCACCTTCACCTTGGCGACTTTCTCGCCCGGCAAAGCGCTCAATGTCTCGAACAGCTCATCCGGATCGCCGGTGCACAGCGGCGCCTTGCGAAAATCCGCCTGCATCGGCAAACGCTGCTCCAGCTCGGCCTGCGCACAGCTGAGCCCAAAGGCCACCGAGGGCAGCGCGCTGTGCTCCGGTTCGTTGCCCGCCAACCACGCCTGCAGCCAGCCCAACGCGGCCTGTTCGGCCTGCGCCGGCGTTTCCCGGCTGAATTCCGGCAGCGGCGCGATCTCGCCCCAACCTTCACGCTCGCCCTGACACAGCTGCACCACCCATCCGTCACGCGTTTTCAACCGTTGATTGCGCAGCACCACGCCCGCCTCCATCGGCAGGCTGTAACGGTATAGCGCCGCGCTGCGGTTTGCCCCGCTCATTACGGGTTACGCTTGAATTTGCTGAAGTCCGGTTGGCGCTTCTCGTTGAACGCGTTGCGCCCTTCCTGCCCTTCGTCGGTCATGTAGAACAGCATGGTGGCGTTGCCCGCCAGCTCCTGCAAACCGGCCTGGCCGTCGCAGTCGGCATTCAGCGCCGCCTTCAGGCAGCGCAGCGCCATCGGGCTGTTCTGCAGCATTTCGCGGCACCAGCGCACCGTCTCTTTTTCCAGATCGGCCAGCGGCACGACGGTATTGACCAGGCCCATGTCCAGCGCGGCGGCGGCGTCGTACTGGCGGCACAGGAACCAGATTTCGCGCGCCTTCTTCTGGCCGACGATGCGCGCCATGTAAGACGCGCCCCAGCCGCCGTCGAACGAGCCCACTTTCGGGCCGGTCTGGCCGAAGATGGCGTTATCCGCCGCGATGGTCAGATCGCACATCATTTGCAGCACGTGGCCGCCGCCGATCGAATAGCCGGCCACCATCGCCACCACCGGCTTCGGGCAGGTGCGGATCTGGCGCTGGAAGTCCAGCACGTTGAGGTGATGTACGCCGCTGTCGTCGCGATAGCCGCCGTAGTCACCGCGCACTTTCTGATCGCCGCCGGAGCAGAAGGCCTTATCGCCGGCGCCGGTCAGAATAATGACGCCGATGCCGTCGTCGTAACGGGCGTTGGCCAGCGCGTCGATCATCTCTTTGACCGTTTGCGGACGAAACGCGTTGCGCACCTGCGGCCGGTTGATGGTGATTTTGGCGATGCCGTCGGCGGACTTGTGATACAGAATGTCTTCGAAATCGCCGGTGCAATCCTGCCAGGCGATGGCGGCATACAGGTGTTCTTCATTCGGATAAAGCATGTTCGGTTCCTTTAACCAGGGTTAACGAGAAAGGTCTGCAGCTCGGCGACGAAATCCTGCGGATTGGCCAGATGCGCGTTGTGGCCGGCCTGCGGCACGATGCACAACGGCAACCCGGCGTCGCGCGCCAGCCGTTGAAATTTGGGGTCGTTCTCACCGCACAGCACCCGCAGCGGCACGGTCAGTTGGCGCAGCTGCGGCGCCAGATAAGGCTGTCTGCCGAGCGAGGTGGCTTCGAGCATGTCGGCAATCGCCGGGCCGCTGTTGACCGAACGCGCGGCGATCAGCGCCTGGCGGTGCACATGGCTAAGCTCTTTGAACACCGGTTGCTGATACCAGTCCGCCAGGACTTCGGCAATCGGCTCACTGCGAAAACGCGCCGCCCATCGCGCATCCTGCTCGCAACGATCGCGGCGCTGTTGTTCGTCCTCAAGCCCCGGGTTGCCGCCCTCGACGATCACGCCTTGCAGGCCGTCATGGCGGCCGTGGCAAGCGTGATACATGGCGATGCGCCCGCCGAGCGAGTAGCCCACCAACCAATAACGTTCAATATTGCGCAGTTGCAGGGTCGCGGCGATTTGCGCGCTGATGTCGTCGAAGCCGCGGCAGCTCACCGCCACGGAATCGCCGTGGCCGGGCAGATCGATGGCCAGCGACGGCCATTCCGGGCAACGCGCGGCGATCACCCGCCATTCATTGTTGTTGCCCAACAGGCCGTGCAGCCATACCAGCCACGGACGCCCCGCTTCGCCCTGTTGCAAAATTCGCGTCGCCAACATCATTGCACCGCCATCTGTTGTACCAGGAATTGCAGACTCTCGGCCCCTGCGCTCGGCGACACCTGCAGTTCTATCAGCGTGGCGCCGCCGCGCCGCCAGCCTTGCTCAACCGCCTGTTGCAGTTGGCGCCAGTTTTCCGGCCGCGCGTAGTCAAGCTGGAACATCGCCGCCGCGTGGCTGAACTCGACGTTCTGCGGCATGCAGTAAAAGCGTTGGCGCTCCTCGTCCGGCGTCGGCAACAGCGAGAAAATTTGGCCGCCGTTGTTATTGACGACGATCAGCACCGTCGGCGCCGAACAGTGGCGCAACAACGCCAGCGCATTGAGGTCATACAACGCGGAAAGGTCGCCCACCACCGCCAACGTCGGCCTGGCGGTGGCGCGCTGTACGCCGGCGGCGGTGGAAATCAGACCGTCGATGCCGCTGGCGCCGCGGTTGCTGAATACCGGGTAAGCGACAGGCAGCGTGGTTAACGCGTCGATCAGTCGCACCACCAGGCTGTTGCCGAGAAACAGCTGGCCGTTCTCCGGCAGCAGTTCCGGCAGACGGTGCGCCAGCTGCGCTTCGCCAAAGTTATCGTGCAGATGCGTGGACGCCGCCGTCAGCGCCTTATCCGCCAAGACCGCCAGCCCGGCGGCCCACGGCGCGCGCGGTTGCGCCGGATGCTGCGCCAACCACTGCGCCACCCCGGCACGCAGACGCCGCCCACGGTGCTGGGCCGGATCGAGCCGCCCCGGCAGCTCGTCGATGACCCAATACTCTTCCGGCCGACACTGCGCCTGCCACTGCAGCAAGCGTTTACCGGTCAGACTGCCGCCGAACTGCACCACCAGCTGCGCGTCTTGCAACACGCGCTGCGCCTGCGGATGAGCGAGCCATAAATCGGCGCAGGGCAGCGGTTGCCCGGTCTGCGACAGCACATCGCCGATCAGCGGCCAGCCCAGCGTCTCGGCCCAGTCGGCCACCTGTGCGCCCTCTTCCGCGCTCATGCGGCCAGCCAGCACCACGCCGCGTTTTTGCCGCCAGAAGAACCAGTCCGGCTGCGGCGACGGCGCCGCACGCGTCTCGCTTTCCTGCAGCCAAGGCCGATCGCTCTGCCACCAGTCGCCCAGCGCGGCGGACCAATCGGCATACTGACGTTCATCGCCGCCGTACAGCGGTTCGGCGAACGGGCAGTTAATATGCAACGCGCCGTGCTGCAGGCGCGCCATCGCGCTGTCGACGCTGGAGGCCAGCCACGCGGCCGGAATATCCGGCGTAGGACGCGGCAGATCGATCGCCAACGTCGGGTGGCTGCTGTAGAGGCCGTTTTGACGGATCGCCTGATTGGCGCCGCAGTCGATCAGTTCCGGCGGCCGATCGGCGGTGAGAAACACCAGCCGCTCACCGGTCAGGCCGGCCTCGATTAAAGCCGGGTAAAGGTTCGCCGCCGCGGTGCCGGACGTGACAATCACCGCTACCGGCTCACGCGCCGCCTTCGCCAGCCCAAGCGCCAAATGGCCGAGCCCGCGTTCATCAAAGTGGGTATGACAGATAAAAGATCGGTTGGCCGCAGCGGCCAGCGTCAACGGCGTGGAGCGCGATCCCGGAGCGATACAAACATGCCGCACCCCATGGCGGGCCAGCGCCTCGAGCAGCACAGCCGCCCACCGGCGATTAAAAACACTTGTCGACATAGTTCGCTCACAAGTCAGTTAGCAGAGATCGTCCCCGGCGCAGCCGACGGACGCCGCGCCTGTAGTTACGCTCTGTATTATATGAGGTGTTATTTTCACGGCTTTTGCGCCAGCGCAAAAACGCCGTATATCCCTGGGTGTTTACACCAGATAATTATTTGATTTAGAACAAAAAATAAACAATAAATACACAAACACTTTACACCTGCGGCGACATGGTCTCAATCCGTCCGCACAAAAAACAGGGGAATAGCGCCCCGCCTGCGGCGGCTAGCGGAAAGTATAGGCGGGATATGGAAGAACTATCGGAGAAACAGCGGGATGAAGCACACAGTCTGCAGAAAAGAACGAGGCGGCTTGCGCCGCCCCTGGGCCGTGATTTATTTGCGGGCCAGCAGCAGCCCCAGCACCAGCCCGACGGTGGCGCCGATGCCTACGCTGTGCCAGGGTTTATCCCGCACATAGTCGTCGGTGCGGTGCACCGCTTCTTTGGCGCGGGCATAGTAGGATTCGCCGGTGTTCACCCAGCGCGCCTTGACCTCACTCAGCGCCTGCTCGGCGTGCGACTTGATGTCGATGTAGGCCTGATCCGCGCGATCGCCGCTGTATTGCAACACTTCTTCCAGCGTTTCGGTCAGCATTCTCAGATCGTCATCCAGCGTAGTTTGCTCAGCATCCGTATGTCTTGCCATCGTGAGATCTCCGTGGTTGAAAAATTAAGCGTTCCTACACTATAGACAACGATCGTCACCTGCGGCCATCGGACTTTTACCCTAAAACACTAATTGCACCTTGGCGGCCTGGCGCTTGTCGCCGGCAAACTCCAGCGCCTGCGCCAGTTGGTCCCCGGCGAACTCCGCCGACAGCAGCGGCAGCGGATCGACCACATCGCCGGCCAGCCAGGCCACCGCCAGCGCGAATTCCTCCACGAAGCGGAAGGAGCCGAGCAGATTCAACTCCTTGGCGATCAACAGCATCAGCGGGAAATCAGGGAAGCTGCCGCCCATCCCGACCTGCACGACGGTGCCCTTGGCGCGCGTGACTTCCAGGCAGCGCTGCAGCGACGTCGGATGCCCTGCTGCCTCGAAAGCGATGTCGAAATAGCCTTTGTGTTGCTGATATACGCTGAAATCGTCGTCTGCAGCATGCAGACAGCGGTCCGCCCCCATCTGGCCGGCGAGCGCCAGACAGCGCGGGCTGAGATCGGCGCAGACGATCTCGGCGGCGCCCAGCGCTTTCAGCGCCGCCACCAGCAAACAGCCGATCGGGCCGACGCCGGACACGAAAACCGTTTTACCCTTCACCGCGCCGGGCTGTTTCGCCGCGTGGATCGCCACCGCCAGCGGTTCGGCAAATACCATCACCCTGTCGTCGCGATCGGCGGCGTAAGGAATGCACTGCGCACTATCCACCACCTTGTATTGGGTGAAAGCACCGTCAACGTGCGGGAAATACATCGCGCTGCCGAAAAAGCGCATCTCGACGCACTGATTGCTTTGCTGCGCCAGACAATATTTGCACTGCCCGCAGGGTTTGCTGGGATTGAGCGCCACCTTCTGCCCGATCGCCAGCTGCGGCGAATCGCTGGCGACCACCTCGCCGATCGCCTCGTGGCCCAGCACCATCGGCTGGCGTACCTGAAAATTGCCGACCTTCCCTTCCTGAAAGTAATGCAGGTCCGAGCCGCAGATGCCGCCGCGGCGGATTTTCACCAGCGTGCCCTGCCCCTGATAATTCACTTCTTGCGCGATCACCGCCACGTCTCGTTTGCCGTTGACCATGCAGGACTGGGTTTGAATTTTCATCTCAACACTCCACGAAAGAGGGATTACACCGCGGCGGACATGCCGCCATCGACAAACAGCAGCTGCCCGTTGACGAAGCTGGAAGCGTCAGCGGCCAGGAACACCGCCGCGCCGATCAGCTCCTGCGGATCCCCCCAACGCGCGGCGGGCGTGCGCTGGGTCAGCCAGGCGGTAAAGGCCGGGTCGTCGGCCAACGCCTGCGTCATCTCGGTTTTGAAATAGCCGGGGGCGATGCCGTTGACCTGAATGTTGTAACGCGCCAACTCCACGCACATGCCGCGCGTCAGCATTTTCACCGCCCCTTTGGACGCCGCGTAAGGGGTGATGGTGTCCCGCCCCAGCTCGCTTTGCATCGAGCCGATATTGACTATCTTGCCGCGCCGGCGCGGCACCATGTAACGGGCCACGGTCTGCGACACGATGAAGACCGCCTTCTGGTTGACGGCGATGATGTCGTCCCAGTCTTGCTCCGGGAACTCGGTGAAGGGATGACGGCGCTGGATGCCGGCGTTGTTGATCAACACGTCTATCGCGCCGATGTCCGTTTCGATACGGCCGATGGCGGCATGCACCGCCTGAGAGTCGGTGACGTCGAACGCCGCCGCGTCGGCGCGCAGCCCCTCTTCGCGCAGGCGATCGGCGGCGTGCCGGGCATGTTCTTCGGTGGTGGCGTTGACCAGAATATGCGCGCCTTGCTGCGCCAGGCCGCGCGCCAGCAGAAAACCGATGCCGCGCGAGGCGCCGGTGATCAAGACGGTTTTGTTATCCAGAGAAAACAGGTTGTTCATGGTGATTCCCGGCCTTCAGGCCTCCAATCGGACAGGCCTCTATCTCAGCCGATTGTTACCGGTAAAAACGTGATGGAAATCACTGAAAATAATGTTACGAAACCCTGTTACCCTTAACGTGAACTCACGCAGACAGCGAGAGAACAAATCCAATCTATCCAATTGAAAAATAGCCACTTTCAATAAAATCGCATGCGTTGTTATCACCAAATCGATTTGTTAACATACCGCTATCCACCCTTGCCGCGCCGCCCGTTAAGGCTACCGAATGAAACACCCCCGCGTAACGCTACAGGACATCGCGCAATTGGCCGGCGTGACCAAAATGACCGTCAGCCGTTTTCTGCGCACGCCGGACAAAGTGGCGGCCGACACCGCTGAACGCATTGCGCAGGTCATGCGGGAGCTGAACATCACTGACGCCGATACCGCACAGGCCGGCAGAAAACCGCGCATCGGCGTGTTGATCCCCTCTTTCAATAACCAGATTTTCGCCGATCTGCTGGCCGGCATCGAATCCGTCACCCAGGCGCGGGGTTATCAAACGCTGGTGGTGAACTACGATTACAGCCCGCAGCGGGAAGAAGAGCAGATTGCACAGCTGCTGGCTTATCCAATCGCTGGGCTAATCCTCACCGATTCGGCGCACACCTTGCGCGCGGAGACCTATCTCGCCGCCGCGAAAATTCCCATCGCGCAGGTGATGGATCTCGACGCGCCGCCGGGGCGGATCGCGGTGGGATTTGACAATGAACAGGCGGGGTATGACATGACCGCCGCGCTGCTGGCCAGCGGCAAACGCCATATCGTTTACTTTGGCGCCATGTCCGACGCCCGCGACACTAAACGTTACCAGGGTTACTGCCGCGCCATGGCGGCTCAGGGGCAAACGCCGCGCCAGATCACGCCGCATCGGGTCTCATCGGTTTCGATCGGCGCCGACATGCTGGCAATGGCGCGCGAACGCTACCCGCAGTTGGACGGTATCCTGTGCACCAACGACGATTTGGCGGTAGGCGTGTTGCAGGCCTGCCTGCGTCTCGGCGTGCGCGTGCCGCAGGAGGTTGCGCTATCGGGTTTTCACGGTCTGGATATCGGCCAGGCGACCACGCCGGGCATCGCCAGCGTGATCACGCCGCGCTTTGAGATGGGTAAGGCCGCCAGTGAACTGTTGCTGCAGCGGATCGCGGGCGAGCCCTGCGCCGAGCGTCTCGATCTGCACTACCGCCTCTCACTCGGCGGCACCGTTTGAGCCGGCATGCCGGCTGACCGGCTGTGCGGCGCGGGCTTTTTCGCTGCGCGCCGCCCACCACAGCCCGCTGTTTTTCATCGCATAGCCGAATAGCAGGCCCACCAGCAAAGAGAGCGTCACCAGCGGCCAGTCGCCGCCGCCGGCGAAGGTCGCACAGGCGCCGATAAAGGTGCCGGGCACGAACCCCAGCCATTGCTGTTTGGCCTGTATGCACATCAAGAACGCCACGGCGCCGGTCAGCAGATACCCCAGCAAATTCCATTGCGGCGCCAGTTCGCTGCCGTGGATGATGACCATTGCCCAGAAAACGCCGCTGCAGCAGGTCAACGCGCCGATCAACAGCCCTTTCAGGCCGCCCTGCGGGCAGGCGAAATAGGCCGTGCAGCCGAGAAAACCGGCCCAACCGATCAGGCCCAGACTGACGGCAACCCATCCCCAAACGCCGGACAGGATCCCGGTGGTGACGGCAATGGCGAAAAGAACGTTCATAAAGTGACCTGCAGCAAAAAGAAAGCGCGCAGTTTACCCGAAAACAGACCATTTTATGCGATACAAATCACATCATAAATGTAATTAAAGAATCATTAATTATAAAAAATAGATATTAATCACAAAATAATTAGCAAGGGAACCCCACCCGGGACGTTTTCCATGCCAGCAACAGGCACACCGCGCTGCTGCTCAAGAACAGCAAATGGGTCGCCTGCTGCAGATCGACGCGATCGACCACCACGCCCAGCAAGATCGGCACCCAGTTGGCGATATAAGCGATAACGTAAAACAGAGAAAGCAAACGCGCATGGCTGGTCGGCGGCGAAATCAAGTTCACCAGGGTCGCGCTGCCGACGAAAATGGCGCCGTAGGCATAGCCGGCCACCACCAGCCCCACCGCCGCCAGCCCCAGAGAATGCCACTGGATCGCCATGGCGAACACCACTGCCGCCAGCACCTGCGCCAGGCAACCGAACAACAGCGAATGACGGGCGTTAACGCGGCGGCTCAGGATCTGGCTGATGCCGGCGATCAGCAGATACACCGCAATCGCATAGCCAAAGACGCCACGCTGGTGCATGCCTAACAGCGTTTCCGCCACGCCGGGGCCGATTGCCAAAATACTGGCGGCCAGCGCCCAACAGACAAACAGCGCGCCGGCGCACACAAAGAATTTACCGCCGGTAGCGCGCAGGCCATCGAGCAGCGTGCTTTTTTCCTGTACGGCCGGCACAGCGCGGGCCGGCGACGCAACCTGGCCACGCGGCCACAGCAGCATGACGCCCAACGCCGCCATGGCGGCAATGGCCATGATGAAAACGAACGGCAGCGTCGTAGGATGAAAACCGGTCTGCAAAGCGATGCCGCTGAAGATCGGCCCCAGCGCTAATCCGGTGGTGAATGACAGCGTTGCGATTAACGCCGCGCTTTTACCGCCGTCGCGCGGCCCAAACCGCACCAACGCGATGTTCGCCGCGCCGGTCAGCGCCCCGGTGCCTACCCCGGCCAGCAGCCGCGCCATCAGCATCATGGCAAAGGTATCAGCCAGCGCGAACAGCAGCGCGCCGCTCAACACCACCAGCAACGCCGGCACGATCATGCTGCGTAAATCCTTTACTTTGCCGGCCAGATTGCCGACGCCGAACAAAGAGATCAGCACGCCGGCGGCATAGGCGCCGTAGATGACGGTCAGACTGACCGAGCTTAGCGCAAGCTGCTGCTGATACAGCGGATAAAGCGGCGTCGGCGCGCTGCTGTTCAGCAATGCCGACATCAAAGCCAGCGCCAGGAACAGTAAAATTGCCGTGCGCGACGCCTGTGCGTTTGCTGGCGCCGCGTCCTGGATGGCGGTATTTTCTGACATGCTTCCACTCCCAAAGTCGGCAGGCGGCGGCCTGCCATCGTCGTCTTTCCTCACCCGGTCTGCCGGGAACGGCGCTTATCATAGCGTTACGGCGACGGGCGAAGTATCGTCAAGAATGAATCACCCTGATGCATTCTTGCATCACCGGAGAAATAACCGCCGATGTGCGTGCCGTTGACCGTCTTTCTCTCCCTCCAGGCGGAACAACGCTTTATGATAGATACCGGTATCGTTCGCCCGGCCCGCACTGCTCCCCTGGCGCCGACAAATCTGCAGAGAGGAAATGGCATGATGAATTGGGATGACGCGCGCTTCTTTCTGGCCGTCGCACGCTGCGGCACGTTACGTAAAGCCGCCAACCAGCTGCAGGTTGATCAGGCGACAGTCGGCCGACGTCTCACCGCCCTGGAAAACTCGCTGGGTTCGAAATTGTTTATCCGCACGCCAAAATCCTTCTCCCTCAGCCCGCTGGGCGAATCCATGCTGGCGGACATGATGAAGATGGAAAATGCCGTGCAGGCGATCGCTCGCAAAGCCGCCGGCGGCGACGAAAGTCTGTGCGGCAACGTGCGCATCGCCACCACCGATACCCTGGCCGAAGCCTTCGTGATACCGGCGCTGCAAGATCTGCGGCAACGCTATCCGGCCATCACCGTCACGCTGTTGACGGCGCTGAACATCACCGATATCGCTTACCACAGCGCGGATCTGGCGATCCGCGGCGCGCGCCCCGATGACGATGAGCTGATCATCAAACGCTTAGCCACTATCGAAATGGGCCTGTACGCCAGCCCGCACTATCTGGCGCAACGCGGCATGCCGGTCAAAGGCGAGCAGCTGCGCGGCCACGATCTGCTGATGTTCCCACGCGAACTGGTGCCGCGCCACTGGAGCAATTTCGGCGGCGAGACCCTGTTCGAGCCCAACGCCGTGCTGCAATGCAATTCGCAGCTGTTGTTACGTTCGGCCACCCGCAGCGGGCTGGGCATCGGGCTGCTCTTGTCGTGCCTGGCCGACCACGACCCGGAACTGGTGCGCCTCTTTCCCGAGAGCAAAGACTGGGTGGATATCTGGCTGGTGCTGCACCCCGATTTGCAACGCGCCGCTCGCGTGCGCGCGGTGGTACAGGCGCTGGAAACGTCGTTTAGCGCCCATTACGACTGAGTGCCGTTTCTCCATAAAAAAAGGCCGCCGAAGCGACCTTTTTACCGTCTGAAGCGTTATCAGAACGTCGGCTGAGCCATCTGCACCAGCGAAATCAGCGGCTGAGGATAAACCCCCAACAGCAGCACCAGCGCGGCTGAGATCAGCACCACGACGCCACCGGCGGTCAACGCCCAGTTGTTCGGGGTGTCGCGCTGCAGCGATTCCGGCGCGCTGAGGAACAGGCTGACGGTCACGCGCAGGTAGTAGTACAGGCCGATGGCGCTGCCTACCACGACTGCGCCGGTCAGCCACCACAGGTGTGCGCTGACGCCCATCGCGATCACGAAGAACTTACCGATAAAGCCCAGCGTCATCGGGATACCGGCCAGCGACAGCATCATCACCGTCATTACCGCGGACAAGATTGGCTTATGCCAGAACAGACCACGGTAAGAGAACAGCGAATCCGCATCCGGGCCGCGGTATGGGCTGGACATCAGGCTGACCACGCCGAAGGCGCCCAGGCTGCTGAACAGGTAACCGGCCAGATAAACGCCGGCGGTTTCCAGCGACAGCTGATGGGTTTGCACCGCAATCAGCGCCACCAGCAGGTAGCCCAGGTGAGCGATCGACGAGTAGCCCAGCAGACGCTTGATGTTGGTCTGGCTGATGGCCATCAGGTTACCGAACAAGATGGAGCAGAACGCGATGATCGACAACACCATGCGCAGCGCTTCGTTGTCGGCGGCCGGGGCATACAGGAACAGACGCATCACGACCGCAAAGATCGCGATCTTGCTGGCGGTCGCCAGGAAGGTCGAGACCGGCGCAGGCGCGCCCTGATAAACGTCCGGCGTCCACAGTTGGAACGGCACCAGCGACAGCTTGAAGCCCAGACCGACGATCATCATGCCCATGCCGGCCAGGATCAGCGGCTGGTGCATCATGTTTTCCTGCAGGCTCTTGCCGAGGCCGGCCAGCGACAGATCGCCGGATTCGGCATACAGCAGCGCCATGCCGAACAGCAGGAACGACGACGCGGCGGCGGACAGCAGCATGTACTTGATGGCGGCTTCCAGCGGGCGCTTCTGGCGGTAGGCATAGCCCACCAGGCCGAACAGCGGCAGCGAGATCAGCTCGATACCGATGAACAGCGAAGCCAGATGGTTGGCGCTCGCCAGCAGGATGCCGCCCATGGCGGCGATCAGCACCAGCAGGTAGAACTCTTCGCGGTTATCCGGATAGCCGACCAGCCACGGATACGCGAAGGTGCAGGTCGCCAGACTCGCCAGCAGCACCAGCCCGGTGTAGAACATCGAGTAGCCGTCAACCCGCAGCAGCGGGGTGACGTCCATTGGGCCTGCCTGGCCGACAAAGTACAGCGAAAGCAGCGCCAGGTTGAGACCGATCACGGTCAGGGTGGCGTTGATAAAGTGGTCGCGTCGCCACGCAATGCCTAGCATCACAACCACCACCGTCAATCCGACGATCAACAGCGGCAGCAGTGCGATCAGTTGTTGAGGAGTTATTGTCATGGCGAATTACGGCCTTGTTGTTGAAATTGCTGAAACTGACGAACCAAACCAGTGTTGCACGTTGCTCATCGCCGCGTTGGAAGTATCCAGAATCGGCTGCGGGTAAACCCCCAGCAGAACCAGCAACACCACCAGCAGCAGAATGATGAACAGTTCGCGCGCGGTCATGCCCTGCAGCGGCTGGTCGGATTTAGGCGCACCGTAGTAAGCGCGCTGCATCATGATCAGCGAGTAAACCGAAGCGAACACCAGACCGAAGGTGGAGATCACGGTGATCACCGGCACCACCTGGTAGCTGCCGAACAGAATCATGAATTCGCCGACGAAGTTACCGGTACCCGGCATCCCCAGCGTAGCCACGGCGAAGAACAGCGACAGCGCAGGGATGAACTTGATGCGCCCCCACAGGCCGCCCATCTGACGCATGTCGCGCGTATGCAGACGTTCATACAGCTGGCCGCAGATGATAAACATGCCGGCGGCGGACAGGCCGTGCGCGATCATCTGGATAACCGCGCCCTGGTAAGCCAGCTGGCTGCCGGTGTAGATGGCGATCAGCACGAAGCCCATGTGCGATACCGAGGTGTAAGCGATAAGGCGCTTGATGTCGGTCTGCGCGAACGCCATCCAGGCGCCGTAGAAGATGCCGATCACGCCCAGCCACATGGCGATTGGCGCGAACTCGTGCGAAGCCTCAGGGAACAGCGGCAGGCTGAAACGCAGCAGGCCGTAGGCCGCGGTTTTCAGCAAGATGCCCGCCAGGTCGACGGAACCTGCGGTTGGCGCCTGGCTGTGCGCATCCGGCAACCAGCCGTGCAGCGGCACCACCGGCATTTTCACCGCGAAGGCGATGAAGAAGCCCAGCATCAGCATATATTGCACGTTGTGGGACATCGGCGTTTGCAGCAGGTCTTCGTAATCGAAGGTCCACACACCGGTGGCGTTGTAGTGCACGAACACCAGGCCCAGGATCGCAATCAGCATCACCAGACCGCTGGCCTGGGTGTAGATGAAGAACTTGGTCGCCGCGGTGATGCGGGTTTTACCGTCCGACGCCTTGTGACCCCACAGCGCGATCAGGAAGTACATCGGCACCAACATCATTTCCCAGAAGAAGAAGAACAGGAACATGTCGATGGCGAGGAACACGCCGATAACGCCGCCCAGGATCCACAGCAGGTTGAGGTGGAAGAAGCCCTGATACTTCTGGATTTCACGCCAGGAACAGAGGATCGCCAGCACGCCCAGCAGACCGGTCAACACCACCATCAGCAGCGACAGACCGTCCAGCGCCAGGTGGATGGAGATGCCGAAGCGCGGGATCCACGGCAGCAGGAATTCGCTCTGCCACTGCGGAATGCCTTTCGGCGTGGTCAATGTATAGCCGCCCTGCATCCACAGCTGCAGAGAGAGCGCCAACGTCAGCCCCATTGCGATCAGCGCTATCCAGCGCGGCACCTTAGTACCGAAGCGCTCAAGCTGCCAGCACAGCAGACCGCCGATAAAGGGGATAAGAATTAGCCAAGGTAATAGCATGGCGTTTTGTGTCCCTTATACGAATAATTTCAAACTTTGTACGTAGCGCCTGCCCGGCGCTACGCCCGAAAAATGCGTCTGTTTAAATTATTCAATTAAACCAAAATCAACAGAGCCAATACGACCACTGCACCCACACCCATAGACGCTATATACCAACGCACCTGACCGTTCTCGCTCACCGTCAGACCGCGGTTCCCCCAGCGGGAGAAGACGGCCGGCAGATTCATCAGCGAGTTCAGCGGATCGCGTTGCAGCAGCTTCGCAATGCCCAGGTACGGCTTGACGAACACTTTGTCATACAGCCAGTCGAAGCCCCAGGCATGGAACCACCAGGTCGAGAAGAAACGACCCGGCGCGCTGTTGGCGATGCTGTTGACCAGGCTGCGTTTGCCCAGCCACAGCGCGGCCGCCAGCAGAATGCCGACGATAGCCACCACGCCGGAGGTGATTTCAAGCCGCAGCACGCTGCCGTGCGCCAGCTCGGTGGTCTCCGGCAGCACGCCCTGCAACGGCGGCACGATCATCGCGCCGACGAAGGTGGACAGCACCAGCAGAACCAGCAGTGGCAAGTGGTGAGTGATGCCTTTACCGGCATGCGCTTTGATTTTCTCTTCGCCATGGAACACGATGAAAATCATACGGAAGGTGTACAGCGAGGTCATGAACGCACCGACCAGGCCGGCAACCATCAGGTTGATGTGGCCGTTGGCCATCGCGCCCGCCAGGATCTCGTCCTTACTGAAGAAGCCGGCCGTGACCAGCGGCAACGCAGACAGCGCCGCGCCGCCCACCAGGAAGCAGACGTACACCAGCGGGATGCTCTTGCGCAGACCGCCCATCTTGAAGATGTTTTGCTCGTGGTGGCAAGCCAGGATCACCGAACCGGACGACAGGAACAGCAGCGCCTTGAAGAACGCGTGGGTCATCAGGTGGAAGATCGCCGCGTCCCATGCCTGCACGCCCAGCGCCAGGAACATGTAACCGATCTGGCTCATGGTGGAGTAAGCGAGCACGCGCTTGATGTCGGTCTGCACCAGCGCGGCGAAGCCGGCCAGCAGCAGAGTGACCGCACCGACGATGCCCACCAGGTGCAGCACTTCCGGCGCCATCAGGAACAGGCCGTGCGTGCGGGCGATCAGATAGACGCCCGCGGTCACCATGGTCGCCGCGTGGATCAGTGCGGAAACCGGGGTTGGGCCCGCCATCGCGTCCGCCAACCAGGTTTGCAACGGCAGCTGCGCCGATTTGCCGACCGCGCCGCCCAGCAGCATCAGGGTCGCCCAGGTGATGGCCGTGTCGCCCACCGCCAGTTTCTGCGGCGCCAGGATCATCAGCTCGCGGATGTTCAGCGTGCCCAGCTCGTTGTAGAGGATGAACAGCGCGAACGCCAGGAACACGTCGCCCACGCGGGTCACGATAAAGGCTTTCATCGCCGCCGCGCCGTTGGCCGGATCTTTGTAGTAGAAACCGATCAACAGGTAGCTGCACAGGCCCACGCCTTCCCAACCCAGGTACATCAACAGCAGGTTGTCCGCCAGCACCAATACCACCATGCTGGCGATAAACAGGTTGGTGTAAGCGAAGAAGCGCGAATAGCCCTCTTCACCGCGCATGTACCAGGAAGCGAACATGTGGATGAAGAAGCCGACGCCGGTGACCACCGACAGCATGGTCAGCGACAGGCCGTCCAGCACCAGGGTCACGCCGATATTGAAGTTGCCGACGGCCATCCAGGTCCACAGGCTTTGCTCGAACAGCTGCACGCCGGCGGCTTTCTGGGCGAAGAAATCCATCGCCACATACACCGTGACCAGCGCAGCCAGGCCGATAGAACCCACGCCGACGGTGGCCGCCGTGTTTTCAGACCAACGACCGCGGGAAAATGCCAACAGCAGGAACCCGATCAGCGGTAGCAGAATTGTTAAATATAATAGGTTCATCCGCGCATCTCACTGACAGTATCAATATTCAGGGTATGACGACGACGGTAGAGCTGCAGCAGCAGCGCCAGGCCGATACTGGCCTCGGCTGCCGCCAGGCTGATCGCCAGGATGTACATCACCTGTCCGTCCGCCTGGCCCCAGTAGCTTCCCGCCACGATAAACGCCAACGCCGCAGCGTTGATCATCACTTCCAGGCTGATCAGCATAAACAGCAGGTTGCGGCGCACCAGCAGCCCGGTCAGCCCGAGCACAAACAGGATAGCCGCCAGGATCAGGCCATGTTGAAGAGGGATCATGCTTGCTCCTCCGATTTTCTTCTCGCCATTTCGCCACTCGCCGGCGCGTTGCTCAGCACCTCGCCAGGCTTGTGCTCGCGGCCGATATGGAAGGCGACAACCAGACCCGCCAACAGCAGCATTGAAGCCAGCTCAACCGCCAGTACGTAAGGCCCGAACAGGCTGATGCCCACCGCCTTCGCGTCGACCATCTCACCGCTGATACCCTGATCGGATACGCTGCGGATCGCGACGATCAATACCACCAGCAGCGCCAGCGACAGCAGGCCAGGCCCGATCCACACCGTCGGCTTCATCCAGTCGCGCTCTTGCTGCTGCACGTTGCCGAGGTTCAGCATCATCACCACGAACACGAACAGCACCATGATGGCGCCCGCATAAACGATGATTTCCAACGCGGCGGCAAAGTAGGCGCCGAGAGAGAAGAAGACTGCCGAGATCGCCAATAACGAGACGATCAGATACAGCAGCGCATGCACAGGGTTGGTATGGGTGATCACGCGAATCGTCGCGGCCACCGCAATCAAACCTGCCAGATAAAATGCAATTTCCATGCTTGCTGGCTCCTTAGGGCAACAGACCTTTGACGTCGATCGGTTTGGCTTCGTTTTCGGCTTCGCCTTTGGCTTTGCCGTCAATCGCCATACCGGCCATCCGGTAGAAGTTATATTCCGGATATTTACCCGGCCCCGAGATCAACAGATCTTCTTTTTCGTACACCAGATCCTGACGCTTGTACTCACCCAATTCGAAATCCGGCGTCAGCTGGATAGCGGTAGTCGGGCAAGCCTCTTCACACAGGCCACAGAAAATGCAGCGCGAGAAGTTGATGCGGAAGAACTCCGGATACCAACGGCCGTCTTTCTGTTCCGCTTTTTGCAGCGAGATACAGCCGACCGGGCAGGCAACCGCACACAAGTTACAGGCGACGCAGCGCTCTTCGCCGTCCGGATCGCGCGTCAGCACGATGCGGCCGCGGTAGCGCGGCGGCAGGTAAACCGGTTCTTCCGGGTACATCTGGGTTTCACGCTTGGCGAAGGCATGCATGCCAATCATCCAAATGCTGCGCACCTGGGTGCCGAAACCAACCACTAACTCTTTCAATGTCATGGTTTATTCACCCCTTATTGAGCGTTGTACAAAATGACCGCGGCGGTTGCCAGCAGGTTCAGCAGCGTCAGCGGCAGGCACACTTTCCAGCCGAAAGACATCACCTGGTCATAACGCGGACGCGGCAGCGCGGCGCGGATCAGGATGAACATCATCATGAAGAAGGCCGTTTTCAACGCGAACCAGATGAATGGCGGCAGGAACGGACCCTGCCAGCCGCCGAAGAACAACGTCACAATCAGGGCGGACACGGTGACGATACCGATGTATTCCCCCACGAAGAACAGACCGAACTTCATGCCGGAATATTCGATGTGGTAACCGTCAGCCAGTTCCTGTTCGGCTTCCGGCTGGTCAAACGGGTGACGGTGACACACCGCCACGCCGGCGATCGCGAAGGTCACGAAGCCGAAGAACTGCGGAATGACGTTCCAGACGTGCGCCTGCGATTCAACGATAGCCTGCATGTTGAACGAACCCGCCTGCATCACCACGCCCATCAGCGACAGGCCAATGAACACTTCGTAGCTCAGGGTTTGCGCGGAGGCGCGCATCGCGCCCAACAGCGAGTATTTGTTGTTGCTCGACCAGCCGGCGAACAGCACGGCGTACACCGCCAGGCCGGCCATCATCAGGAAGAACAGAATACCGATGTTGAGATCGGACACCGCCCAGGTCGGGCTGACCGGCACGATGGCAAATGCCAGCAACAGGGAAGTAAAGGCGATCATCGGCGCCAGGGTGAAGATCACCCGGTCGGAGAATCTCGGCACCCAGTCTTCCTTGAAGAACATTTTGATCATGTCGGCGACCAGCTGCAGCGAGCCGCCCCAGCCTACGCGGTTCGGTCCGTAACGGTTCTGGAACAGACCGAGCAGGCGGCGTTCGCCGAAGCTCATGAACGCCCCGCACGCCACGACCACCAACAGGATCACGACCGCTTTAAGAACGGCGATCAGAATGTCGATCACCTCAGGGGTAAACCAGCTCATCGTGCCGCCTCCCGCAGATTGTCTACCTTAGCACCCACCAAAATCGGCGGGATCCCTGGCAAGCCGAGCGGCAAACCAACCTGGCCCTGGGTCAGGGTTTCACTCAGACGCACCGGCAGACGCAAGGTCTGGCCCGCACAGCTGAACTCCACCAGGCTGCCCGCGTTGACGCCAAGCGTCGCCGCGTCGGCCGGGTTGACCATCACGTAGGCTTCCGGCATGCGCTGCTGGATCACGTGAGAGCGCTGCGACATTTCATCGCTGCCGAACAGGTGGTAGTAAGGCGCGACACGCCAACCGTCGTTCGGATTGAAGGCGGCTGGCACGCGGTCGAAGTAACCGAGGCTGCCCTCCCCCGCTTCGATCAGGCGCACGCCCGGATCGCCGTGGCGCAGTTTGCCGCCCACTTCGGCCTGGAACTTGTTCCATGCCTGCGGTGAGTTCCAGCCTGGCGCCCAGGCGAACGGGATCTGCTGACGATCGGCCAGCGGGCTGTTGTTCCCTTCCATCGAGAAGGCGAACATGGTGTCTTTATCCTGCGGCTGACGCGGCTCGTGCACGCTGATGTTGGCGCGCATGGCGGTACGGCCGCTGGAACGGTGCGGCGAACGCGCCAGCTTCTGACCGCGAATGCGGAAAGTCGCGTCCGGCGCGGCATCGACGATGCCCTGCAGCTGCGGCAACGCGGCGACGCAAGCGGCGATCACGTCATCGAGCTGAGTCCAGTCCACGTGGCGGCTGGTGTAGGTGGAGTGCAGCGAGTGCATCCAGCGCCAGCTTTCCAGCATCACGGTGAACTGATTCTTCTTGGCGTCGTCGTAGTAAGCCGGATCGTATACCTGGAAGAAGCGCTGCGCGCGGCCTTCCTGGTTGATCAGCGTACCGTCGCTCTCGGCAAAGCTGGCCGAGGAGAGGATCAGGTTGGCTTTGTCCATGATCGCGGTGCGCTGGTGATCGGCGACGATCAGGTTGCTGACCTTGGCCAACGCTGCGTCCACCTGCGCCGCCGGCGCATGACGATAGAGATCGTTTTCCATCACGATGGCGGTATCGGCTGCGCCGCTCGCCAGCTGTTCCAGCGCCTGATCGAGCGAACCGCCGCCGATCATCGCCAGGCCCATGCTGTTGGCGGCGCCCGCCACGAAGGTGATGCCGACGTCGGAACCGCGGCCCTTCAACGCTTTGGCGATGTTGGCCGCCGCTTCGATGATGGCTTCGCTGCCGGCGTTGCTGCCGGTAATGATCAGCGGTTTGCGTGCGCCGGTCAGCGCCTGCACGATGATGTCGACTTTCTTGTTCAGGCCTTCGGCCAGATCGTTCACCGCCGGCGCTGCGCTATCCAGCGCGTGCGCGATGGCGAAGCCGAAGCGCGCCTGCTCGTCTACCGGCGCGCGGTAGTTCCAGGCGGCGATGTCGTCCAGGCGGGTGTTGTCGACGTTGGTGGTGAACAGCGGGTACTTGGCGTGCTGGCCGATGTTCTGCACCGCCGCGATCTGCCAGTCGGCAACGCGCTGCGCCGCCGCCATCGCGCGGGCTTTACCCTTGACGGCCTGACGCACGGACAGCGCGATGCGCGCGCCGGTTTGCGTCAGGTCTTCGCCCAGCACCAGCACCGCGTCGTAATCTTCGATCTCACGCAGCGCCGGCGTATGAACGCCGCCGTTCTTCAGCACGTTCAGCATCAGCGCCAGGCGTGATTGCTCCGCCTGAGCGATACCGGTGTAGTAGTTCTCGGCGCCGACCAGCTCGCGCAGCGCGAAGTTGCTTTCCAGGCTGGCGCGCGGGGAGCCGATGCCGATGGTTTTCTTCGCCTGGCGCAGGATGTCCGCCGCGCCCTGCATCGCCTGCTCGGCGTTCAGGGTGATCCAGTCGTCGCCGCGCAGCTGCTGCGGTTGACGCGGACGATCTTTCTGGTTGACGTAGCCGTAACCGAAACGGCCGCGGTCGCACAGGAAGTAGTGGTTCACGCTGCCGTTGTAACGGTTTTCGATACGGCGCAGCTCGCCATAGCGCTCGCCCGGGCTGGTGTTACAGCCGATGCTGCACTGCTGGCAAATGCTCGGCGCGAACTGCATGTCCCATTTACGGTTGTAGCGTTCGGAATGCGTTTTGTCGGTGAAGACGCCGGTCGGGCACACTTCCACCAGGTTGCCGGAGAACTCGCTTTCCAGCGTGCCGCTTTCCGGGCGACCGAAGTAGACGTTGTCGTGCGCGCCGTACACGCCGAAGTCGGTGCCGTCCGCATAGTCTTTGTAGTAACGCACGCAGCGGTAGCAGGCGATGCAGCGGTTCATCTCGTGCGAGATAAACGGCCCCAGCTCCTGGTTGTTGTGGGTGCGCTTGGTGAAGCGGTAGCGACGGAAGCTGTGGCCGGTCATTACCGTCATATCCTGCAGGTGACAGTTACCGCCTTCCTCACAGACCGGGCAATCGTGCGGGTGGTTGGTCATCAACCACTCGACCACGCTTTCACGGAACTGCTTCGCTTCGCCGTCATCGATGGAGATGAAGGTGCCATCGGATGCCGGGGTCATACAGGACATCACCAAACGGCCGCGCGTATCTTCCGCGTTTTGGTATTGCTTTACCGCACATTGGCGGCAAGCGCCGACGCTTCCCAGCGCCGGATGCCAGCAAAAGTAAGGAATATCAAGGCCGAGGGAGAGACAAGCCTGCAGCAGGTTGTCCGCTCCGTCTACCTCATACTCTTTGCCGTCTACATGAATCGTAGCCATAGTCAGCATGCTTCCAAGTGGCCTGCCTTGCGGCAGGCGTTAATCAAAAATTCTGGCCGTGTTCGGGCGAGTCGGCTTACCAGCGTTGCTTCAGCAGATTGTTCGGCTGAATGCCGCCAATCGCATGCGCGTTGCCGAAGTGCTGCACGGCGATACCCGCCTCGAACTCTTCACGGAAATATTTAATCGCGCTTTGCAGTGGCTCTACGGCACCTGGCGCGTGGGCGCAGAAGGTTTTGCCCGGGCCGAGGGAACGGCACAGCTGTTCGAGGGTTTCGATATCCCCCGGCTGCCCTTCGCCGTTTTCCAACGCACGCAGGATCTTCACGCTCCACGGCAGGCCGTCGCGGCATGGCGTACACCAGCCGCAGGACTCGCGGGCAAAGAACTCTTCCAGGTTGCGCACCAGCGGCACCATGCCGATCTCGTGGTCTACCGCCATCGCCAACGCGGTGCCGAGACGGCTGCCGGCTTTGCCGATCGCGCCGTATTCCATCGGCAGATCGAGGTGATCGGCGGTCAGGAAGTCGGTCCCCGCGCCGCCCGGCTGCCAGGCTTTGAAACGCAGACCGTCGCGCATGCCGCCGGCGTAGTCTTCCAGGATCTCGCGCGCGGTGGTGCCGAACGGCAGCTCCCAGACGCCCGGATTTTTCACCCGGCCGGAGAAGCCCATCAGCTTGGTGCCTTTGTCTTCACTGCCGGAGATGCCGGTGTACCACTCCACGCCATTCGCCAAAATGGCCGGCACGTTGCACAGCGTTTCGACGTTGTTGACGCAGGTCGGCTTGCCCCAGACGCCGGCGCTGGCCGGGAATGGCGGCTTGGAACGCGGGTTGGCGCGGCGGCCTTCCAGCGAGTTGATCAGCGCGGTTTCTTCGCCGCAGATGTAACGGCCGGCGCCGGTGTGCACGATCAGCTCGAAATCAAACCCGGTGCCGAGAATGTTCTTGCCCAGATAGCCGGCTTCGGTGGCTTCCGCGATGGCGCGACGCAGGTGCGCCGCCGCTTCGATGTACTCGCCGCGCAGGAAGATGTACCCGCGATAGGCTTTCAGCGCGAACGCGGAGATCAGCATGCCTTCCACCAGCAGGTGCGGCAGCTGCTCCATCAGCAGGCGGTCTTTATAGGTGCCCGGCTCCATCTCATCGGCGTTACACAGCAGGTAACGGATGTTCATGGATTCGTCCTTCGGCATCAGGCTCCACTTCAAACCGGTGGAGAAGCCCGCGCCGCCGCGGCCCTTCAGCCCGGAATCTTTCACCAGGCCGACGATCTCGTCCGGGGCCAGGCCTTTGAGGGCCTTCTCTGCGCCGGCATAGCCGTTTTTGCTGCGATATTCGTCCAGCCACAGCGGCTGCTTGTCATCGCGCAGACGCCAGGTCAGCGGATGCGTTTCGGGAGTGCGTACAATGTGCTTGGTCATTGATACTGCTCCAGTAGCGTCTCGATATCTTCAGGCTTCAGCTGACTGTGCGTGTCGTCATCAATCATCATGGTCGGCCCTTTATCGCAGTTGCCCAGACAGCAGGTCGGCAGCAGCGTGAAGCGGCCATCAAAGGTGGTTTGACCCGGTTTGATGTTCAGCTTCTTCTCGATAGCGGCCTGAATGCCCTGGTAACCGGTGATGTGACAAACAACGCTGTCACAATAACGGATCACGTGACGTCCTACTGGCTGACGGAAAATCTGGCTGTAGAACGTGGCCACGCCTTCTACGTCGCTGGCGGGGATGCCCAGCACTTCCGCGATGGCGTAAATCGCACCGTCCGGAACCCAGCCGCGCTGCTTCTGCACAATTTTCAGTGCTTCGATGGAAGCGGCGCGCGGATCCTCGTAATGGTGCTTTTCGTGCTCGATCGCATCACGTTCTTCCGCGCTCAGTACAAATGCATCAACGCCGCTCTGAGGAGCGGCTGCATTGATGGGCTCGAGCGCATCGTTGACTGCGTGATTGTCTTTTTGAGAGTCCATAGTTAGCGGTCCACATCTGACATTACAAAATCGATACTACCCAGATAGACGATCAGGTCGGAAACCAGGCTGCCTCGGATGACCGATGGGATCTGCTGCAGGTGCGCAAAGCTCGGCGTACGTACCCGGGTGCGGTAGCTCATGGTGCTGCCGTCGCTGGTCAGGTAGTAGCTGTTGATCCCTTTGGTGGCTTCAATCATCTGGAATGATTCGTTGGCTGGCATCACCGGGCCCCAGGAAACCTGCAGGAAGTGGGTGATCAGCGTTTCAATGTGCTGCAGCGTGCGCTCTTTCGGCGGCGGCGTGGTCAGCGGGTGATCGGCCTTGAACGGGCCTTCCGGCATATTGTTCAGGCACTGTTCGAGGATGCGCAGGCTCTGGCGCAGCTCTTCCACCTTCAGCATCACGCGGGTGTAGCAGTCGCTGTTGCCGTCGCCGACCGGCACTTCGAAGTCGAAGTTCTCGTAGCCGGAGTACGGGCGCCATTTACGCACGTCGAACTCGACGCCGGTGGCGCGCAGACCGGCACCGGTCACGCCCCATTCCAGCGCTTCTTTGGCGTTGTAAGACGCGACGCCGATGGAACGGCCTTTCAGAATGCTGTTCTTCAGCGCCGCTTTCACGTAGGAATCCAGACGCTTCGGCATCCATTCGAGGAATTCACGCAGCAGGCGATCCCAGCCGCGCGGCAGATCGTGCGCGACGCCGCCGATGCGGAACCAGGCCGGGTGCATACGGAAGCCGGTGATCGCTTCCACCAGATCGTAGATCTTCTGGCGGTCGGTAAAGGCGAAGAACACCGGGGTCATCGCGCCGACGTCCTGAATGAAGGTGGAGATGTACAGCAGGTGGCTGTTGATACGGAACAGTTCGGACAGCATCACGCGAATGGTGTCAACGCGCTCCGGCACCTTGATGCCGGCCAGCTTTTCAACCGCCAGCACGTAAGGCATTTCGTTCACGCAGCCGCCGAGGTATTCGATGCGGTCGGTGTACGGAATGTAGCTGTGCCAGGATTGACGCTCGCCCATCTTCTCGGCGCCGCGGTGGTGATAGCCGATATCCGGCACGCAGTCGACGATCTCTTCGCCGTCCAGCTGCAGAATGATGCGGAACGCACCGTGCGCAGACGGGTGGTTCGGGCCGAGGTTGAGGAACATGAAGTCTTCGTTCTCGGTGCCGCGCTTCATGCCCCAGTCTTCCGGCTTGAAGGTCAGCGCTTCCATCTCCAGATCTTCTTTCTGCTTGGTCAACACGAAAGGATCGAATTCGGTGGCGCGCGCCGGGTAGTCCTTGCGCAGCGGGTGCCCTTCCCAGGTCTGCGGCATCATGATGCGCGACAGGTGCGGGTGGCCGTCGAAGGTGATGCCGAACATTTCCCAGGTCTCGCGCTCATACCAGTTGGCGTTTGGGAACACCTTGGTGGCCGTCGGCACGTGCAGGTCTTTTTCAGACAGCGCCACCTTCAGCATGATGTCGCGGTTGCGCTCGATGGAAATCAGATGGTAGAAAACGGAGAAATCCGCAGCGGGCAGGCCGTCGCGGTGGGTGCGAAGACGTTCGTCTACGCCATGCAGATCGAACAGCATGACATACGGCTTCGGCTGTTTTCTCAGGAACGTCATTACTTCCAGTAACTGGTCAGGTTTAACCCATACCACGGGCATGCCGGTGCGGGTGGCCTGAACAGTAAAGGCTTCCGGCCCAAAACGGTTGCGCAGTTCGCCGATCACCGGGTCGTCAAGGTGATCTCGGGTCTGCCAGGCAGGCAAGGCGTCGTGCGTCGTCAAATCTGTCATAATTTTTTTTCACCACACTAAAGGGTTATTCGCCGCAAGTTTCACTTTTCGCTGTGTTAACCAATAGCGCACTAAGATGGACGTTAAATGAACGTCTTAAATCTCGTCAGGCGTCCGGAGGTTGGTCACCGCGATGCGCTCGCCGTGTTTACGCTCTCTTTCAGACTGCATATTGGCGCGGTAAACGCCCTGATCGCCGACAACCCACGACAGTGGGCGACGTTCTTTGCCGATGGATTCCTGCAGCAGCATCAGCGCTTGCATGTAGGCTTCCGGACGCGGTGGGCAGCCGGGAATGTACACGTCGACCGGCAGGAACTTGTCCACGCCCTGCACCACGGAATAGATGTCGTACATGCCGCCGGAGTTGGCGCAAGCGCCCATCGAGATCACCCACTTGGGCTCCAGCATCTGCTCGTACAGGCGTTGGATAACCGGGGCCATCTTGGTGAAGCAGGTGCCGGCCACCACCATCAGGTCAGCCTGACGCGGGGAGGCGCGCAACACTTCCGCACCGAAACGCGCCACGTCGTGAACGGCGGTAAACGACGTCACCATCTCCACGTAACAGCACGAAAGGCCGAAGTTATACGGCCAAATAGAGTTTTTACGCCCCCAGTTCACCATGTCATGCAGCGCATGCTCGAGTTTACCCATGTAAACCGTGCGGTGGACCTGTTGTTCCAGGGGATCGGCGACGATCTCCTGTTTTTGCAGGGGATAACGGTCGTTCTCACCGTTCGGGTCTATGCGGGTGAGCGTATAGTCCATCTTAATGCCTCGCTGTTACTGCGGATGACTGTTGGTGTTAGTGATCGTGCTCGGTTTGCTGCGGCGTTGGGAACGCGCCGGAGTCCAATCCAACGCGCCGATGCGCACCAGATAAACCAGACCGGCCAATAGCACCAAAATGAAAATGGCGGCTTCGATAAAGCCTACCCAGCCGCTCTCGCGAATCGAGACCGACCAGGCATACAGGTATAAGGCTTCAACGTCGAAAATAACGAAGAACATGGCCACCAGGTAGAACTTGGCGGACAAACGCATGCGCGCCGTGCCGACCGAGTCGATGCCTGATTCAAACGGGGTGTGTTTGGCGCGCGCCCGGGCTCTCCCGCCCAAGAAGAACGCGCCCAGCAGCATTAAGCCGCAGAGCCCGATAGCCACAACGAGAAATACGGCGAGCGCCCAGTGATGAGCGATAACTTCAGTGGTTGTTGACATACTCTATGCTTACTCATCAAAAGTGGCGTCGATCGCACTGCTCTTGTCACCGGCAGTTAGTGCGCCACATCGATTTAAGGGAAGGATAAATAACCACACAAACAAACTGCTTTTACAGCGAGTTAGGCAGCGTTTTTCTGTGGGCTTTTTACTCCTTTCTATAACCTTTTGTCAACTTTGACAAAAGTATCTACACACTAGTTTACATACGTATCATTTGATTAACATTTGATGCGCCAGGGACAGGCTAAATCGTGTCAGTTAATTTTTGTGTAGAAACAGATAGATATAAACCAACATGCACATTTCAGTTTTACTATACCATTGTCTCAGGAATTCCCTGTTCTTCCACTCACTACCTAGGGGTATTTTTTTGATCCAGGACACGTTTTCAGCATAAATCCTCAAAAAAAGTGTGGCCCTTTAACAATTTTCCTCAAATTGAGCCGCAAAAACGGCCGCTATAAGCTAACAAAATACCCCTGCTATTACCATGCCTTTAACCCATTCAATCTTATTGCTCAAAAAACGAACTTGGCGTATTAAACCCGGCCAAACTCTCTTTTCAGTAACGCTTAAAAGTTAACAAAACAGCCAACTCAATTAAAAAAACAAACCAAACACATATAAATACAATTTTAGGTAAAAAAAGGACAAAAAAAACCTCCGCCGAAGCAGAGGTTTTCATCAGAAATCGCGCCGCAGCGTTATTCTTCTTCGTCCACCAGGCTGGCGTCATCCTGATCGCTCTGGAGACCGCCTTCCGCGCCGTTGAAGCCATAGCCGTCATTGCCGCCCTGCATCGCGCTGAAGATGGCCATCGCCAGCTCGTTGCTGCACTGCGCGTTTTTGCACAGCGCATACTGGGTATCCGGCAACGGCGGCAAACCTTCCGCCGCGCCCAGCACCCGCAGGTCAGGGCTCATCATCTCGATCGGCCGCGCGGTCACGCCCAGGCCGGCCTTGCAAGCCGCCCGCACTGCGGACAGCGTGGAAGCGACGTAGGCGATGCGCCACGGGATGCCGGCTTCGTCCAACTGCTTGATCGCCAGCGAACGGAACGGGCTTGGCTCGTCCATCACCACCAGCGGGATCGGCTCGCCGGCCTGGTAATGGTAATCGGCGGCGCAGTACCACAACGTCGGCGACGTGCGCAGCACGATGTGCGGATGCCCTTCGGGATCGGCCGTGGTCACCGCCAGATCGATCTCGCCCTCTTCCAGCAGATCGACCATCGTCGTGCTGCGCTTCACGCGCACGTCAATAGCCAGCTTCGGATAGATGGCGGTTACGCGGTTCAGCAGGAAAGGCAGAATGGTATCGGCGGTGTCGTCGGAAGCGCCGATGGTCAGAACACCTTTAATATTGTTGTACATCAGAGAGGTACAGGCTTCATCGTTAAAGCGCAGAATTTTTCTGGCATAACCGAGAAGCTGAATACCATGCTCAGTCAGAAGTTTGTTGCGCCCATGGCGGGCAAACAGTTCTTTGCCGACCAGTTGCTCTAATCGCTGCATTTGTTGGCTGACGGCTGATTGAGTACGGCAAACGGCGACAGCCGCCGCTGCGAAAGTATTCAAATCAGCAACCGCAACAAAGGTTCTTAGCAGATCGAGGTCGAGATTAAGTATCGGACGATTTGCAGTTGTCATAGTGTATTCTTCACTTTTTTAAATTCTAATTTACGAACTACTACCCTGGTGTGTTTCTCAGACGCCGTTGAAAAAGGACGGAGCCTGTTATGACAGTACCCCACTCATAAGTGGAGGGCAAAAAAATTACTTATGATTCGTTACCTCTATCGCTTTTTGAAATGCGATCTATCGATGCTGCTTATAGAACGCGGGGGACTAAATGCCGGCATACGGGGAAAACCCCCACCGGGCCTGAGATTTTACTCATTCATACTGCCTAATTTCCACTCCATTCGTGCTACTGATAACCCTTATCAACTGGCGTTCAGACTGCATTTACGAGCAAGAAATATAAATAATTAACGGCACCGACTTCGTATCACCACGCAATGAATTTAATAAATTCAATCAGTAAGATTTTTACTTTAAATAATATTCTCATAACCACATAAACAATGCTTAAGATAAAATATAAAGTAAAGCTTATGTAAATATGCCATTTTTCTTAGTGTGGTGTGTCATCTGACAACCCGCTATCAGACAACTCCGGTATTATCGTTCCTTTACAGTTACTGAAAACCATTCTCCCTTATGGCTTATCAGTTCTCCACACCCAGGCGCTGACGCCAGCGCGTCGCGTTGAACGACGCTCGATTTCACAGAACAAAACCCTAGTAAAATTATAGTTCATGAAATTATGAACCACAAAATAACTTTACCTTTGCTTATCATAACTAAAATCCCCCGTTACGACATGCATTTGCACCAAAGGCGTGCAAAACCCTTCAAAAGCAACTACGCCAGGAGTACATTGGGCGGGTTGCGGCGTCCCACGGTAGGAGCGCCCCTATCCCAGCAAAAGGCTCAACTTTTTATGTCCCCCATTGAGAAATCCAGCAAACTGGACAACGTCTGCTATGACATTCGCGGCCCGGTGCTTAAAGAAGCTAAACGTCTTGAAGAAGAAGGCAATAAAGTCCTGAAACTGAACATCGGCAACCCTGCCCCATTCGGCTTCGACGCCCCGGACGAAATCCTGGTCGACGTGATCCGCAATCTGCCCACGGCGCAAGGCTACTCCGATTCCAAAGGCCTCTTCTCGGCGCGTAAAGCGATCATGCAGCACTATCAGGCGCGCAACATGCGTGACGTGACCGTTGAGGATATCTACATTGGCAACGGCGTCTCCGAGCTGATCGTTCAGTCCATGCAGGCGCTGCTCAACAGCGGCGACGAAATGCTGGTGCCGGCGCCGGACTATCCGCTGTGGACCGCCGCAGTGTCGCTGTCCGGCGGCAAGGCCGTACATTACCTGTGCGATGAGCAGGCCGGCTGGTTCCCGGATCTGGACGACATCATCAGCAAGATCACCCCGCGCACCCGCGGCATCGTGATCATCAACCCGAACAACCCGACCGGTGCGGTCTACAGCAAAGCGCTGCTTGAGCAGATCGTCGAGATCGCCCGTCAACACAACCTGATCATCTTCGCCGACGAGATCTACGACAAGATCCTGTACGACGAAGCAGAGCACCACTCTATCGCCGCGCTGGCGCCGGATCTGCTGACCGTGACCTTCAACGGCCTGTCGAAGACCTACCGCGTGGCGGGTTTCCGTCAGGGCTGGATGGTGCTGAACGGGCCGAAAAAGCACGCCAAAGGCTATATCGAAGGGCTGGAGATGCTGGCTTCGATGCGCCTGTGCGCCAACGTGCCGATGCAGCACGCGATTCAGACCGCGCTGGGCGGTTATCAGAGCATCAGCGAATTCATTCAGCCCGGCGGCCGCCTGTACGAACAGCGCAACCGCACCTGGGAATTGCTCAACGACATCCCGGGCGTCTCTTGCGTGAAGCCGCAGGGCGCGTTGTACATGTTCCCGCGCATCGATGCCAAACGCTTCAACATCCACGACGACCAGAAACTGGTGCTGGATCTGCTGCTGCAGGAAAAAGTGCTGCTGGTGCAGGGCTCCGCGTTCAACTGGCCTTACCCGGATCACGTGCGTATCGTCACCCTGCCGCGCGTAGACGAACTGGAAATGGCGGTCGGCAAGCTGGGCCGCTTCCTGGAAGGCTATCACCAATAATCATCAGGGGTGCAGCGCCTCGCTGCGCCCTTCCCTCACAGCCCGGTTGCAAAATTCGCCGACACTGCTTCACAATGGGGCCCTCACTTGCCGTTAAAGAGAGCACCATGAGTCAGAGCCATTTCTTCGCCCATCTGTCCCGCCTGAAACTGATCAACCGCTGGCCGCTGATGCGCAACGTGCGCACCGAGAACGTCTCCGAACACAGTCTGCAGGTGGCCTTTGTCGCCCACGCGTTGGCGGTGATCAAGAACCGCAAATTCAACGGCAACCTCAACGCCGACCGCGTTGCGCTGTTGGCGATGTACCATGACGCCAGCGAAGTGATCACCGGCGACATGCCGACGCCGATCAAATACTACAATCCGCAGATCGCCCATGAGTACAAGAAGATCGAAAAGATCGCCCAGCAAAAGCTGCTGGACATGATCCCGGCGGAGCTGCGCAACGATTTTCGCACCATTCTCGATGAGCATTATTACAGCGAAGATGAAAAGCAGGTGGTGAAGCAGGCTGACGCGCTGTGCGCCTACCTGAAATGCCTGGAAGAGCTGTCTGCCGGCAACAACGAATTCACCCTGGCCAAGGCGCGGCTGGATAAAACCCTGGAACAGCGCCGCAGCCCGGAGATGGACTACTTCATGGAAGTTTTCATTCCCAGCTTCAGCCTGTCGCTGGACGAAATCAGCCTCGACAGTTCGCTGTAACCCCGCCGGCGCAGCCTCGCTGCGCCGTTAAAAACCATAGAGCCACGGCACCACAATCACGCTGACCGCCATCACCAGCAGGGTGAACGGCACGCCGAGACGCACGAAATCGCCGAACTTGTAATTGCCCGGCCCCAGCACCAGCGTGTTGACCGGTGAAGAGACCGGCGTCATAAAGGCGGCGGACGCGGCGATGGCGATAATCATCGCGAACGGGTATGGCGAGACGCCCATTTCGCGCGCGGCGGCGATGGCGATCGGCGCCATCAGCACCGCCGTCGCGGTGTTGGAAATAAACAGCCCGATAGTCGCGCACAAGACGAACAGGCACAGCAGCATCACGCGCGGCCCCGCACCGCCGGCGACATCCATCAGCCCGCTGACGATCAGACTGACCCCGCCGGTCTTTTGCAGCGCCTGCGCGAACGGCATCATGCCGACGATCAAAATGATGCTCGGCCAATGGATCGATTTATAAGCGCTCTCCATGTCGATACAGCGGAATTTGCCCATCAGCAAACAGGCGATCAGCGCCGCAATCGGGTTGGGGATTTCGTCGGTCAGCATCATCGCCACCATCAACGCCAGGCAAAACAGCGCGTGCGGCGCCTGCGTGATGGCCGGCGCCACTTCGTCCACTTCGGCCGGCAAGTTGAGCACGATAAAGTCATGGGTTTTAGCCTGCAGTTGACGGATCGCCTTCCAGTCGCCGATCACCAGCAAAATGTCGCCCAGCTCCAGCGGCTCGTTCACCAGTTTGCCGCCGAGCGTCTCGCCGTGGCGGCGGATGCCCACCACGTTCAGATCGTAGCAGCTGCGGAACGCCGCTTCGCGCAGGCTTTTGCCCAGCAGCGCCGAGTCAGGGATCAGCGAGACCTCCGCCATGCCGACGTTGCGCGACTGTTCCGAGAAGTAATCGCCGCGCAGCACCATCGGCTCCAGCCGCTGTTCGCCGCAGAATTCGCGCAGATCGATCTGGCTGTCCGACATGTCGATCAAGAGGACGTCGCCCTCGCGCAGCTCGGTGCTGCCGGAGGCGCTGACCATCACCCGCCGGAAGCGTTTCCAGCGCTCGATGCCCACCACGTTGGCGCCGTAGCGCGCACGCAGGTGCAGTTCATCCAACGAACGTCCGATCAGCGGCGAAGCGCTGCGGACAGCCAGCCGCCGCGCGCGGCCGGTCAGCTTGTAGTCGCGGATCAGATCGCGGAAGGTGCGGCGCTGCCAGCCGTCGCCGGCTTTGCCCGTGTCACCGCTGCCCAGCCAACGCCGGGCGATCAGCATGTAGCCGACGCCCAGCGCCAGCACCACCAGGCCGATCGGCGTCACGCTGAAGAAACCGAAACCATGGATGCCTTCGCGCACCAGCTCGCTGTTGACCACCATATTGGGCGGCGTGGCCACCAACGTCATCATGCCGCTGATAAGCCCGGCGAAGCTGAGCGGCATCATCAGCCGCCCCGGCGCGATCTTCATTCTGGCCGTCACGCTGAGCACCACCGGGATAAAGATCGCTACCACGCCGGTCGAGCTCATAAATGCCCCCAGTCCGGCGACCGTCACCATCAGCAGCATCAACATTTTGGTTTCGCTGCTGCCGGCCACTTTCACCAGCCAGTCGCCCACCTGATAAGCCACGCCGGTGCGCACCAGCCCTTCGCCGATCACGAACAGCGCGGCGATCAAAATCACATTGGGATCGCTGAAACCGACCGTCGCCTCCTGCAAGCTGAGCGTGCCGCTCAGCACGAAAGCGATGATCACCAACAGCGCCACCACGTCCATCCGCAGCTTGTTGGTGGTAAACAGCACGATGGCAATCAGCAGTAAACTCAGCACCCACAGTAATTCGCTGTTCAAAACGGCCTCATCCGGCAAATGTCCAAGGGTCTAAAAAATAGCATAAAAAAACCCCGCAAAGGCGGGGTCTAATCAATTAGGGTGAAGATAATACCACTCAGGCCAGTAGGCGAACGATCACGCCCTGCGCCGTTTTATCAACGGCGATCTGCGCCAGCGAATCCAGCCGCAGGTCAACCTGCTCCAGCTTCGGCGCGTCGGCCGGGGCGTTGACCGCAATCACCTGGCAGCCCGCCGCCAGCCCCGAAAGAATGCCGGCCGGCGCGTCTTCGACCACCACGCACTCGTGCGGTGCCAGCCCCAGACGTTCGGCGCCCAGCAGGTAGGCATCGGGCTGAGGCTTGCCGTGTTTAACCTGCTCGGCGGTGATGAACACCGCCGGCTGCGGCAAACCGCCGGCCTGGCGGCGAGCGCCGGCCACCGGCACCGAACCGGAGGTGACGATCGCCCAAGGAATGCCGAGCGCGTTCAGGCGCTCCAACAACGCGATGGCGCCCGGCAGCGCGCGAACGCCTTCGGTATCCTGCGCTTCCACCTGCTCCAGCAGTTGGAACTCGCGCTGAATTTCCGCTTCGCTTTCACCCGGCATAAAGTGGCGCAGAGAAGTAATGGCCTGTTTACCGTGAATGAAGTCCAGCACCGCTTGCGGATCGACGCCACGACGCTCGGCCCAGTGCGTCCAGGCGCGCTCTACCGCCGGCAGCGAATCCACCAGGGTGCCATCAAGATCGAACAGAAAACCCTTACACTCCACAGAAAACCTCTTTTTAATCAAGCATTGATGATTTGCGCTATCTCAACGGCGCTCAAGTGATACTGGCGCGGGCAGGCCAGCCAGATCGCCAGCATACGCTGGTATTTTTCCCACATTTTGGTCTGGGCGTTGAAACCGTGGCTGCCGGAATCGAAGTGAGTATAGCGCCCCTCGGTGTTGACCAGGAAACGCACATAGCTCAGGTAGCGCGCCTCGGTGGCGGCGTCGAAGCCGAGAAACGCCAGGCGGCGCTCGTCCAGCCCCTGTTTCTCTTTCAGATTGCCCCAGGAAACCTGCAGCGCATGGTGCATCTCCATCACGTTGATGATGGTGCGGCACACCTCTTCGCTCAGTTCGCCAAAGTCACGATCCAGCTCGCGCATTTGCAAGCCGAAGCCGCGTTCGACGATGGTTTGCAACCGGCGATAACGATCGCTGTTGTCCGGATCGAGTAGCGTCATCATCTTGTACTGATTCGACAGGATCAGGCGCTGGGCATGGGTCATTTCCATCAGGATTTCCTCATTTCTGTATGATGGCGGGAGCATCGCACAGCGCAAGAACGCAGGAAATCACAACTCGACCGTTCTTTGATTTAAACCGGGGTTATTGGCGCTTTCACGAGAAAGGCCGCATCAGCGCGGCCTTTTCATTACAGATCGTCGAGGAAGGTTTTATCCAACTGCTTGAAGGCGCGCTTAAGCAGATCGGCCAGCGTCTGATAGGTGGGCGTGCCCTCGAGCGGCGCCACCGCCTGCCCGGCTTCCGTCAGCTTGTTGCGCACCTCATGGAACCATTGCAGCAGCGTCGGCGGCAGCGGCGTAACAGAACGGCGCCCCAGCCACCACAAGCCCTGCATCGGCAGGCTGCAGGCAAACAGCGCGGTGGCGATCGCCGGGCCGAGCTGGCCGCCCAGCGCGATCTGCCAGGTCAGCGTGAAAATCGCCAACGGCGGCATGAAACGGATAGCGAAACGGGTGGCACGCGCAACGCGGTTCTCCGGAAAGACCGGTGCCAGACGTTTGTCTGACGGCCAGGTTTTCATATAATGCTGCCCGCGCTGGAAGACCTGAAACCAGCTTACGGAACCGGACGGTTTGCTCGTCATTGCGTACCTCAACGTCACGTAAAGAAACTAAAAGCGTGCTGCCAGAGCCCATACTAAAAAATTTGAAGCTTTAAATTTATTTTGTGTTTGCACCGGGCTATCGGTATCCTAAGCCGGCCTTGTGGCCGGTAGAAGATGACGTAAATTTTGTCAACTTTTAGCCCTATAAAAATCAAGATTATTTAAACCGCAGAGAAATCATCGGTTTTTCCATCATCCTGTGATTTGTGCACTTCACATGATGTTAATCATAAATGTCATCGGCACTATGCGCTACGCTTGTTGTCTGATTGACGATTAATTCACCACGTGTGTTCGATTTTCTTTTAACAACACGACTATTTAAGTAGGTACTTCCATGTCGAGTAAGCTAGTACTGGTTCTTAACTGCGGCAGTTCTTCTCTGAAATTCGCCATCATCGATGCCGTTAACGGCGACGAATTCCTCTCCGGTTTGGCCGAGTGTTTCCACCTGCCTGAAGCTCGCATCAAGTGGAAAATGGACGGCGCCAAACACGAAGCTGCCCTGGGGGCCGGCGCTGCACACAGCGAAGCGCTGAACTTCATTGTTAATACTATTCTGGCACAAAAACCAGAGCTTTCTGCGCAGCTGACCGCTATCGGCCACCGCATCGTGCACGGCGGCGAGAAGTTCACCGCTTCCGCCGTGATCAACGACGAAGTTCTGCAGGGTATCAAAGATTCCGTGCCGTTTGCACCACTGCACAACCCAGCTCACCTGATCGGCATCGCGGAAGCGCTGAAATCCTTCCCTCACCTGGCTGACAAGAACGTTGCCGTGTTCGACACCGCGTTCCACCAGACCATGCCGGAAGAATCTTACCTGTACGCCCTGCCGTACAGCCTGTACCGCGACCACGGCGTTCGCCGCTACGGCGCACACGGCACCAGCCACTTCTACGTGACTCAAGAAGCCGCGAAGATGCTGAACAAGCCGGTAGAAGAAGTGAACGTGATCACTTGCCACCTGGGCAACGGCGGCTCCGTCACCGCAGTGCGCAACGGCCAGTGCGTTGACACCTCCATGGGTCTGACCCCGCTGGAAGGCCTGGTGATGGGCACCCGCAGCGGTGACATCGATCCGGCTATCATCTTCCACCTGCACGATTCTCTGGGCATGAGCGTTGACCAGATCAACAAGATGCTGACCAAAGAATCCGGCCTGCTGGGCCTGACCGAAGTCACCAGCGACTGCCGTTACGTTGAAGACAACTACGACAGCAAAGCCGACGCCAAACGCGCCATGGACGTGTTCTGCCACCGTCTGGCCAAATACGTCGGCGCCTACAGCGCGCTGATGGAAGGCCGTCTGGACGCGGTGATCTTCACCGGCGGCATCGGCGAGAACGCCGGCATGGTGCGTGAGCTGACCCTGAACAAACTGGGCCTGCTGGGCTTCGAAATCGACCACGACCGCAACATGGCCGCTCGCTTCGGCAAATCCGGCGCCATCACCAAAGACGGCAGCCGCCTGGCGCTGGTGATCCCGACCAACGAAGAGTTGGTCATCGCGCAGGACGCATCCCGCCTGACCGCGTAATGCTCTCAAAACACCGTCAGCCCAGGCTGACGGTGTTGTTTTAGCCTCATGTTAATCGTGAAGAGGACTATTCTGTGTCACGTACTATTATGTTGATCCCCACCGGCACCAGCGTCGGCCTGACCAGCGTCAGCCTGGGTGTCATCCGCTCCATGGAGCAAAAAGGCGTTCGTCTGAGCGTGTTCAAACCTATCGCTCAACCGCGCACCGGCGACAACGCACTCGACCAGACCACCACCATCATCCGCAGCAACTCCACCATTCCGGCGGCCGAACCGCTGCGCATGGACTACGTTGAGGGCCTGCTGAGCTCCAACCAGCAAGACGTGCTGATGGAAGAGATCGTGGCGCGTTACCACGAGAACACCAAAGACGCGGAAGTGGTGCTGATCGAAGGCCTGGTGCCGACCCGCAAGCATCAGTTCGCCAACGCGCTGAACTACGAGATCGCCAAAACCCTGAACGCCGAGATCGTCTTCGTGCTGGCGCTGGGCAACGACTCCCCGGCGCAGCTGAAAGAGCGCATCGAACTGGCGCGCACCAGCTTCGGCGGCAGCAAGAACAAAAACATCACCGGCGTTATCATCAACAAGCTGAACGCGCCGGTCGACGATCAGGGCCGCACCCGTCCTGACCTGTCCGAAATCTTCGACGACTCCACCAAGGCCAGCATCGCCCACGTCGATCCTGCACAGCTGTTCGCCAACAGCCCACTGCCGGTTCTGGGCTGCGTGCCGTGGAGTTTCGATCTGATCGCCACCCGCGCCATCGACATGGCTCGCCACCTGAAGGCCCGCGTGGTCAACGAAGGCGACATCATGACCCGCCGCGTGAAGTCCGTGACTTTCTGTGCGCGCAGCATCCCACACATGCTGGAACACTTCCGCCCAGGCTCCCTGCTGGTGACCTCCGCAGACCGCCCTGACGTGCTGGTCTCCGCCTGCCTGGCCGCGATGAACGGCGTGGAAATCGGCGCCATCCTGCTGACCGGCGGCTACGCCATCGACGAGCCGATCAAGAAGCTGTGCGAACGCGCCTTCCAAACCGGCCTGCCGGTGTTCATGGTTGACACCAACACCTGGCAAACCTCGCTGAGCCTGCAGAGCTTCAACCTCGAAGTGCCGGCGGACGACCACCAGCGCATCGAGAAAGTGCAGAACTACGTGGCCAGCCACATCAGCACCGAGTGGATCGACTCGCTGACCGCTACCTCTGAGCGTTCACGCCGCCTGTCTCCACCGGCGTTCCGTTACGAACTGACCGAGCTGGCGCGTAAAGCCGGCAAGCGCATCGTGCTGCCGGAAGGCGACGAGCCGCGCACCGTGAAAGCGGCGGCCATCTGCGCCGAACGCGGCATCGCGGAATGCGTGCTGCTCGGCAACCCGGACGAGATCCAGCGCGTCGCGGCAGCGCAAGGCGTTGAGCTGGGCAAAGGCATCGAAATCGTCGATCCGGTCGCCGTGCGTGAAAACTACGTGCCGCGTCTGGTTGAGCTGCGTAAGAGCAAGGGCATGACCGAAGTGGTCGCGCGCGAGCAGCTGGAAGACAACGTGGTGCTCGGCACCCTGATGCTGGAACAAGGCGAAGTCGACGGCCTGGTCTCCGGCGCGGTTCACACCACCGCCAACACCATCCGTCCGCCGTTGCAGCTGATCAAAACCGCACCGGGCAGCTCGCTGGTGTCCTCCGTGTTCTTCATGCTGCTGCCTGACCAGGTACTGGTCTACGGCGACTGCGCGATCAACCCGGATCCGACCGCCGAGCAGCTGTCTGAAATCGCCATCCAGTCTGCGGATTCCGCCGCGGCCTTCGGCATCGAGCCACGCGTGGCGATGATCTCCTACTCCACCGGCAACTCCGGTGCGGGCAGCGACGTAGAGAAAGTGCGCGAAGCGACCCGTCTGGCGCAGGAAAAACGCCCGGATTTGATCATCGACGGCCCGCTGCAGTACGACGCCGCCATCATGGCCGACGTCGCCAAGTCCAAGGCGCCGAACTCGCCGGTGGCCGGCCAGGCGACCGTGTTCATCTTCCCGGATCTGAACACCGGCAACACCACCTACAAAGCGGTACAGCGTTCCGCTGACCTGGTCTCCATCGGGCCGATGCTGCAAGGCATGCGCAAGCCGGTGAACGACCTGTCGCGCGGCGCACTGGTTGACGATATCGTCTACACCGTCGCGCTGACGGCGATCCAGTCTTCCCAGGCTGACGCTGCCGCCGCCAAGGCGTAATAAACCGTTAAAAAAAGCCAGTCAGGTAATCCTGACTGGCTTTTTTATGCCTGATACTCTTGGTGATGATGCTGTTTTAGACAATACCCGCCAAATCCGCAGCACCCACCATCATCGCCAAGCGCTGACGCCCCGTGCAGAAAAATCAATGGTAGGCATGATGGGGGTTTGGCTGTTCGTGGCATAGAAAAATGCCGAATTCGTAAAGGAATACACCTTCCCGGAAAAATTGATGGTGACGCGGTTGCCCTCGCCGCGGATAGTTGCATCAGCCCGATCCGCCGTCAAAATTGGCGCGCTTTGACTCAGCACGTTTATAGGGTCGCCATCCAGGCTTCCGTTCAAATAGTAACGATACACATCCGTGTCGGTGGCCCCCGCATTCTGGTACTCGGTGACATAGAGCCAAATCTCGTCGGTCAACTGCTTTTTGCTGTAGAGCTTATCGTCATAAGTCTCGCGGGTGGCATACCAATACCCCGCAAAGCCAACGACAATAACCAACAAAACCGTCGTCAATAGCCGATGAGCCCATTTAGTAACCATGCCGAGTTGCATAATCAATTCCTTGTTTGATCCAATATTGATCCCGAGGGTCATCACCATACGGCGGGCGTTGATACCAATGACTCCATTCTAACCGCGATGTTCCTGCACGTGACTGAGCAAATCCAGCGCCCATCAACAAAATATCTGCGGGAATTCCAGCCGCGGTACCGGTTGCACCATAATTGAAATTACCAAAGTTAGCCAAGGCGCGATTTTGCTGTTTGTAATCCCAGGGGCCCCGATTTTTTACCTGATGGTAGAACCAATAGTAAGTACCAGGCAACGCCATGTTGCGTGGTTGCCCCTGCCTGCGCGCCTCGCGCAAGTTTCTGGCAAGAACAGTAAAACCGCCTGGCGGCAGTAATGGAACCACGGCCATAATCTCCTCCTTGAGAGCCGGATGTCATTTAATCATAGGGTTTATAAAAAATTCACACAGTGTCTTATTCACTGCACGTATGAATAAGACAGCATGACGAAAATCATTCACCAAATAAATTTAACACATTGTATTTATTTGATTTATTCCCTCATTATCATATTTTATCCCTGTATTGACCAGTTATTATCAATGAAAAAAAAGTCCCCTAAGGGACTTTATAATGGATAGCATGTTGATAAACGTCTCAGGGCAGAACAACTCGCGGGTAATAACCAATTCGATTACCGATTAAGTATGCCGGTAATTCCTATTCTGCTTTACAATAACTGCCCGGCAGCCTCCAGAATATGCTCGGCGGTCAGGCCGTACTCCTGCTGTAAAAACGCCTGGGTGCCCACCTGGCCGTAACGCTCCTTCACCCCCACGCGCCGCATCGGCGTCGGGCATTCCTCCGCCAATACCTCCGCCACCGCCGACCCCAGCCCGTTATGAATGCTGTGGTTTTCACAGGTGACGATGCGTCCGGTCTTGGCCGCGTAGGTTTTGATCAGTTCACGGTCAATAGGCTTGAGGGTGAACATATCGATCACCGCCGCGCTGACGCCCTGCCGCGCCAGCATCTCCGCCGCCTTCAGCGCCTCCGCCACCATGATGCCGTTGGCGATCAGCGTGATATCGTCGCCGTCGCGCAGCAGGTTGCCCTTGCCGATGGTAAAGCGCGAGCCGTCCTGGTAGATGCGCGTCGCCTGCTTGCGGATGGTGCGCACCCAGTAGAAGCCGCGCAGATCCATCAGCTGGCGCAGAATGTCGGCGAACATGGTGGCGTCGGTCACTTCCAGCACCACCGAGTGCGCCAGCCCGCGCACGATGCCCATATCCTCGAACGACATGTGGGTGCCGCCGTTGTGGCAGGCGCTCACCCCGGCGTCGGAAGCGATCACCTTGACGTTGTTACGCTGATAATCCAGCGACATGAACAGCTGATCGAAACAGCGGCGGCTGGCGAAGGCGGTAAAGGTGTGCACGAACGGCACCCGGCCGGTCAGCGACAGTCCGGCGGCGACGCCGATCACGTTAGCCTCCATGATGCCGCAGTTAATCACGTGCTGCGGGTGATCCTTATGCACGCCGTCCATCGCCATGGAGCTCATCAGATCCGCCTCCAGCGCGATGATCGGCGCGCCCGCTTCAATCTGCCGCCGGACCGCGCCGGCATAGACTTTGCGCATTTCGACGGCGTCGTTTTCCAACTGCGTCACTACGTTAAACATGGGCGGCCTCCAGTTCGGCGATGGCTTTTTCAATCTCCTGCTGCACGTCCGGCGTCAGGCGCAGGTGGTGTGAGTTCGACAGGTTTTCCAGATAGGTCACCCCCTGTCCCTTGATGCTGTCGAGCACGATCGCCAGCGGCCGCTGTTCTCCGCCGCGCGCCGGCCTCACCGCCGCCAGCAGCGCCGCAATGTCGTCGCCCTTGATGGTCTGCACCTCAAAGCCGAAAACGCGGAACTTGGCGGCCAGATCGAACGGTTGGATCACCTCGTCCAGCGCGCCGTCCAGCTGCTGTTTGTTGTAATCGATAAACAGCGTCAGGTTGTTCAGATTGTGGTGGGCGATAAACTGGAACGCCTCCCAGCACTGCCCTTCGTTCAGTTCACCGTCGCCGAGGATGCTGAACACCCGATTGCGGCGCCCCGCCAGCCGATGGGACAGCGCCATGCCGGCGGCGATCGACACACCCTGCCCCAGCGAGCCGGTAGTGGCGTCCACGCCGCGCGTGCGCAGCCGGTCCGGATGGCTCGGCAGGCGCGTGCCGTTCTGATTGAGGGTTTGCAACTCCGCCAGCGGGAAGTAGCCCTTGATCGCCAGCGTGCTGTACAGCGCCGGGCCGGCGTGCCCCTTCGACAGCACGAAGTCATCGCGCTCCGGCCAGTCCGGATCCGCTGGATCGATGCGCATCACGCCGCCGTACAATACCGCCAACGTCTCGACCACCGACATACAGCCGCCGTAGTGGCCAAACCCCAGCCCGGTCAACGCCTTCAATGTTTCCAGGCGGATGGCGCGCGCCAGGGCGCGCAGCTCTTCAATTTCCGTTTCGCTCGTTGTGTCGTTCATCACTCTGCCCTCGTTATTTCTCGACGCGGTCAGCGGCCGGCGCGCCTTTGCGTTTTCCCAGGAAGTTATGCGCCACCAGCAGCGCAAACACGGCGACAATCGCCAGCATGATCATCTCTTTCGACATAAAGCGCGCCATGTTGCCCAGCAGGATGCCGATCGCGCCGAAGTCGGCGTCGGAGAAGGTGGTGTTGGCAAAGCCCAGCGCCCCCAGCACCGGCAGCAGCAGCACCGGCAGGAAGGTGATCAGCAGACCGTTGGCGAAAGCGCCCAGCATCGCGCCGCGCCGCCCGCCGGTGGCGTTGCCGAACACCCCGGCGGTAGCGCCGGTGAAGAAATGCGGCACTACGCCGGGCAGGATCAGCACCATCTTCAGTTGCCCCAGCAGGAACAGCCCGGCCAACCCGCCGAGGAAGCTGAACAGGAAGCCGATCAGCACCGCGTTGGGGGCATAGGGGTAAACCACCGGGCAATCCAGCGCCGGCCGCGCGTTAGGCACCAGTTTTTCCGAGAAGCCGGTGAACGCCGGCACGATCTCCGCCAGAATCAAGCGCACGCCCTGCAGGATAATGAATACCCCGGCGGCGAAGGTGATGGCCTGGATAATCGAGTACACCAGGTAGTTCTGGCCGCCGCTGAGCTCGCTTTCCACATAGGCCCGCCCGGCGCAGATCGCCAGGATCAGGTAGATGACGATCATGGTCATCGAGATCGAAATGGAGCTGTCGCGCAGGAAACTGAGGTTTTTCGGCAGGTTCATCTCTTCGGTCGAGCGCGAGTTTTTCCCCACTTTCGAGCCGATCCAACCGGACAGCACATAGCCCAGGGTGCCGAAGTGGCCGAAGGCGATATCGTCGTTGCCGGTGATGCGGCGCATATAGCGCTGGGCGATCGCCGGGAAGAACGCCATCACCAGCCCCAGGGTCAGCGCGCCGGTGAACACCAACTGTACGCCCTCGAAGCCCGCCACCGTCAGGATGATGCCGATCATGCAGGCCATGTAGAAGGTGTGGTGGCCGGTGAGGAAGATGTATTTCAATCGGGTAAAGCGCGCCACCACGATATTCGCCACCATGCCGAACGCCATGATCAGCGCGGTGGAAGCGCCGTATTTCTCCAGCGCGATGGAGACGATGGCTTCGTTATTCGGAATGATGCCCTGAATATTAAACGCGTGTTCGAACATGCCGCCCAGCGGATTGAGCGACCCGACCAATACCGTGGCGCCGCCGCCCAAAACGATAAAGCCAAGAATGGTTTTTACCGTGCCTTTCACCACGTCGGAAAACGATTTCTTTTGCGCCAGCAAACCGATCAGAGCAATAAGCCCGACCAGTACCGAAGGCACCTTTAATATATCCACCACAAACTTAAGCGTTTCCTGGATAAACATATCCACCTCGCCAATCGTTTTATTCAGATGATTGAGTGGGCTTCGAAGTAAGCGCGCAGCTTGGCTTCCAGCTCATTAATGTCGATGATGTTGCTGATCACCACCAGCTGCTCGGCCGGTACGCTGGCGCTGTCGGCGATGTCTTTCGCCATCACGAACACGTCGGCGGCGCCGGGAGTGGCGGACGACAGATCGGAGTGTTCGACCTCGGCCTCCACCCCCATCTTTTTCAGCACCTTTTTAATGTTCATTTCCACCATAAAGCTGCTGCCGAGACCTGAACCGCAAATCGCCATGATTTTCATGATATCCACCTGTTGAATTTAGCGTGTAGGGTAGCGCCGCCGGGAATATTCCCGACGTTATGGGCATTAATAATGTTCCTGGTGATTAAACGTTAATAGCGGGCGATAATATCCTCAATTTGCCGTTTATCTGTGGCGTGAAATAACGCCTCCATCGCCGTGTTATCGGAAAATAATTCCGCCAACTGCGAAATCATTTCAATATGACTGTTGCCGTCGGGTGCGGAAAGCATCACCACCACCTGAACCGGATCGTTATCCGCAGAATGAAAATTCACGCCCTGGTGGATCTTCAACAGCGACAGCCCCAGCGCGTTGGCGCCCTGCTCCGGCCGCGCGTGCGGCATGGCGATGCCCGGCGCCAGGACGAAGTAGGGGCCAAGCTGCTCCTGCTGATGAAAGATGGCCGTCAGGTAATTCGGCGTAATCACGCCGCGTTGCAGCAGCGGTTGCGCGCTCAGCGTTACCGCCTGGCGCCAGTCCTCCACCCGTTCGCACAGCTGTATATGATCGGCGGTCAGCCATTCTTTCAGCACGTTACCCTCCCAAGCGTTGATGGTTTCGGCCGGTGATTAATTCACCGACGACGGTAAAACTTTAATCAACCCCTCTCGGCTGCACAGTGATTAGCATCACAAAGATAGCGCTACCAAAGCGCTATCATGCAGAACTGTGATAGCGCTATCAAAACGCCATGCCGCGGCGCGGCGTTAACCACAATTTTTTCTCGCTCTTCCGGGTTACGGGGTAGAATGTGCCGCATACTGGGATCGTCGAAGCCGCGCCGTCGGCTTCCCACCATCACAATCTTTATGCGCCGCGCGCGCATTTCAGTCGGGATTAGGCATGTCGATCGGTAAAAAACGCCGCAGCACAGGCAGGGTGACGTTGGCTGACGTAGCGCAGCTGGCGGGCGTCGGCACCATGACGGTGTCGCGCGCGCTGCGCACGCCGGAACAGGTTTCGGACAAACTGCGCGAGAAGATAGACGCGGCGGTAAACGAGCTGGGCTATCTGCCCAACCTGGCCGCCAGCTCGCTGGCCTCGGCCTCGTCCTACACCATCGCCATGGTGGTGCCCAGCCTGTCCGAATCCGGCTGCGCCGAGATGTTCGCCGGCCTGCAGAAAGTGCTGCAGCCCGCCGGCTATCACATCATGCTGGCGGAGTCGCAGCACCACCTGGAACGCGAGGAGAAACTGCTGGAGACGCTGCTCTCTTACAACCTGGCGGCGGCGGTGCTGCTCAGCGTCGAGCATTCGCAAAATGCCCGCAACGCGTTGATCGCCGCCAACATTCCGGTGGTGGAGATCGGCGCCGTACGCGCCGATCCGATCGACATGAGCATCGGCATCGATTACGTGGCGGCCATGTATCAGCTGACGCAAACGGTGATCGCCAGCGGTTACCAGAATGTCGGGCTGCTGTGCGCCAATCAGGAGCAGTGGATTTTCCAGCAGCACCTGCAGGGCTGGCACAAGGCGCTGCTGCGCAACCATATGTCGCCGCATCGGGTCATCAACGCCGCGCAGCCCGCCAGCTTCAGCACCGGCGCGCAGCAGCTGCCGGAATTCTTGCTGGCCTGGCCGGAGCTGGACGCGCTGGTGTGCGCGTCGGACGAACTGGCGGGCGGCGTACTGTATGAATGCCAGCGGCGGCGCATCAAGGTGCCGGATAATCTGGCGGTGGTGGGCTTAGGCAACAGCGAGTTCAGCCGGGTGTGCCAGCCGCCGCTGACCACCATGACCATTCCGCATCGCGACATCGGCATTCAGGCCGGCCAGGCGCTGCTGGCGCGGCTGAACGAGCATCCCTGGCAGCCGCCAGGCTCCCTGCCCGCCACGCTGTGCCGCCGCGACAGCTGCTGAATCCGCCCGTAAAAAAAGCCGGTCGATGACCGGCTTTTCCATGCGCAGGCGGCTCAGTGATTGTCGAGCGGCTTGCCGTAATCCTGTTCATTGTTGCGCGTCAGCCACAGCGACAGCGCCTTCAGCGAATCCGGGGTAAACTCGTCGCAGCGGGCGGTGATCTCTTCCGGCGTCAGCCAGCACACCTCGGCCACTTCTTCTTCCTGCAGCGCGAACGGCCCGTGCGATACGCAGCTGAACAGCGCCCCCCACACCCGGCACTGCTCTTCCTCGAAGTAGAACAGACCGTGCTCGGCGAAAGGCACGCCGGCGATGCCCAGCTCCTCTTCCGCCTCGCGGCGCGCCGAATCCAGCACGTTTTCACCGCTTTGCACTACGCCGCCCGCCGTCGCGTCCAGCCAGCCCGGGTAGAAGTCCTTGATCTCGGTGCGACGCTGCACCAGAATTTTTCCCATCCCATCATGCACCACAATATAGGTAGCACGATGACGCAGCCGCTCCGCCCGCATCTGTTGACGACTGGATTGAGCAATCACCTCGTTTTGCTCGTCGACGATATCAACCCACTCGGTATCTGCAGCCTGACCCTGTTCCGCCATCCTCTAAAACCTTCTATTTTGGCGCGATGCAATCCCGCGCGCTGGTTAATCAATGAGTGTTTTTCAAAGATTTTTATTGTGTGTGTATAAATTAGTGCGTTTAGCGTGTTAACGCCACCTCCGCGACGACCTTGCCGTCGTCGAGCGTCAGCACGCGCAAAGTGCCGCTTTCCAACATGCCGTAGCTGGCGGGAAAGCCCCCTTTCGGGATGCTGACCGAGCCCGGATTGAAGCAATAGATCTCACCCTGCCGCTCCGCCTGCGGCAGATGCGTATGGCCATAGGCCAAGACGTCACCGCAGGATAACGGCGGCAGTGCCGAGGGATGATAAAGGTGACCGTGGGTCAAAAACAATCGTCTTTTTTGCAGTAAAACCTGTTGCCAGGGCGCCTCGATGGGAAACGTCAGCAGCATCTGATCGACCTCGCTGTCGCAATTGCCGCGAACGGCGATGATCTTGTCGCTATAGCGATTCAATCGTTCGGCAACCTGAGCGGGCTGATACCCGGCGGGCAGCGCGTTGCGCGGGCCGTGATTCAGCAAATCACCCAGAAGAATCAACCAGTCGGCGCCGTGTTGTGCGAACAATTCCAGCACGCGTTCGGTCGCCGGCAGCGAACCGTGGATATCCGAGGCGAACATCAGCTTCATAACCTTGTCCTATAGAGGGAAATAAGCGCCATTTTACCGCGCCGGCGCCGTGCGGCAAACCGCCGCCCGCCCCGGTGGAGAATTGTGATCCAACTGCGCAGATAGCATCGGACGAATCCCACATAGCCTGCTATCCTTAGCTGCTATTGTTGGATCTCTGATATACCTTTGTGCGCGGCGAAGACCGCAGCAACGTGTAATGAATTACAGATCACCTTACCGCAGGAGGCAACATGATTGACCTGTATTACGCGCCTACTCCCAATGGTCACAAGATCACCTTGTTTTTGGAAGAGGTCGGCTTACCCTACCGTATCCATCGCGTAAACATCAGCGCCGGCGAGCAGTTCAAACCGGACTTTCTGAGCATTTCTCCCAACAACAAAATCCCGGCGATCGTCGATCAGCAACCGGTGGACGGCGGCGCGCCGATCAGCCTGTTCGAATCCGGGGAAATCCTGCTGTATCTGGCGGAGAAGACCGGCAAGCTGCTGAGCAAGGGCCTGCGCGAACGCGCCGCTACCCTGCAGTGGCTGTTCTGGCAGGTGGCCGGATTCGGGCCGATGCTCGGGCAGAATCACCACTTTAACCACTACGCGCCGCAGCCGGTGCCTTACGCCATTGAGCGTTACCATCTGGAGACCAAGCGGCTGTACGGCGTGCTGGAAGCTGAACTGCAAAAACACCCGTACCTGGGCGGCGATAACTACAGCATCGCCGATATCGCCACCTACCCGTGGGTCGTGTCGCATCCGCGCCAGCGCATCGATCTGGCGGATTACCCGGCGGTGCGCAACTGGTTCGAGCGCATCAGCAATCGCCCGGCGACCGAGCGCGCCTACAAACTGGCCGAACAAGCCTAAGTGCCCCCCCGACTCCCCGTCGGCCGGGGAGTCACATTGTCCCTGCGTTATCATTTCCCTACTTTCCGTGTATTCTGAACGCTAATAATCAGACCTATGGAGAATCTCTGATGTCTTTCAGTCAACCCGACGCCGTTATTCGCATTAAAAATCTGCGGCTGCGCACGTTCATCGGTATCAAGGAAGAGGAAATCAACAACCGACAGGACGTCCTGATCAACGTGGTGATCCACTACCCGGCGGACAAGGCGCGCAACAGCGAAGATATCGCCGATGCGCTCAACTACCGCACCATCACCAAAGCGATCATCCGCCATGTGGAAGATAACCGTTTCGCGTTGCTGGAAAAATTAACGCAGGATGTGCTCGATATCGTAAAAGAACACGCCTGGGTGACCTATGCTGAAGTGGAGATAGATAAACTTCTGGCCCTGCGCTACGCCGACTCGGTTTCCATGACCATGAGCTACCGCCGGGACTAATTCAGGGAGGTCGACCATGCGGATCCTGATCACCGGCGCAACGGGATTGATAGGCAGCAGCCTGACGGCAAGACTGCTGGCGCTTTCTCACCACATTACGGTGCTGACCCGAGACGAACGGCGAGCCCGAGCCCGGCTGGGCGACCGGCCGAGCTATTGGCGAACGCTGGACGACCGGCAATCGCTGGATGAATTCGACGCGGTGATCAACCTGGCCGGCGAACCTATCGCCGACAAGCGCTGGAGCGCGCAGCAGAAAGAGCGGCTGTGCCGCAGCCGCTGGGATCTGACCGAACGCTTGGCGAAGCTGATCAAGGCCGGCAGCACGCCCCCCGGCGTGCTGATTTCCGGTTCCGCCGTTGGCTACTACGGCGATCAGGGGCAGGCGGTGGTGACCGAAGAGGAGCCGCCGCACGACGAATTCACCCACCAGCTGTGTCAACGCTGGGAAGCGCTGGCGCTGCAGGCGCAAAGCGACGCCACCCGCGTCTGCCTGCTGCGCACCGGTGTGGTGCTGGCGCCACAGGGCGGCGCGCTGGCCAAAATGCTGCCGCCGTTCCGCTTCGGGCTCGGCGGCCCGATCGGCGACGGTCGCCAATACCTGCCGTGGATCCACCTCGAAGACATGGTCAACGGCATTATTTATCTGCTGGATCACGCCACCCTGACCGGCCCGTTCAACATGGTCGCTCCCTATCCGGTGCACAACGAGCAATTCGCCGCCCAATTGGCCAACGTGCTCGATCGCCCGGCGTTTTTGCGGGTGCCGGCGTTCGTCATGCGGCTGTTGATGGGGGAAGCGGCGGTGCTGGTACTCGGCGGCCAGCGGGCGGTGCCGAAGCGCCTGGAAGAGGCCGGTTTCCACTTCCGTTATCTGGAGCTGGAACAGGCATTGGATGACGTTGTCAATCAGCGGGCCGAAGCCCGCTGATCTGAGGTTACTTCAACGCGCCGGACAGGAACTGCTGCAGGCGCGGGCTTTTGGGATTGCCGAACAGCTCGGCCGGCGGGCCCTGCTCTTCGATCAACCCTTTGTGCAGGAAGATCACGTGGTTCGAAACGTGGCGCGCAAATTCCATTTCGTGCGTCACCACCACCATGGTTTTTCCCTCCTCCGCCAGCTTCTGCATGATGCGCAGCACCTCGCCCACCAACTCGGGATCCAGCGCCGACGTCGGTTCGTCAAACAGCAGCACCTCCGGCTCCATCGCCAATGCGCGGGCAATGGAGACGCGCTGCTGCTGGCCGCCCGACAGATGCACCGGGTACTTGCCGCGCGCCCGCTCGTCGATGCCCACTTTATCCAGGTAGCGCACCGCGCGCTCGTGCGCGTCGGCCTTGCTCAGCCCCAGCACCTGCACCGGCGCCTCCATCACGTTCTCCAGCACCGTCATATGGCTCCACAGGTTAAAATGCTGGAACACCATGGTCAGGCGGGTACGCAGCAGCTGCAGCTGCTTCTTGTCGAATACCTTCAGCTGGCCGTCCTTGTCGCGCACCATGCGAATATCTTCGTTGTTCAGGCTGATCGAGCCTTCGCTCGGCTTCTCGAGGAAGTTGATGCAGCGCAGAAAGGTGCTTTTGCCGGAGCCGGAGGAGCCGATGATGCTGATCACATCCCCGGCGTTGGCCGCCAGCGAGACGCCCTTCAGCACCTCGTGATCGCCATAGCGTTTGTGCAGTTCCGTGACGGCTAATTTATTCTCAGACATGGTTTTTCTTCCCGTCATTTATCAGTGACTAACGTGTGCCATCCAGCGTTTTTCAGCTTTGCGGAACAGGCTGATTAACACGTAGGAGATGATCAGGTACAACACCGCCGCAATGCCGAAAGCGTAAAACGGCTGATAGGTCGCGGCATTGATGTCGCGCGCAATCTTCAGCAGATCCGGCACGGTGGCGGTAAACGCCAGCGCGGTGGAGTGCAGCATCAGGATCACTTCGTTGCTGTAGGCCGGCAGCGCGGTGCGCAGCGCCGAAGGCAAAATGATGCAGCGATACATCTTGAAGCGCGAGAAACCGTAGGCGTTGGCGGCCTCGATTTCACCGTGCGGCACCGAGCGGATCGCCCCGGCGAAGATCTCGGTGGTATACGCGCAGGTGTTGAGCGTCAGCGCCAGGATGGTGCAGTTGAGCCCGCTGCGGAAAAACGCGTTGAGAAACTCGCTGCCGCGCACGATTTCCAGGCTGTACATGCCGGAGTAGAACACCAGCAACTGCACGTACAGCGGCGTGCCGCGGAACACGTAGGTGTAGAGCCACACCGGGAAACGCACCCAGCGCAGGGAAGATACGCGCGCCACCGCCATCGGGATCGCCAGCAGCCCGCCCATCACCACGGAGGCGATAAGCAGCCACAGCGTGACCGCCACGCCGGTGAAACGGTAGCCATCGCTCCACAGCAGCGACTGCCAATACTGTTGCAAAATCTCGATCATAGCTCGGCCCTCTTGACGCCCAGTGAGTAACGCCGTTCAAGCCACAACAGCACGCCGTTGGAAACGGTAGTGAAAATCAGGTAAACCACGCCGGCTACGATGGCGAAGAAGAACGGCTGATAGGTGCCTTTCCCCGCCAACTGCGTGGCTTTCACCACGTCGTTCAGGCCAAGGATAGACACCAGCGCCGTCGCCTTCAGGATCACCTGCCAGTTGTTGCCGATGCCCGGCAAGGCGAAGCGCATCATCGCCGGGAACAAAATGCGCCGAAAGATCTGCGCGCCGCTGAAGCCGTAGGCCGTCGCCGCCTCAATCTGCCCTTTCGGCACCGCCAAGTAGGCGCCGCGGAAGGTTTCGGTAAAGTACGCGCCGTAAATAAAACCGAGGGTAATGATGCCGGCGCCGAGCGGGTCGATATCGATCTGCGAGAAACCGAGCAGCGTGGTGATGTTGTTCAAGGCGATTTGCAGGCCATAAAAAATCAGCAGCATCAGCACCAGATCGGGCACGCCGCGGATCAGCGTGGTGTAAGCGCCGAACAGGCCGGAAATAAGGGGGTTGTGGGAGAGTTTGCCGCCGGCGCCGATCAACCCGATCACCACCGCCAACAATACGGAACTGAGGGCCAACTCCAGCGTCACCAGAGCCCCCTCGAAAATCAGTTGGGAATAGCCTTGCAGCATCTACTTCACCCTGTCGTCTAGGATCCGAACCATCGGAGCCGGCGCACCGGCCCCGCAGTCACAGCATGGAACGGTTAGCGAATTAGCCGCCGTAGACGTCGAAGTCGAAGTACTTTTTCGCGTATTTATCGTAGGTGCCGTCTTTGCGCATCTCGGCGAAGGCTTTGTCCAGCGCCGCTTTCAGCTCGGTATCGGTTTTGCGCAGCCCCATGCCGGTGCCGACGCCAAAGAATTTGTCATCCTTCACCGATTCGCCGGCGAACGCATAGTCTTTGCCCGGCGGCTGTTTCAGGAAGCCATCGCTGCCCGCCACTTCATCCTGGAAGGCGGCGTCGATACGCCCGGAGGCCAGATCGGCGTAGACCAGATCCTGGTTCTGATAAGGCACTACGGTGACGCCCTTCGGCTGCCACATGGCGTTGGCGTAGGCTTCCTGGGTCGTGCCCTGCAGCACGCCCACGCTCTTGCCTTTCAACGCATCCACGGTAGGCAACAGCTTAGACCCCTTCGGCGCGATCAGGCGGGCGTTGGCGGCATACAGCTTGTCGGTAAAGGCGATTTCCTGCTGGCGTTTTTCGGTGATGGACAGCGAAGAGATGATAGCGTCGATCTTTTTCGCCTTGAGGGATGGGATCAGCGCGTCAAAGTCGCTCTCCACGAAGGTGCATTGGGTATTTATGCGTTTGCACAGCTCTTTGGCCAAATCGATATCGAAGCCGACCAGCTCGCCTTTGGCGTTTTTGGATTCAAACGGCGCATAAGTCGGATCGGTGCCAATCTTCAATGTCGATGGGATAGCGGCGAATGCGCTGTTTGCGGCCGCCAAAGCCAAGACTAAAGGAAGAACCTTAACCAGCTTTTTCATAAATTACCCTCAAATTGATTTTTTTGATGCCACTACGGGCATTACTTTTCCCCACCAAATCAATTTGCAGTAATCGTGCCACATTAGGTGCTACGGGCGGAGGGAACGGCTCCGGCCTTCACAATACTGTTTCCTGGGACGATAACCGCAAAATTAAATCGGCCGCTCGGGGCCGCGCCACTGGCAGCCGCGACAGGACGGCGCCATGAAACAGTGAACGTGATGAAGTGGGATCATTATGGTGCATGCGCCGCCCTAATTCAGTGCGGTGTTGCACAAATGTACCAATTTGGGGATGAAAATGTTAATCAACACCCTGCCAACGGGTGAACAGATCGGCCGGCAATTCGATATCAAACTGATCGATCACCCGATTGACGGTCTGATCGATGATGTCTTCCACGCTTTTCGGCTGGTGATAAAACGCCGGCACCGGGGGCATGATCACCGCGCCCATTTCCACCGCCTGCGTCATCAGCCGCAGGTGCCCAAGGTGCAACGGCGTTTCACGCACGCACAATACCAGGCGGCGGCGTTCTTTCAGCACCACGTCGGCGGCGCGGGTCAGCAGTCCGTCGCTGTAGCTGTTGACGATGCCGGACAGCGTTTTGACTGAACAAGGCAAAATCGCCATGCCCAGGGTTTTGAAGGAACCGGAAGAGATGGCGGCGGCGATATCGCGCGCATCGTGAACCACATCGGCCAGCGCCTGCACTTCACGCAGACTGTACGGCGTTTCCAGCGCCAGCGTCTGCCTTGCAGCGTTGCTCATCACCAAATGGGTTTCCACCTCTGCGACGTCGCGCAAGACCTGCAACAGGCGCACGCCGTAGATCGCGCCGCTGGCGCCGGAAATGCCGATGATGAGTCGTTTCATGAAGAATGGCCTCTGCCGTAAAAAGTAAAAAATAAGATCAGGCAGACTTTGCCGCAATGGCGAGGGATAAGCAAGTTCACAGGAGCAAGGCGCACCGCCGCAGACGCGACGATGCCCCCTGATGGATCAACGCAGGCGGTTAGCCTTCGTTATGCAGTTCCAGATTTTCCGCTTCGGTTTGTCCCCGCAGCGCCTTGGCGTCGTCGTTGCGCAGCGACTCCAGGTATTCCAGATAGCTTTGATCGACGTCTTTGGTCACGTAGATGCCGTTGAATACCGAGCATTCGAACTGGGTGATGTCCGGGTTTTCTTCACGCACCGCTTCGATCAGGTCGTCGAGGTCCTGGAAGATCAGCCCATCGGCGCCGATGATTTGGCGGATTTCATCCACTTCGCGCCCGTGGGCGATCAGTTCGTTGGCGCTCGGCATGTCGATGCCGTAGACGTTAGGGAAACGCACTTCCGGCGCCGCGGAAGCCAGGTACACGCGCTTGGCGCCCGCTTCGCGCGCCATCTCGACGATCTGCTCTGAGGTCGTGCCGCGCACGATGGAATCATCCACCAGCAGCACGTTCTTGTCGCGGAACTCGGCGCGGTTGGCGTTCAGCTTGCGGCGCACCGACTGACGACGCGCCTGCTGGCCCGGCATGATGAAGGTGCGGCCGACGTAGCGGTTCTTCACAAAGCCCTGGCGGTAGGGTTTGTCGAGAATGCGCGCGATCTCCAGCGCGATGTCGCAGGAGGTTTCCGGAATCGGGATCACCACGTCGATGTCCAGATCTTCCCATTCGCGGGCAATCTTCTCGCCCAGCTTCTGGCCCATGCGCACGCGGGCGCTGTAGACCGAGATCTTGTCCATAAAGGAGTCCGGGCGCGCGAAATAGACGTATTCGAACAGGCACGGATTGGTTTTCGGATTCTCTGCGCACTGGCGGGTGAACAACTGGCCCTTGGTAGTGATGTACACCGCTTCGCCCGGCGCCACGTCGCGCAGGAATTCAAAGCCCAGGGTATCCAGCGCCACGCTCTCGGAAGCCACCATATACTCGCTGCGGCCATCTTCCAGCGTGCGTTTGCCGATCACCAGCGGACGAATGCCGTACGGGTCGCGGAACGCCAGCAGGCCGTGGCCGATAATCATCGCCACGCAGGCGTAAGCGCCGCGCAGTTGCTGATGCATGGCGGCAACCGCGGTAAAGATGTTGTCGGCCTCCAGCGGATAATGCGGGAAGCGATCCAGCTCGCTGGCCAGCACGTTCAGCAAGATTTCCGAGTCGGAGGTGGTGTTGACATGGCGGCGGCCGCTTTCGAACAGCTTTTGGCGCAGCTCATGGGCGTTGGTCAGGTTGCCGTTGTGGGCCAGCGTAATGCCGAACGGCGAGTTGACGTAGAAAGGCTGGGCCTCAGAGGCGCTCGAGCTGCCGGCCGTCGGGTAACGCACATGGCCAATGCCCATGTTGCCCTGCAAGCGTTGCATATGGCGCGCCTCAAACACATCCTTCACCAGGCCGTTGGCTTTGCGCAAACGGAACCCGTTGTGGGCGTCAATGGTGACGATGCCTGCGGCATCCTGGCCACGGTGCTGAAGCACCGTCAGCGCATCATAAATCGACTGGTTTACCGGCATAAAACCGGCGATACCGACAATACCGCACATGTTGTCTTTTCCTCATCAGCGCTACCGCCCCGGCAATTGGGTCGGCAAGAAACTCGACGTGCTCTGCAGGTAGTCAAAGAACCACCTGATGACGTAACTGAACTGGGGAATCAGCTGCGACTGTTTCCAGTCGGCACTTTGTGAAAAGCCGGTAAAGGTATCCAGGAAGAACAGGATCGCCGCAACGATCAACACGCCGCGCAATGCGCCGAAGCAGATGCCCAGCACCCTGTCGGTGCCCGACAGCCCGGTTTTCTCTACCAGTGAGCTAATCACATAGTTAACAATAGCCCCTACGATCAGGGTCGCGATGAACAAAATCGCGATCGCGATGCCGTTTCGCACCAGTTCATCTTCAAAACGAGTGAAATAGACCGCAAGGTAAGAGTAGAAATGGCTGGCAACAAAAAACGCACATCCCCATGTCACAAGTGACAATGCTTCGCGAACAAACCCTCGGATCAGGCTCACCAGAGCCGAAAATCCAATCACCGCTATAATGACGTAATCAATCCAGACCATGAACTATTCCAATGATGAATCGCCCCTGCATCCAATTCGCGGCGAATTCTAACAGAAAAAGAAAACGTTTGCGTAGGGGATTTCCTACCACGTTACAAATAAAAAGCGGCGATTAAAAAATTCCCAATCGCCGCGCCTACATAGGTGATTTCGCCTGTAAAAGGCGCGGTTTCTCTCGAGATCTCTCCACCACTCCTTAATTCAGGGGCGTATCCTGCTGCGCCCCTGCGGGGTTTAACGACCGTACGGCTTCACCTGTCCGCTCAGCCCGCTGATCGAGTTCAGCGACGGCAATGCCGCCTGCAGCTTCTGCTTGGAAGCATCCGGGCCGACGTAGATGCGGGTGATCTGCCCTTGCACCGGCGTTGACGGCACGGTGAAGGCGCGATAGCCCGAAAGACGCAGCGAAGCGACAATCTCGTTCGCCTTGGCGGCATTCTTCAACGCCCCGAGCTGCACGACATAGGCTTGCCCGGCCGGCGCTTTTTCTTCCGCCGGTTTCGGCTGCGGTGCCGGCTCAGGCTTCGGCGTCGGTTCAGGTTTCGGCTCCGGCTTAGGCGTCGGTTTCACTTCCACCGGCTTCGGCTGCGGCGCCGGTTTCGGTTTCACCTCTACCGGTTTGGTTTCCACCGGTTTCGGCTTAGGCTGCTGCTGCACCGGCTGAGGACGCGTCTCGACCGGCGGCGGCGCCACCTGCGTCAGTTGCTGAGCATTCTGTCGCACCGCCTGTTGCGCCGCCGCTTCGTTGGCCGCCTGCTGCTCGACCAGCGCGCCCGCCCCTTCCGGCGGCTGCGCCGGCAACGGCTGCGTCACCGGCGGCAACACGTCGTTCTCTTCGACGTCGCCCGCCTTCGGCACCAAAGGAATGGCCGCGAATTCATCCTCGTAATGCTTCTTTTTGCCGTCCAGCAACCCTGGCAGGATGATCACCCCCAGCGCCACCAGAATCACGGTTCCGACCAGTCGGTTCTGAAATTTACTCGCCACTCACACTCCCCGCATCTCGTCTGACGCTGCCATCACCTGCGCAACGGTGTGGAACGATCCACAGACGATCACAATATCCTGTTTATCAGCATCCTGCATAGCCTGCCGCCAGGCAGTTTCGACATCATTAAAGCGTCGCGGTTCCGCCAGATGTTGCGCCAGCAGTTCGACGCTGGCGCCGCGCGGGCCGTCGAGCGGTGCGCAGTACCATTCATCCACCTGCTCGCTCAGGCAGGCCAGCGTACCGGCGATGTCCTTGTCCGACAGCATGCCCACCACCGCACGCACCTTGCCGCCGTCGCGCGGCAGCTTGGCCAGACGCCCAGCGAGATAGCCGGCGGCGTGCGGATTGTGCGCCACATCGAGGATCAGCATCGGCTCCCGCCGCACGATCTGGAAACGCCCCGGCAGCGTCGCCTGCTGCAGCCCGGTGAAGATCGCGCGCTCGTCGATTTCCAGCGGGGAACAGTTCAGCGCCGCCAGCGCGGTAGCGGCGTTGGCCAGCGGCACGTTCGGCGTCGGCAGATCGGTCAGCTGCGTGTCGCCGCCCTGCCACTGCCAGCGATCGCCCTGCTCGCTGAAGCTCCAGGCTTCACCGCGGCGATACAGCGGCGCGCCCAGCGTTTCGGCGACCTGGCGAATGCTGTCCGGCATGTCGGGTTCGCCCACTACCGCCGGCTTGCCGCTGCGGAAAATGCCGGCCTTTTCACGGCCGATGCTTTCGCGATCGTTGCCCAGCCAGTCGGTGTGATCGAGCGCGATGCTGGTGATCACCGCCACGCTCGGATCGACGATGTTGGTGGCGTCGAGACGCCCGCCCAGGCCGACTTCCAGGATCACCACGTCCAGCCGCGCCTGTTTGAACAGCTGCAGCGCCGACAGGGTGCCGAATTCGAAATAGGTCAGCGACGTTTCGCCGCGGCCGGCTTCAATGGCGGCAAACGAGCGGCTGTGCTCCGCTTCGCTCAGCTCTTCCCCCTGAATGCGCACACGTTCGGTGTAGCGCACCAGATGCGGTGAGCTGTAAACGCCGACGCGCAGGCCGGCGGCCAGCAGAATAGCTTCAAGGGTGCGACAGGTCGTGCCTTTGCCGTTAGTGCCGGCAACGGTGAACACCGTGGGAGCGGGGGTCAGTAAGTCCAGATGCGCCGCGACGCGCTGTACGCGCTCGAGGCCGAGTTCGATCGCCTGGCTGTGCAGACGTTCCAGATAGTAAAGCCACGAGCTCAATGGCGACGTGGCTTGGGGAATTTGGTGGTTTTGCATGAGTCCCATCACTGAACTTGGGTTCATTAATCCATCAGGGCACCACCCTCACCGCGGTAAAGGCGATGCGCTTCGTCACTGCCGCCCACCTGCAAACCGCAACGTCATAGGCCGCGGCCGGCAGGGAACGGGCATCAGCCGTCACTTAGCCACAAAGTGGCGGCTGAACCCGGGCGGGATCCGTCTTTGCCTCAGGCGTCGGCCTGCTGCTCCGGCTCAATGACCTGCGCGGCCTCATCGAAATGCGGCTGCGGCTGGTTGGTCAGCTTGGACAGAATGCTCGCCAGCGTTTGGCGCATTTCCGGGCGGCGAACGATCATATCGATCGCGCCTTTTTCGATCAGGAACTCGCTGCGCTGGAAACCCGGCGGCAGTTTCTCGCGCACGGTCTGCTCGATCACGCGCGGGCCGGCAAAGCCGATCAGCGCTTTCGGCTCGGCGATGTTGATGTCGCCCAGCATCGCCAGGCTGGCGGAGACGCCGCCCATGGTCGGGTCGGTCAGCACGGAGATGTACGGCAAGCCGCGCTCCTGCATTTTGGCCAACGCCGCGCTGGTTTTCGCCATCTGCATCAGCGACATCAGCGCTTCCTGCATGCGCGCGCCGCCGCTGGCGGAGAAGCACACCAGCGGACAGTTGTCCTCCAACGCCTGCTCAACCGCACGCACGAAACGCGCGCCAACCACGGAAGACATCGAACCGCCGATGAAGGCGAATTCAAAGGACGCCGCGACGATCGGCATGCCGTACAGCGTGCCCTTCATCACCACCAGCGCATCTTTCTCGCCGGTCGCTTTCTGTGCGGCGACCAGACGATCTTTATAGCGCTTGGAATCCTTGAATTTCAGAACGTCTTTCGGCTCCAGATCGCTGCCCAGCTCCACTTCGCTGCCTTCATCCAGCAGGGTATGCAGACGCGCGCGCGCGCTCATACGCATATGGTGGTCGCACTTCGGACACACTTCCAGATTCCGCTCCAGCTCGGCGCGGTAGAGAACCTGGCCGCAGCTGTCGCATTTGGTCCAGACCCCTTCAGGAATGCTCGCCTTACGGGTTTGTGTGATATTGCTCTTGTTAAGAATTCGTTCAATCCAGCTCATCGATGACCTTTCTGTTTGAACCTGGCACACGCCAGTCCGCTGTTCATGCTTTAACAATCCCCCCGAAAACACCCCCAATGAAAAAATGCCCGTTCGCCGCGCGGCAAGCGCGCGACCGAGGCATCGGCTTCAGGGTTGTTCGCAGGAACAGACCATAATGTCGCTCATTAAACCATATCGGCCCGACGCTGTGGACAAAAAACTGGTCGAACCGACAGGTTGAGCGATGTTTTTATTGTTTTTGCTGGCGGGCGGCGGCGCGCTTGTGGCGCCAAATTTCAATCACGCCCGGCAGAATCGAAACGATGATGATCCCGACGATCAGCAGTTTCAGGTTCTCCTGCACCACCGGCAGATCGCCGAACAGGTAGCCAGCATAAGTGAAGAGCAGCACCCAAACCAGTGCGCCAATCACGTTGTAGGCGGCGAAGTGGCGATAGGACATATGTCCCATGCCGGCGACGAACGGCGCAAAAGTACGCACGATCGGCACGAATCGCGCCAGAATAATCGTTTTCCCGCCGTGCTTCTCATAAAACTGATGCGTTTTATCCAGGTAGCTGCGGCGGAAGATTTTCGAATTCGGGTTACTGAACAGCTTCTCGCCGAACAACCGCCCGATAGTGTAGTTCACCGCATCGCCGATGATCGCCGCCACGGCCATCAACGCCACCATGGTGTGCACGTTCAGATCGTTGGTCGGCAAAGCCGCCAGCGCGCCGGCGACGAACAGCAAAGAATCCCCCGGCAGGAACGGCGTCACCACCAAACCGGTCTCGCAAAACAGGATCAGGAACAGAATAGCGTAGACCCACATGCCGTATTGTGCGACCAGTTCGGCCAGGTGCACATCAATATGCAGAATGAAATCAATAATAAACTTGATGATGTCCATAAATTCTCTCATTGATACCGGGCGTTTCAATCACCCGGCAGAAGCACAAGGGAGCGACGCTTTCAGGCGTGCCGGCGTTTAATCGTCGGGTAAAAACAGCGGCCCCATCGGCGGCCGCGGGATGCCAAAGTGGTCGGGATAGTCCACGGAAACCAGATACAGCCCCTCGGCTCGCGCCGTCGCCGCCGCCAGATTGCGATCCTTCAGCGCCAGCAACTCGGCCATCCAGTTCTCATCCTGATTGCCGCAGCCGATCTCCATCAGGCTGCCGACGATGTTGCGAACCATGTGATGCACGAAGGCATTCGCCTTGATATCTACCACAATATATTCGCCGTAGCGCGTAACCTTAACGTGTTTTACGCAGCGCCACGGGGTGCGCGACTGGCATTGCACCGCGCGAAACGAGGTAAAGTCGTTCTCGCCCAGCAATGCCTGCGCCGCCCGATGCATGCGGTCCGCGTCCAGCGGGTGATAAAAATGCGTCACCCCCTGTTGCAACACCGCCGGCCGGTAGCGATGGTTGAAAATAATATAGCGGTAACGGCGCGCGGTGGCGCTGAAACGCGCGTGAAAATCATCGGCGACGGGGCTCACCCAGCGCACCGCGATGTCCGGCGGCAAATGGGTGTTGACGCCCATCGTCCAGGCGGCGTCCTTGCGGCGCGCGGTGGTTTCGAAGTGCACCACCTGCCCGGTGGCGTGCACCCCGGCGTCAGTGCGCCCGGCGCACAGCACGTTGATCGGCGCATCCGCCACCTTGCTCAACGCCTGCTCTAGCCGTTCCTGCACGCTGGCCACTTCTTGCTGCCGCTGCCAGCCGTAGTAACGGCTGCCGTCATATTCGATGCCCAGCGCTACCTTCAGCGTCGGCTTAACGGGCGAGACCACCTCAGACATCAGTACATCTGCTCCTGCACCAGACGCTCGGCGGTTTCGATCGCCATCAACGCGCCGCCGAAGCGGACGTTGTCCGCCACCGTCCAGAACTGCAACAGCTCGGGGATGCCGTAATCGTTGCGCAGACACCCGATGCTGAGCGCATCGCTGCCGGAAGCTTCGGTGACCTGAGTCGGGTAATCATCCTCTTCACTCAGTTGAACGTCTTCGACCTCTTCAAGCTCGCTGCGCGCCTCTTCGGCGGACAGCGGACGCAGCGCTTCCAGATGCACGACCTGGGCGTGGCCATAAAACACCGGCGACTGGATGCAGCTCACCGAAATCGGCAACCCTTCGTCCTGCAGCACCTTGCGCACCTGATCGACGATCAGGCGTTCTTCGCGCACGCTGCCCTGCTCGTCGGCGACAAGCGGCAGCATATTAAACGCCAGCTGTTTTGTGAAAACGCCTTCTTCGGCCGGGATGCCGTTCAACAGCCGCGCGCTCTGGCCGGCCAGATCGTCCACCGCCGCCTTGCCACGCGAGGATACCGACATCAGCGTCGTGACGTGCAGGCGCGACAGCCCCGCCTGTTCGGTCAGCGGTTTGATCGCCGTCAGCAGTTGGCTGACCATGCTGTCGGCCACCGCGACGATGTTGCGGTTACGGTAATCCGCCAGCACCTGCGGGTTCACGCCCGGCACCACCAGCGGCACATCCGGTTCCATGGCGAACAGGCCGCTGGTGTCGATCACCAGACAGCCCATATTGCCAGCCTCTTCGGCATAGCGCGCGGAAGCGTCGCTGCCGGCGACGAAGAAGGCCAGCTGCGCCTGCGACCAATCGAACTCTTCGGCGTTTTGCACCAGAAGAGACTTGCCGTTGAAGCGCACATTGGCGCCCGCGCTGCGTTCGCTTGCCAGAGGATAGAGCTCACCCACCGGGAACTGGCGTTCCTGCAACAATTCCAGCAACGCTTCACCTACCGCGCCAGTGGCGCCGAGCAGCGCGATATTCCAGCCGTCAGACATTGGGTTTTCTCCAGAGTATTTCATTCATAAAAGCAGACGGGCAGTGCAGCCACCGCCCGATAATCTTTGCCGCTCACTGTAGCGGCGTTGGCTTAAGACAACCTTACGCGCTACGCGATGCTGAAGCCCAACTTGCCGAGCAGCTCGGCGCTGGCGCTGTCATCGCATTGCACGGCCAGCGAAGACCACTCGCGGCGTTCCTGGTAGTGCTTGCGCAGGCGATCGAACTCGCCCGGTTGCCCGGCGACTTTGCGCAGCGGCGCATCATCGCGGCGCACATCATACACCAAGTGCATCAATCGTTTTAACCGCGCTTCATCCAGCGGGCCGTTGAGACGGATCTGGCTGAACTCCGGCACCGGCAGCAGCGAGGCCAGCGCCACCTGTTGCGGCTGCCCCAGATGGCGGCTGAACGCTTCGAACACCTGGGTGGTGCCGCGCGCCTTGCCTTCCAGCGTATACCCGGCGATGTGCGCAGTGCCGATATCCACCCGCGCCAACAGCGGCAAGGCGAGATCCGGCTCCGGTTCCCACACGTCCAGCACCGTGCTCAGCTTTTTGCCTTTTTCCAGCGCCTGCAGCAACGCGGCGTTATCCACCACCGGCCCACGGCAGGCGTTGATCAGAATGCGGTTGTCCGGCAACGCTGCCAGCAGATCGGCGTCCGCCAGATGCAATGAATGATACGGGCCGGATTTATTCAGCGGCGTATGGAAGGTCAGCACGTCGGCCTCGGCCACCAACTTCTCCAGTGGCCAGAATTCCCCGGCGTCGCCGCGATCGGCGCGCGGCGGATCGCACAGCAGCGTGCGCACGCCCAGCGCTTTGAGACGCGCGTCCAGACGCGAACCGACGTTGCCCACGCCGACGATGCCGACGGTTTTATCCCGCAGCTGGAAGCCGTCGCGCTCGGCCAGCAGCATCAATGCGGAGAACACATACTCGACCACCGCGATGGCGTTGCAGCCCGGCGCGGCGGAAAACCCGATGCCCTGCCGTTGCAGCCAGGCGTCATCGACGTGATCGGTGCCGGCGGTAGCGGTGCCGACAAAGCCGATGCGGCTGCCGGCCAACAAGGCTTCATTGACCTTGGTGACCGAACGCACCATCAGCGCGTCGGCATCCGCCAGCGCCTCAAGCGGGATCGGACGCCCCGGCACCGCCCGCACGTCGCCCAGGCGGCTGAACAGCTCGGCCGCATACGGCATATTTTCATCAACCAGAATTTTCACTGCGTTCTCCGACGGTTTACGGCTATTTGTCTGCGAAATAGTGTGCCACTGAATCAGGCACGGCGAAAGCGCTCAGGGGTGGTGCCGGCGATCTGCTGGAACATGACGATAAAGGCCGACGCGGAGCTGTAGCCGACCTCCAGCGCCACGTCCTGCACGGTTTTGCCCTGTTCGAGCAGCGACACGGCGTGCAGGAACCGCAGGCGCTGGCGCCATTCGCTGAACGGCATGCCCAAATCCTGCTGGCAGCGGCGAGACAGCGTGCGCTCGGTGGTGTATACCCGCTTCGCCCACGTCGCCAGCGAAGTGTTGTCCGCCGGGCAATGTTCCAGCGCTTCCAGCACCGGCGCCAAAAACTTGTCGTCCGACGACGGCAGATAGGTTTGCTGGCGCGGCGACAGATGCAGCTGGTCGATCAGCACCTGGCAGAGGCGCAAATCCGCCTCCGCCTGCGGAATGTACTGTTTGCGCGCATAGAAATCCTCGGCGATGGCGCGAAAGATCGGCGTCACATTGACCAGGCAAGGATCGGCCGGCATGCCGGCGCACAGCGCCGGCGCGATGTCCACCATGCGGCACTGCGCCAGCCGCTGGTTGTAACAGGAGTGTTCGATGCCCGCCGGCGTCCACAGCACGTACTCCGGCGGCGCCAGAAAGCGCTGCCCGCCGATGCGCAGCACCATCACCCCGGCTTTGACCCACATCAATTGGCCCCAGGTATGGCTGTGCGGCTGGAATTCGGTGCGGACGTTGAACTCCTCGCAACGAAACTGCACCGGGTTTGGCGCCGGGATCAGCGACTCGGGGAAATGGCGGATTTCTGGCATGGTTTCGTCTCGTGATTTGTCTTATTTACGCCGATTTTTGTCTGAATATCGTTATATATGATAAACCGGACACGCGTAGACTAGCCAGCATGTTGGACGCTATTGAGAATAATTGTCATGAATATGCTTTTCCCCCTGCTGGCCGTGCTGATTTGGTCGATTAACGCCGTCGTCAGCAAACTCTCCGCCACCGCCATCGATCCGGCGGCCATCTCGCTCTACCGCTGGCTGCTGGCGCTGATCGCCCTGACGCCGTTTGTGCTGCCGGGCGTGCTTCGCAACTGGGCGCAGGTGCGCGCCAACTGGTGGAAGCTGATGATCCTCGGCTTGCTCGGCATGGTGCTGTATCAAAGCCTGGCCTATTACGCGGCGCACAGCGTCAGCGCGCTGTTTATGGGCATCATCGTGTCGCTGATCCCACTGCTGACCATCCTGATCAGCATCGTACTGCTGCGCATTGCGCCGACCGTCGGCGTGCTGCTCGGCAGCATTCTCTCCTTCTGCGGTTTGATCTGGCTGGTCAGCGGCGGTCAGCCCGTCGCGCTGTTGCAGCACGGTATCGGAAAAGGGGAATTGATGATGCTGCTCGCCACCGCCTCTTACGCGCTGTATGGCGTGTTGACCAAACGCTGGGCCATCGCGCTGCCGAACTGGCAATCGCTCTACGTGCAGATCCTGTTCGGCGTGCTGTTGCTGCTGCCGAATTTCCTGATGGCGAAGGATGTCGGCTTGAACGGCCATAACCTGCCGCTGGTGCTGTTCGCCGGCATTCCGGCCTCGATCATCGCGCCGTACCTGTGGATCCAGGGCGTCCTGCGCCTGGGCGCCAACACCACCTCGATCTTCATGAACCTGGCACCGGTGTTTACCGCCGCTATCGCGGTGCTGTTCCTGCATGAACAATTGCACGGTTACCACCTGATCGGCGGCGGCATCACCCTGCTGGGCGTGATCCTGTCGCAGCGGCTGCGCACGCCGCTGACGCGTAAAGCCAAAGCCCCGGCGGCAGGCGCAGATTCCTGCAAAGAACAGGCCTAAGCCAGCAACCTGAAACGCACCCGCACCAACAGGCCGCCCAGCGCGGCGGAGCTCAACAGCTCCGGGCGGGTGCCGTGATACGCGGTGATGTCCTTCACCAACGCCAATCCCAAACCGGCGCCCGGCTGATCGCCCACGTTGTCCAAACGATGAAACGGCTGCAGCGCCAACGCCTTGTCCTGCAAGGCGATGCCCGGGCCGCTGTCTTCAATCTCCAGCACCCCTTCCCCCGTAGTCTTGTCCCGCGTAAGGCGGGCGGTCACCACGCCCTGGCGCGGCGTGTATTTCAGCGCGTTGTCCAGCAGATTGGCACACAGCTCGGCCAACAGCAGCGGCTCCCCCGCGACCTGACACGCCGCTTCACCCTCGAAACCGAGATCGATCTGTTTGCTGCGCGCCTGCGGCAAGCGAGAGAAACAGGCGTCGCGCAGCACCTGCGCCAAATTGACCGGCTGCAGCTTGCGATCGGCGCTGTGCTCGCTGGCTTTCAGGCGCGAGAGGTGCAGCAGACGGTCGGTGAGCGCCACGGTGTTATCCAGCGTCGCGGTCATCGCCTGCAGACTTTCGCGCCACTGCTGCGGCCGATCGCTGGCCAGCGCCACCCCGACCTGGGTCTTCAGCACCGCCAGCGGGGTGCGCAGCTGGTGAGAGGCGTCGGCGCTGAAGCGTTCCTGACGCGCCACCATCAGCCGCAGCCGTTCGATGTAACGATTAAAGGCCACCAGCAGCGGCTGCATCTCCGACCAGGGAAGAACCCGCGGCAAAGGCGTCAGTTCGCCCGGATCGCGCCGCAGCATGATGCCGGAGAGTTTACGCATCGGCTTCAACACCCGCTTGAGCAGCGCGAACGCCAGGATCAGGGTCAACACCACCACCGTGCCCTGGCTCAACAGCGCCGCGATCATCATCTGCCGCGCCAGGTAACGACGCGATTCCAGGGTTTCCGCCACCAGAATGGTCGCCATGCCGCTCACGCCCGACTCGTTGACCGGTTGAAACAGCGCCGCCACGCGGATCGGCCGGCCGAGGTATTCCGCATCGTAGAAATGCACCAATGCCGGATAGAGGGTGGAGCGTGGAATGTGGGGCGGCAACGACGGCAAATCGTCATAGCCCGAGATGCTTTTCCCCTGCGGCGAGATCACCTCGTAATAGAGCTGATCGTTCATGTTGCGCTCGAAGCTGTCGAGCACCACATAAGGCACATCGACCGCCAGCTTGCCTTCGCGCACCACCAGCCGCTCCGCCACGGTGCGCGCCGACGCCAGCAGCGTGCGGTCGTAGGCCAGGGTGGCGGCGCTCATGGCGCTGAAGTAGTGGGTGTAGATAGAGATGCCGCCCAGCGCCAGCAGCGGCAGGCCAAAAAACAGCAGCAGTTGATAAAACAGCGAACGCGGCGCGTTAAACCACCGCATTGCACAGTTCCAGGCTGTAGCCCAGACCGCGCAGCGTGACGATCGCCACGTCGCTGCCCTGCAGCTTTTTTCGCAAACGGTGTACGTAAAGCTCAATGCTCTCCGGATTGGCCTCGTCAGACAGCGTAAACACCTGCTCAAACAGCTGCTGCTTGGCCACCGGGCGGCCGCGCCGGTGCATCAGCGCGGTCAGCACCGCCAGCTCGCGCGGCGTCAGCGCCAGCGGTTTGCTCTCCAGCAGGAAATAACCTTCGTCATGATAGGTCAACGCGCCGTATTGCAACGCCGGCTGCGCGGCGCCGACGCTGCGGCGCAGCAACGCCCGAATGCGCGCCTCCAGCTCGTCCAGTTCGAACGGTTTGGTCAGGTAGTCGTCCGCCCCCAGATTCAGGCCTTTCACCCGGTCGGTCACGTCGGTGCGCGCCGTCAGCAACAGCACCGGCAGATCCTGCCCGCGCTTGCGCAGGCGCGCCAACAAATCGAGACCGTTCAGACGCGGCAACGCCACATCCAGCACCGCCAGCGCATAGCGTTCATTAAGCAACAGGTGGTCGGCGGCCACGCCGTCCGGCGCGACGTCGACGGCAAATCCGGCGCCGGTCAGCGCCTTTTGCAACCAGTGAGACAGCTCGGGGTGATCTTCAACCAATAACAGTCGCATGTTCCCATTCCATTGATTTACCTGAACAACCAGACACCGATGCGGCGTCTGTTAACAGGTCGATAACAGAGAATGGCATGGAAAATAAGGGGATAAAAGAGCGCCGCGCCGCCAGTTTTGGGAGCTGGCACACAATTATGCGTACTGGGGCGCGCTCGTGTGACGCCTCAGATCAGCGTGATGGGGCTATCGGCGAGAGCAAGATCCAACACCGGACGCAGCTTGTCGGCGGTAAACGGCGAAGAAACCAGCACGGAGCGGTTGTTGGCGGCAAACACCAGATCGATGCCGGTCACGCAGGCGGTCATCGGGCAAACATACTTTTCACCGTCGGCGTTGACGAAATGCAGCTCAAATACGCCAATCTCAGGGCGCAAGCGCTTCACACGACACTGCCCGGCTTCTCCCGCCATCTCGGCGTAGACCTCTGGCAGCCGTTTAATCGCACATACCTTGGCGCTGTCCCTGCCGCCAAACAATTTCCCTAACGAAAACATATCACTGCATCTCTATTCATTTTATTACAGATGATTTTAACGCGAACGACTATCGGCAATCCTGACATTACGCAGGGTTTTGGCCGGTTTTGCGCGCTGTTCTCTGCGCCCATTCTATGTTAGCGCAGCCGCCGTTCGCTCGCGACAAGAGATCCTAATCACAGACTGGAAACTTTTCCGGCCACTGAAAGGTAAATGAAAGGTTGTTGTTTTAACAATTCCGCAACCGCATTCAGCGGGGATTCACCATCAGACAATACCGAGGGTAAGTCACAATGAAAAAAATAATGACCCGCACCTTTACCGCCGCCGCCCTGTTGCTGGCGGTCTCTCAGGCCTTTGCCGTGGAAGCGCCCAAACGCACCGAATGCATTGCGCCGGCCAAACCCGGCGGCGGCTTCGATCTGACCTGCAAACTGATTCAGGTATCGCTGCAGGACACCAAGGCCATTGATAAACCGATGCGCGTCACCTATATGCCCGGCGGCGTCGGCGCGGTGGCCTACAACGCCATCGTCGCGCAGCGCCCGGCGGAGTTCGGCACCGTGGTGGCCTTCTCCGGCGGTTCGCTGCTCAACCTGGCTCAGGGCAAGTTCGGCCGCTACAACGTGGACGACGTGAAATGGCTGGCGGCGGTCGGTACCGACTACGGCATGATCGCGGTGCGCGCCGACTCGCCTTACAAAACCTTGAAAGACTTGATGGACGCTTTCCAAAAAGATCCCAACAGCGTGGTGTTCGGCGCCGGCGCCTCGATCGGCAGCCAGGACTGGATGAAAACCGCGCTGCTGGCGCGCGAAGTCGGCGTGGATCCGCGCAAGATGCGCTACGTGGCGTTCGAGGGCGGCGGGGAACCGGTCACCGCGCTGCTGGGCAACCACATCCAGGCGGTATCCGGCGATCTGAGCGAAATGGTGCCTTACCTGCAGGGCGACAAGATCCGCGTGCTGGCGGTGTATGCCGAGCAACGTCTGCCGGGCCAGTTGGCCGATATTCCCACCGCCAAAGAGCAGGGATACAGCCTGGTGTGGCCGATCATTCGCGGCTTCTACGTCGGGCCGAAAGTCAGCGATGAAGAGTATCAGTGGTGGATCGACACCTTCCAGAAAATGATGGCGACCGACGAATTCAAGCAGCAGCGCGATCTGCGCGGCCTGTTCGAATTCAACCTGACCGGCAAAGAGCTGGACGCCTACGTGAAGAATCAGGTTGCCCAATACCGTGAGCAGGCGAAAGTGTTCGGCCTGGCCAAATAACCGCAGGGGAAAACCATGAGCGATCGTATTTTTGCCGGCTTTTGGCTGCTGCTGTGTATCGGCGGGCTGTTCATCGGCTGGGGCATCCAGAGCGAATACAGCTATGAACCGCTGGGGCCGCGCCCTTTCCCGCTGGCGATCCTCAGCCTGATGGCGCTGTGCGCGGCGCTGCTGTTGCTGCGCCGCCCGCAGGCGGTGGAATGGCCGCACCACAAGGTGATGCAGCGGCTGCTGGTGCTGGTGATCACCCTGGTGCTGTATGCCTGGGGGTTTGAATGGCTCGGCTTTCCGCTGGCGACCGCGCTGCTGACGTTCAGCATCGGCCTGCTGTTTCAGGCCAGCCTGCCGGCAGCGGCCATCTCCGGCGTCATCATGGGCGCAGCGTTGTACTACGCCTTTGACCAACTTCTCGATGTCACACTGCCGCTCGGCGCCTGGCTGAGCTAACGGGAGCGATGATGGATACCTGGATGTATTTGACCCAAGGGTTTGAAGTGGCGCTGGTGCCGCAAAACCTGATTATCGCCCTGATCGGCTGCTTCGTCGGCACCATCGTCGGCCTGTTGCCAGGGTTGGGGCCGATCAACGGCGTGGCGATCCTGCTGCCGCTGGCGTTCGCCCTCAAACTGCCGGCCGAATCGGCGCTGATCCTGCTGGCGACGGTGTATATCGGCTGCGAATACGGCGGGCGCATCTCGTCGATTCTGCTCAACGTGCCGGGTGATGCGGCGGCGATCATGACCGCGCTGGACGGCTACCCGATGGCGCAGCAGGGGCGCGCCGGCGTGGCGCTGTCCATCTCGGCGGTCAGCTCGTTCGTCGGCTCGATGATCGCCATCGGCGGCATTATTCTGTTCGCGCCGCTGCTGGCCCGCTGGTCACTGGCCTTCGGCCCGGCGGAGTATTTCGCCCTGATGGTGTTCGCCATCGCCTGCCTCGGCAGCATGATGAGCCAAAACCCGCTGAAATCGCTGCTGGCGGCGCTGATCGGCCTGGGGCTGGCGACGGTGGGCGTCGACGCCAACACCGGCGTTTACCGCTTTACCTTCGACAGCGTGCACCTCTCCGACGGCGTGCAGTTTATCGTGGTGGTGATCGGCCTGTTCTCGGTCAGTGAAATTCTGCTGATGCTGGAAAGCACCAGCGCCGGGCAAAAGCTGGTGCGTAAAACCGGCCGGTTGCTGTTCAACCGCAAAGAGGCGGCGCAGTGCGCCGGCCCGACCCTGCGTTCATCGGTGATCGGCTTCTTCGTCGGCATTCTGCCGGGCGCCGGCGCTACCATCGCCAGCGCGCTGACCTACATGACCGAGAAGAAAATCAGCGACAACAGCGACACCTTCGGCAAAGGCGACATCCGCGGCGTAGCGGCGCCGGAAGCGGCCAACAACGCCTCGGCCTGCGGTTCGTTCATTCCGATGCTGACGCTGGGGGTGCCGGGATCCGGCACCACGGCGGTGATGATGGGCGCGCTGACGCTGTACAACATCACCCCCGGTCCGGCAATGTTTACCGAACAACCGGATATCGTCTGGGGGCTGATCGCCGCGCTGCTGATCGCCAACGTCATTTTGCTGATCATGAACCTGCCGCTGGTCGGCCTGTTCACCCGCATGCTGACCATCCCGCTGTGGTTCCTGGTGCCGGCAATCGCCGCGGTTTCCGCGGTGGGGGTTTATGCGGTGCACAGCACCACCTTCGACCTGCTGCTGATGGTCGGGTTGGGGGTGTTCGGCTATATCCTGCGGAAAATGCACTTCCCGATGTCGCCGCTGATTCTGGGCTTCGTGCTGGGTGAGATGCTGGAGCAGAATCTGCGTCGCGCGCTGTCGATCAGCAACGGTGAATTCGGCATCCTGTGGAGCAGCAGCATCGCGCAAACGCTGCTGGTGCTGGCGGTCGCGGTGCTGGCGCTGCCACCGCTGCTGCGCCTGATGCGCAAACGCCGCCATCCGGCGGCCGAGGCCAAGGCCAAGGCCGAATAACGCGTAACGGGCGGGAATTTCCCGCCCGTTGTGTTTAACGGCGCAAGGCCGCAATTCCCCTTTCCAGCGCCCCGATATCGTCATCGACGAGCAGGGGCTGAATCACCGCAAAGTCCGCCTCAGGCAACTCATAGAGGCGCAAGGCGAGCAAGCGCGCGATAACTTCCGGCGCGAATCGCCAACGGATAAACCTCGCGGGATTGCCGCCGACGATGGCATAAGGTTCAACGTCGCCGGTCACCACGCTGCCGGCGGCGACGATCGCCCCTTCGCCTATCGAGACCCCTGGCATCAACATCGCCCGCATGCCAATCCAACAACCGTCGCCCAGCCGGGTATCGCCTTTGGGGCGGTACGCCTGTTTGATGGTTGCCATAAACGGGTACAGGCTCAACCAGTCGATGCGATGGGTGTGATTGCCCCCCATCAGGATCACCGCTTCGGCCGCGATGCACACGTAATCGCCGATCAGCAGGCGATCTATTTCGCCCAGCGGCTGCCATTGCCGGCTGACCGCGTCGCCGTGCAGATAGCGCACCACCGAGCGTTCGAAACCATTATCCCAGCAGTCGCTGTAGTAGCTGTGGGTGCCCTTGACGATAATATTCGGGTTGGTCACCGTCTGATGCAGCAGCTCGGTGTTGGACCAGTGTTTTTCGGACATGGCGTATTCTCTTGTTACGGGAATAAAAGCCACGGAACGGAATGTCTGTGGCCGTGTTGTCGTTCACTCAACACGGCCCTTCAAGCGATAAGCGCTCGTTTCAATCTCGGGTTATTCATGATTACCGCCTCTCTTGCGAGGCGAAATGGTAACCGATCACGCCTCAGCGGTCTTGCTTTTCAACAGCAACACCCCACCCATGACCAACGCGCTGCCCAGCAGCTGCAGCTGATTCATGTTTTCCCCCAGCAGGAAATAGGCGATCACCGCGGTGAAAACCAGCTCCAACGACAGGATCAGGTTGGCTACGGCCAGCGGCAGCGTTTTCAGGCTGATGTTATACAACCCGAAGCCCAACAGCGTCGGCCCGGCGGCCAGCGCCAGCAGCAACAGCCAGCCGCTCCACTGAATGCCCTGCGCGCCATGCGACAGGAACCACAGAGAGCCGGCCATGCCGTGGAACGCTGCCAGCGGGAACGCCGTCAGCGCCGCGTTGAACACCAGCTGATACAGCGCCGAAAAACCGAAAACGTACAAAATGGTGTTCCACACCGGATAGCCCCGTTCGCTGGCCACCCGCCCGCCGAGGGTATACAGGGTATAGCCGATGCCCGACAGCATCCCCACCAGCAGCCCCAACAAATCGAAGTGCTGGTTGCCCATGCTGTCGCCGTTGCTGACCAGGAAACAACCGCCCAGGCTGATGGCGATCACCAGCAGTTGGCGCAGCGTCAGGCGTTCGCTGTACATCACCCAGCCGAGGAACACGGTAAAGCCCACCGAACAGTAGGTCAGAATGGTCGCCACCGATGCGCCGTTCAGCGCCACCGACAGCGTCCACAGGCTGTTAAACAACGCCAGCAGCAGCCCGTAAAGCGCATAGAACAATACCTGTTCACGCCGCAGGCGCGCCCACTGCGGTTTCACCATCAACAGCAGCGGCAACAGCACCAGCGCCACCAGCGCCGCGCGCCAGAACGCCAGAACAAAGGTCGGCAGGTGATAGTATTCGGTCAGCGCGCGGATGATGATGGCGGTAAAGGCCAGCAGCATGGCGCTGATAATGGCGATGACGTAACCCTGGCGGCTGCCCTGAAAGAGACGCGCGCCGGGCAGCAAAGGCCGGGCGGAAACGCCTGACGGTAATGACATGAGATCCTCGGGAAAATGGCGACATAAATGCTCAGGCGCACAGTGTAACGCGGCCATATTTTCCCACTATAGCCACTTTTCGGCCTTGTCATGCAGGCCACTTTTCTGCGCTTGAAGCCCTGTTGACATAGGGTATAGTAAAAAGCTCTCTCCCTAACCGGGCCAATTTCGCATGCACATTCCGTTAGATCGCGAGCAGGACGTTCCGCTCTATTTACAGATCGAAGAAGCGCTGCGGCGCGCCATCCTTACCGGCGTGTTCGTGGATGGCGACAAGCTGCCCTCAACGCGCACGCTGGCGGCCGAATTGGCGGTCAGCCGTTTGACGGTGGATAACGCCTATGCCGAACTGGCGGCCAAGGGCTTTTTGCATCAGCGGCGCGGCAGCGGCGCCTACGTTGCGCACCCGCAGGCGCAAACGCGCCCGGCCCGGCCGAGCAGCGATGCCCCCTTCCCGCTGGAGAGCTTCACCCCCCTCACCTCGCGGCTGGACGGCTACGCCGACGCCCCGCTGCCGGAGGGGCTGATCAACTTCGCCGCCGGCGTCGGCAGCCCTAAGGTGTTTCCGCTGGAGGCGTTTCGCAAAGTGCTGCTGTCGGTGCTCAGCCGCCACGCGGAAGAGGCCTTCAGCTACGGGGAATACTGCGGCTACTACCCGCTGCGCGATACGCTGAGCCGCATTCTCAGCGCGCAGGGCATCCCCACGCAGGCGGAACAGGTGCTGATCACCAACGGCTCGCAGCATGCCATCAGCCTGGTGGTGCAAAGCCTGCTGGCGCCGGGCGATACGGTGATCGTCGAAGAACCGACCTACGCCGAAGCGCTGGGCCTGCTGCGCCAGCACCGCATCAATATCGTCACCGTGCCGGGCGATCGCCACGGCATGCTGGTCGAACGATTGCCCGAGTTGCTGGAACGCCACCGCCCCAAATTGATCTACACCATCCCCAACTTTCACAACCCGACCGGCCGCTGCCTGAGCGAGGCGCGGCGGCGGCGCCTGCTGGCGATCGCCCAACGGGCCGGCGTGGTGATCCTGGAGGACGATTTCGTCGGCGATCTGCGTTACCAGGGCAAGCAGCTGCCGTCGCTGCGCGCGCTGGCGCAGCCGGGCGCGGTGATCTACGTCAGCACCTTCTCCAAGATGCTGCTGCCCAGCATGCGCATCGGCTATCTGGTGGCGGACAGCGAACACTATCAGCGTTTCGCCAGGCTGAAACACGTCGACAGCTTCACCAGCTCCAGTCTGATCCAGCGGGCGCTGGACGCGTTCGTCACCGTCGGCCGTTACGACAAGCAGCTGCGCCGCGCCGGGCGCGTCTATCGCCTGCATCTGGAAGTGATGATCGACGCGTTGCAACGACGGTTGCCGCCGGGGTGCCGTTTCGAAACACCGCAAGGCGGCTTGTTTATCTGGCTGACGCTGCCCGCGACGGTGACCACCACCGAGCTGATGCCGGTGGCCTGGCGGCACGGCGTCACTTTCGCGCGCGGCGAATGCTTTTATGCCCAGGAACAGCTGGGCGCGCACAGTCTGCGGCTAAACTTCGCCGCCAACTCGCCGCCGCAGATTGAAGAAGGTATCGCCCGGCTTAGCCGGGCGATTGAGGAAGTGATAGCAGAGAAAAACGCCGGTTAGACGGCGGCCCACCACAGCCGCAGCTTCATCCCCCAGTAGCTGGTCCAGCCGGTGGTGCTCTGCACCACCTTGCCCTGCGAGACCACCACGAAGGTCGGCGTCACGCCAATCTGCCACTGCGCCGACAGCGTACCGGCCGGATCGTTGACCACCGGCAGCGCCAGCCGTTTGCGCGCCAGCCACTGTTTCACCTGGGTATCGTCGCCCGATCGCAGCGCGACGGTCAGCACGTTGCCGCCCGCCGCCTGCAAACGGGCGACGTCCGGCGTAGTGAAACGACAAACGCCGCACCAGCTGGCCCAGAAGTAAACCAGCAGCGGCCGCTCATGACTGAGCTGCGCCAACGACACGCGCTCGTCATCCAACGTGGTCAGCGTCTGGGCATCGAAGGCCGGCGGCGCCTGCGGCGCGTTCAGCCAATCCATCACCGTGATCACCGCCAGTGCGATCAGCGCCAGCAGCAGCAACTCGCGCCCCCAGCGCTTGAGCTTAGCCATGGTTGGCCTTCGCCAGCTGCTGCTTCACCATCGTTTCCAGCTCTTCATAGGACACCGCCCCCGGCAGCATCCGATCGCCGATCAGCGTCGCCGGCGTCCCTTGTACGCCCAGTTGTTCCGCCAATTCCATATTGGTGCGCAGCGTGGTCATGCTCTGTTCGCTCGGCGCCACCGCCTTGACGCCGGTTTTCTCCTGCGCGGCGGCGATGCTGGCCTTGTCGTGGAAGCCCTTTTTCGCCATCAGCCGCTGATGCAAGGCCCAGAATTGCTCCGGGTGCTGCTGCCAGGTAGTGAGCGCCACGCGCGCCGAACTGACCGAACTTTCGCCCTTGAACGGCAACAGCTTCACCACCAGCGCCACATCCGGGTATTGTTTGACGATTTTCTCCAGCATCGGATCAAACCGCTTGCAGTACGGGCAGTTATAGTCGGTAAAGGTCACCAGCGTCAGCTTGGCGTTGGCGGCGCCGAGGCGCGGGCTGGCCGGATCCTGATACAGCGTTTTGGCATTCTGCTTGATAGCCTGGCTGATTTGCTGGCTTGCGGTTTGCTGCTGCCAGGCGTCCACCGCCTGCGCCAGAATGTCCGGGTTGGACACCAGCGTTTCGCGGATCATCTCTTTGATACGCGCCTCTTGCGCCGGGGTGAAAGGCTCGGCGGCCCACACCGGGGCGGCGATGATCATCAGTAAAATCAGTAACTTTTTCATTGTTCGGTTCCTTTGGCATAGGAAAGCGTTTGCAGCACGGCGTCACGGGTCAACAGCGGGGATAGCACCACGCCGTCCGGGCTGCCGGGGCCATAGATTTGGTTGAAAGGCACGGCGACGCTGCCGCGCTTTTGCAGGAAGGCGCTGATGTCGGCCGACGGGCGGCTCCAGTCGCCGCGCAGCGCGACCACGTCATCGGCGCTCAACGCCCGCTGTACGTCATCGCGCAGCAGCACATTGAATTTGTTGGCTTTACAGGTCACGCACCAGTCGGCGGTGACGTCGACGAACACCCGTTTATGTTGCGCCAGCGCCTCGGCGATCGCCTGTTCGCTCAGCGGTTGCCACTGCACCCGATCCTGCAACGGCTGGTGCCACAGACCGGCGGTCAGCGAACCGGCCAGCAAGGCCACACCCGCCCGCTCCATAGAGATCGGGAGAGGGTCGTGTAGGGGAAGAGAGGGGGGGAGAGTGTGTGTGAGGGTGGACGGCGGTAACATAAAGTGAAAGGAGTGAACAAGTGCGAGATGGAGAAGGG
>NZ_CAJCKE010000024.1:0-78555 GCF_903970925.1 Serratia sp. ME47 | reverse complement strand
TAGCGCGGTGGTCCCACCTGACCCCATGCCGAACTCAGAAGTGAAACGCCGTAGCGCCGATGGTAGTGTGGGGTCTCCCCATGCGAGAGTAGGACACTGCCAGGCATCAAATAAAGCAAAAAGCCTCATGCGAAAGCATGGGGCTTTTTGTTTTGTCTGTTATCTGGCGTTCTGCTCGAGCATGGGCATGCGAAAGGCCCGTCGGGAACGGGCCTTAACGCCGCTTGCGGCGGCCCCGGAGGGGAGAGTCTCAGGATGAGACGAATTGTGTAGGACACTGCCAGGCATCAAATAAAGCCGAAAGCCCTGAACTGACGTTCAGGGCTTTTTGCTTTGCGTAAAATGGAAAATCCCCGTTGTAATCCGCTTCAGCTTTCATCGTACTGTTTAATATTCATCACAAAACCAACGCATTGTTTCTCTGAATGTCAGATATTCTTCGTCCGCTATTAAGTTTGGCTGTTAACTTGTAAGTAACAATAAAGTAACAACCAGGGCGACAGGAAGCCAAATTTCATCATTGTTATGGCTCGGAGAATACATCATGACAGAAACAACCTCGGCTCTTGGGGATGAGCACGGCGTCGAACAGGGGGCGCTGGATAACAAGAAACGCATTTTCGCTATCGTCGGGGCTTCATCAGGCAATCTGGTGGAGTGGTTTGATTTTTACGTTTACTCCTTTTGTTCCATTTACTTTGCCGCCTCGTTCTTCCCGGCGGGCAACAGCACCACGCAGCTGCTGCAAACCGCCGGGGTATTCGCCGCCGGCTTCTTTATGCGGCCGATTGGCGGTTGGCTATTCGGTTATATTGCCGACAAGCATGGTCGAAAAAATTCCATGCTGCTTTCGGTCTGTATGATGTGCGCCGGATCGCTGGTGATCGCCTGCCTGCCGACGTATGAATCGATCGGCAGCTGGGCGCCGGCGTTGCTGCTGATCGCCCGCCTGTTCCAGGGGCTGTCGGTAGGGGGGGAATACGGCACCAGCGCGACCTATATGAGCGAGGTGGCGATCAAGGGGCGACGCGGCTTTTACGCCTCGTTCCAGTACGTGACGCTGATCGGCGGGCAACTGTTGGCGTTGCTGGTCCTGGTGATCCTGCAGCAGATATTGCCCGCCGAAGATCTGAAAGCCTGGGGATGGCGCATTCCGTTTGCCCTGGGGGCCGTGTTGGCGGTAGTCGCGCTGTACCTGCGCCGTTCGCTGAATGAAACCTCCGATGCGAAGACGCGTAACCACAAAGATGCCGGTTCGCTGACGGGCCTGTGGAAAAATCGCAAGGCGTTCCTGATGGTGCTGGGCTTTACCGCCGCCGGTTCGCTGACCTTCTACACCTTTACCACCTACATGCAGAAATATCTGGTGAATACCGCCGGTATGGACGCCAAGCTGGCCAGCGCCATCATGACCGTCGCGCTGTTCGTCTTTATGCTGCTGCAGCCTGCGGTAGGCGCGTTTTCGGACAAAATCGGCCGTCGCAGCTCGATGTTGATCTTCTCGGCCTTTGCCACGGTGTTGACGGTGCCGATCCTGTTCGCTCTGAAAGAGGTGAGTAATCCTTATATGGCGTTTGGCCTGATCGTGCTGGCGCTGTTCATCATCAGTTTTTACACCGCGATCAGCGGGCTGCTTAAAGCCGAAATGTTCCCGCCGGAGGTACGTGCTTTAGGGGTGGGCTTGTCTTATGCGGTGGCGAACGCCATGTTCGGCGGCTCGGCGGAATATGTGGCGCTGTCGCTTAAATCGTTTGGCGTGGAGAACGCTTTCTTCTGGTATGTCTCCGGCATGTGCCTGCTGGCGCTGCTGGTCTCGCTCCGGTTGCATCGCAAAGGCAAGGAGATACAGCTGTAATAAAAACCCCGGCCTTGGCCGGGGTCAGCATACCGCTTACAGGATACGGCTGATCAGCCGATCGATGCGGATACGGCGCAGACGCCGAATCAGCTTACGCACCTTGATCGGATACTGCTGAATGCTTTGCAGTTCCTGATAATGGCCGACTACAGTGGTATGAGTACGGATGCATTCCAGCTCTTTCTGCCGTTGCTCGCGCAGCTCTTGCTTGGGATCGTGGATCAGAATGGCGTTTTCCAGATCCAGCCGCCAGGCGCGCGGGTTGAGGTTATTGCCGGTAATCAGCTGCCACTCTTCGTCTACCCACATGCCTTTCAGGTGATAGCTGTTATCGCCATCCTTCCACAAACGCACGATCAGTTGGCCGGTGTCGATGTAACGCTGCAACCGGCTCAGGAAGCGGCGCAGGTTGATCTCATACAGGTAGGGCAGCGCGCCGATGATTTTGAACGGCTGGTCTTCCGGAATATAGAAATCGTTGGCGGTTTTATCGCCGACGATGATTTCCACCTGCTTGCCCTGTCGCAGCAGATAAATGATGTTGCGCACCAGCAGCGCCGGCAGGTTGAAATAGGGGGTGCACAGCGTCAGTTTCTGGTCGGTGCATGACATCAGGTGATGAATGGTTTTATTCAGCACGCTTTGTTTGCCTAGCCCAACCATCGGCGTCACCGCCAGCTCATCGTTGCCGGCTTTGCCGCGGAAGTGGTAACCGGCGCGGCGTAGGGCGAAACGGAACAGACGGGTTTCGTTTTTGATCTCCGGGCTTTTCGGCCGATCGCTGCGATCCAGGCGTTGTACGGCGCCGGCGGTGAGCAGATGCTGCTTGATGTAATCGATCAGAGTATCGGCCAGCACGCCGTTGGTGATCAACTGGTAGCGATCGTAACGGTATTTCTCATGCTGATGCAGATAGACGTCGTTGATGCTGGCGCCGCTGTAGATAACGGTATCGTCGACCACAAAGCCCTTCAGATGCAATACGCCCAGCGCTTCGCGGGTATTGACCGGCACGCCGTAGATTGGCACCGATTGCTCCGGATGCTGGCTGGCCATGGCGCAGTACCAGTCGGCGTTGGTATTGGCGGCGGCGGCGCCGATGCGCCCGCGCTGTGCGCGGTGCCAGTCGACAAGCACGCAGATTTCCAGCTCGGGCCGCCGCTGCTTGGCTTGATACAGCGCGTTGAGGATCTCACGCCCGGCGTCGTCATGCTCCAGATACAGAGCCACCAGATAGATGCGTTGGGTGGCGTTGGCGATGGAATCCAGCAGCGTGGCGCGAAAGTCGGACGGCGCGTACAGAGTACGAACATCAGCAACCGTCTGGGGGAGTTTGGGCAGTTGTGCAAGGTGTTGTTGATGTTTGCTACGTTTAAATTTTGACAACATCACAGTGCGCTTCTTCTCTCATGATTGATGGCCGGAACGCCACAGACTTAAAAACAATAAACCGAATAATCGGGCGATAATACCATTAGTTGCCTCGATTGTGCGTATGTTTTGGCGTTAAGTGGTGGATTCGTAGCGCATTGCGACGCAGGTCACTGCGCGTCGTCGGCCTGCAGCGGCAGCGTCAGATTGACGATGCCGTCCTCAAGCTGCACCTCGATGCCAAAGCCCAACCGCTGCGCCAGCGCGATCATGCCGCGGTTATTCGGCATGGTGATACCGCTCAGGCGGGTCAGGCCATGCGCGCGCGCATAGGCGATCATTTTCTCCAGCAACTGACGGCCCAGGCCCAGGCCTTTCAGGTCGGAACGCACCAACACGGCGAACTCGGCATCGGTGTTGTCCGGATCGGACAGCGCGCGGGTCACGCCTATAATCTCGTCTGCGCGCACCGCCACAAAGGCCATTTCCCGATCGTAGTCGATCTGCGTCATGTTGGCCAAATCGTCATGGGTAAACTCGTTGATCTCGCTGAAGTAGCGGTAATAGAGATCTTCCTTGGTCACCCGGTCGATGAAATGCTTCAGCGCCGGCTCGTCTTCCGGCAGGATCGGGCGGAACAGGCATTGGCTGCCGTCTTTCAGCGCGATGGTCTCTTCCAGCTCATGCGGATAAGGCCGAATCGCCAGCCGCGCCTGCGGATCGCCGCTGAACGGTGCGAGCTGCATCGAAACGTCCAGCAGGGTGAACTCGCTGCCGGAAGCCAGCACCGGATGAATATCCAGTCGGGCGATCTCAGGGCAGTCAAGGATCAGGTTGGAAACCTGCACCAGCAAGCGGCTCAGCCCGGGGATATCTAAAGGCCGCAGTGCGCTGCGCCCGCGGATCTTGCCGCCTTTCACCGCCTGCAGCACCAGATAACGCGCCAGCGCCATATTCAACGGCGGCAGCGCGACCGCGACCTGATTTTCCTGGCGCCACTCTACGCCGCCTTCACCCAGCATGATCAACGGGCCGAAAATGGCATCCTGCTCTACCGCGATGCGCAGCTCCTGGGCGCCGGCGCGGTTGGCCATGCTCTGCACCAGCAAGCCGTGGATGCGTGCCTGAGGGTAGGTGCGCTTCACGCGGTCGAGGATCGCCTCCGCCGCGCGCTGCACTTCGGTCGCGGTGCGCAGGTAGAGCATCACGCCCTGAACTTCCGACTTGTGCGGGATATCCGGCGAGCGCAGCTTCAGCGCTACCGGGTAGCCGATCTGCTCGGCGATGTGCACCGCTTCGGCGCTGTCTTCGGCGATCCAGGTCGGCAGGGTGCTCAGGTCATAAGCCTGCAGAATGGATTGCACCTCGTGGGTATCCAACTGGGTGGCGCCTTCGGCCAGCGCCTGATGGATCAGGCGGTGAGCGTCGGCGGTATTGGCGGTCAGGCCGACCGGCAGCGCCGGCGTCTCCTTCAGCTGCTTCTGGTTGCGGCGGTATTCCACCATATGCATAAAAGCGGTCACAGCGCCTTCCGGCGTGCGGTAAGTCGGAATGGCGGCCTCGGTAAACAGCCGGCGTGCCTCTTGCGAAGAGTATTCGCCGCACCAGTTGGTCAGCAGCGTGATGCGCTTGCCGCGCGCATGGCGATGCAGCGCGTCGATCAGCCGCTGCGCCGTGGCGGTGCCGGGCGCAGCCGCGCTCGGCGCGTGGATCAGCAGCAGCGCGTCATAGTCGTGGCTGTCGAGCAGCGCTTCGAGAGCCGCCAGATAACGCTGCGGCGTGGCGTCGTCGCGCAGGTCGAGCGGGTTGCCGGCGCGAATGAAGTCCGGCAGCGCGTCGCTCAGCGTCGCCAGGCTCTCCTCGCTCAGCGTCGCCAGCTTGCCGTTGCGGCCGAGCAGTTCGTCCAAGGCCATCGCCGCCGGCGCCGCCCCGTTGCTGACGATCATCAGCCGTTCGCCGCGCAGCGGATGCATATGGCTGAGGGTTTCCACCGCCGAGAACAGCTCATGGGTATCCTGGACGCGCAGCAGGCCGGCGCGTTGGATGGCGGCGTCATAGGCGGCGTCCAGCCCCAGTTGGCTGTTGAGCAGTAATTGCGCCTGTTGGCTGCGGCCGCTTTTGATCACCAGAATAGGCTTGTTGCGCGAGGCGCTGCGCGAGGCGGAGAGAAAGCGCCGCGCGTCGCTGATGTTTTCCAGATACAGCAGGATGGCGCTGGTCTTGCTGTCGCGCGCCAAAAAGTCGAGCAGGTCGTCGACGTCGATATCCAGGCTGTCGCCCAGCGCGATGAAATAGGAGAAGCCGACTTCGCGCTGCTGCGCCCAGTCGAGAATGGTGTTGGCGACGGCGGCGGACTGCGAGATAAACGCCAGCTTGCCCTTTTGGATCGGCACCGGCGAGAAGCTGGCGTTGATGCCTTGCCACGGCGCCAGCAGCCCCAGACTGTTGGGGCCCAGCAGTCGCATGGCGTAACGCTGCGCGCAGGCTTTGAGCTCGGCGAACTGTTCCGGCGGCGAAGAGAGCACAATGGCGGTTTTGCAGCCGCGTTGGCCCAGCGCTTCAATCAGCGCCAGATTACGGCTGGCGTGGGTGCAGATGATCGCCAGATCCGGCGTCAGCGGCAGGCTGGCGACGTCGGGATAGGCCATGACGCCGCATACCGCCTTGTAGCGCGGCGTCACCGGCAAGATGGGCCCGCCGAAACCGCCGGCCAGCAGGTTGCTCATCATCAGGTTGCCGGCGCGGCCCGGCTGCTGCGAAGCGCCCAGCACGGCGATCGATTTGGGACGTAGTAGCGCTTCTAACCCTCGCTGGCTCATGCACGGCTCCTTTTGGCAACGTTACGCCTGATTTTAGGCGCTTTATGGCTACATTGCTGTGACCGGTGCCTCCGGTCGGGTCGGTTTTCCCGCCAGATACTGTTGACGGAAATAGCGGAAATGCTGATTCAATCCGTCGGCGGCCGGCATATCGCCCGCCTGTTGCAGCAGGGCGGCGGCCACTTCCGCCGTGCAGTGTTGCTCGGCGCGGCTGGCTTCGCGCAGCTGGTAGGCCGATGCGGCGTCGACGTTGAGTGAAAACACCGGGAATTGATTGAGATACGGGCTTTTACGGAACATTTTGCGCGCTTCCGCCCAGGTGCCGTCCAGCATGATGAACAGCGGCGGTTTGCCGCCGACGGGCAGTTCGCTGAACACCGGCCGCTCGGCGTCGGCGTAGGACGCGGGGAACACCACGTAAGGCTGCCGTGTCGGATCGTTGATGGCCGCCAGCAGGGCGGGATCGACCTCGGTACGCGACCAGAGGAACGCCTGGGTGTCCGGCAGGATATCGGCGATCAGGCGCCCGGTGTTGCTGGGCTTGAGCGGCTCGGCGCCGAACATGATCAGGCAGAAACGGCTGCTGGCCTGCTGCGGGCGAATGGTGTCGCACAGGCAGTTCTTATGCGGCAGCAGGCACCCCTGACAACGCGCCACCCGGCAACCGCGCGCCAGAAAGGGGCGGGTGGCGCGGTCTAAACGGAATTGGCGCAGGCGAAGTACGGCGTTGTCGGTCATAACGATCCTGGGGAAAAACCGCTATTGTAACGCAGAAAAAAGCCCGCCGGGAGGGGCGAGCTCGATCGGGGCGCGTTCGCGCGCGATGGCGGGATACGGCCTATACTTGCCGAATCACACTAACTCGTTGAGCCAGTTGTCAAACGGCGCCTTCGGCATCGCGCCGTTGAGCATGTCGACCATCTTGCCCTGACGGAACACCATGATGGTCGGGATGCTGCGGATGCGGAAACGTGCGCTCAGTTCCGGCTCGGCTTCGGTGTTCACTTTCACGAAGCGCACTTTGCCGGCGCGCTCTTCGGCCACGTCTTCAAAGATCGGCGCAAAGCTGCGGCACGGGCCGCACCACGGCGCCCAGAAATCGACCACGACCGGCAGATCGTCCTGCAGCAACTGGTCCAGCGTGGCGGCGGTGGCGTTGATCACTTCACCGTCGAAGAGCTCATGGCCGCAGCGGCCGCATTTCGCGTTGTCCGCCAGACGTTCTTCCGGCACACGGTTGGTGGCATTGCAAGCTGCACAAACTGTATTCATGTTGACCTCGGGTACTGAGAAAGCCGGGTCCCCGCAACGCGGTTGCGGAGATGTTTCTTTAATGCTGACGATTATCGGCAAAACCCGGCGCATGAACAATGAGGTTTGTTCAATGGATGTGATAGTTGGGAGCTTTTAGCGCAAGTTGGTGGCTTCATGCACCAACATCAGGTAATCTTCGCGCCCTGCGCGTTGGTGGAGAAGACAATGAACGATTCATTTAGTGGCAAGAACGGTAAGGTCAAAGTGATGTACGTCCGCAGCGACGACGACAATGGCGACGACCGCAACAAGAATAAACGTCCGGCCGGCAAAGGCCGTCCGGCTGACGGTGCGCGCTCGGGCCGCACCGGTCAAGACAAGGCGCGCGGCGGCAACGATCGTCGCGGAGCCGATTCCCGCCGCAGTGAAAGCGATCGTCCTCGCCGTCCGGCGCGCTCTGAAGATCGCGGCGGCAACGAGTCGCCGTGGAGAACCGTGTCGCGCGCGCCGAGTGAAGAGCCGGCGTTCGATCACGGCGGCATCAGCGGCAAAAGCTTCATCGATCCGGAACAGCTGCGCCGCCAGCGCGCGGAAGAAACCCGCGTTTACGGTGAGAACGCTTGTCAGGCGCTGTTCGCCAGTCGCCCGGAAGCGATCGTGCGCGCCTGGTTCGTGCAGTCGGTCACGCCGCGCTTTCGTGAAGCGCTGCGCTGGATGGCGGCTAACCGCAAAGCCTACCACGTGGTGGATGAGGAAGAGCTGGCCAAGGCTTCCGGCACCGAGCACCACGGCGGCGTCTGCTTCCTGATCAAAAAGCGTCAGGGCCTGGATGCGCAGACCTACCTGAAAACTGCGCCGGCGACCGACTGCGTATTGGCGCTGGAAGAAGTCGGCAACCCGCATAACCTGGGCGCCATCGTCCGTTCGTGCGCCCACTTCGGCGTCAACGGCGTGCTGCTGCAGGATCCGGCGTTGCTGGAATCCGGCGCGGCGGTGCGTACCGCAGAAGGCGGCGCGGAGCACATCAAGGCGATCAACGCCGATGATTTCCTGTCGGTGCTGGATACCTTCCGCAAGGCGGGTTACACCATCGTCACCACCTCCAGCCACAAAGGCACCGCGCTGGCGCAGGCCAAGCTGCCGGCCAAGATGGTGCTGGTGCTTGGCCAGGAGCGCGACGGCCTCAGCGACAGCGCCTGGCAGCAGGGCGATATGAACGTGTCTATCGGCGGCACCGGCAAGGTAGAAAGCCTGAACGTTTCCGTGGCGACCGGCATTCTGCTGGCGGACTGGTGGCGTCAGAATCAGGCGTGATTCTCACGTCGAATAAAAAAACGGGCGCCTCAGGGCGCCCGTTTCGTTTGAAGCTTAGTGAGCGCCACCGCCCCCGCCGCCGCCGGAGCTGAATGGCGGTTTCGCTACCCACACCAGCGCCAGCAGCACCAGGAATACCCCGGCCGACAGCCAGAAAATCTCGTTGGCGGAGATGATCAGCCCCTGTGCCGTGATCTCGTTGGCGATGTAGGCCGACGCCTGCTGCTTGCTCATGCCGAGCTGCTCGAGCTGCCGGTACATCTCCTGCGACTGCGGATTGTACGGGTTGACGAACTCCGTCAGCTGCGCGTGATGCTGCGATTCGCGCTGCGTCCACAGGGTGGTGGTGATCGAGGTGCCGATCGACCCCGCCAGGGTTCGCGTAAAGTTCGACAGGCTCGATGCCGCCGCCATGCGTTCCGGCGGCAGGCCGGACAGCGTGATGGTGGTCAACGGCATGAAGAAGCAGGCGATGGCGAAACCTTGAACGAACTGCGGCCAGGCCGAAGCGCCGAAGTCCATGCCCGGTTCAAACGTATAGGCGCGCCAATAGAAGCACACGGCATACATGATGAAGCTGAAAGTCACCAGCTTGCGCATGTCGAGCCGGTTGCCGAACTTACCAATGATCGGCGACAGCAGCACCGGGATCAGCCCGACCGGCGCCGACGCCAGCCCCGCCCAGGTAGCGGTATAGCCGTACACCTCTTGCAGCAGCTGCGGCAGCAGAACGATGGCGCCGAAATACAGCATGTACGCCAGGCTGATGCACAGACAGCCGATGGTAAAGTTGCGCGACTTGAACAGCGATAAATCCACCACCGGATGATCGTCCGTCAGTTCCCAGACTACCAGGAACAGCAGCGCCACGACCGCCACGACGGTCAGGGTGATGATCTCGGTCGAGTTGAACCAGTCCAGCTCCTTGCCCTGATCGAGCATCACCTGCAGCGAACCGATGCCGACGATCAGCAACACCAGGCCGACGGTGTCGATCGGCTTGATCTCGGTTTTGGTTTCTCGCCCCTTCAGCGTCGCCATCGCCGCCAGGATAACGAAGGCGCCGATCGGGATGTTGATGAAGAAGATCCAACCCCAGTGGTAGTTGTCGCTGATGTAACCGCCGAGAATTGGCCCGAAGATCGGCGCGACGATCACGGTCATCGACCAGAGCGCCAGGGCCATCGCTCGCTTGGCGGGCGGGTAGTTGTTCAGCAACAGGCTCTGCGACAGCGGGATCAGCGGTCCGGCCACCACGCCCTGGATCACGCGGAAGAAGATCAGCATGCCGAGGCTGTTGGAGATGCCGCACAGCCAGGAGGCGAGAACGAACAGCGCGGTGGACCAGAGGAACAGCCGCACTTCGCCGATGCGCTTCGCCAGCCAGCCGGTGATCGGGATCGAGATGGCGTTCGCCACGCCGAACGAGGTGATCACCCAGGTGCCCTGCGAGTTGGAAGACCCGAGGTTACCGGCAATGGTGGGGATCGCCACGTTGGCGATGGTGGAGTCCAGCACCTGCATGAAGGTCGCCATGGCGAGCGCGACCGTCATCCAGGCAAGCTGGGCGCCTTCAAGCGGTTTCTGTGGCAAGATGGCCTCCCGCGCGCTTAGCCGGCGTTCGCATGGATCACGTCGGCGATCAGCTGGTTAACCGGCGCCAGGTTCAACGCCAGCGCGTCGCTCTGATACAGCGGTTTGTCGCGCACCACGTCAGACAGCACGCGGCCGTCCAGGTTGGCGGTGTCGACGGTCACCAGCGTCGAAAGACCGATGCGCAGCGGATGATCGGCCACCTGCTTGGCGTCGAGCTCAATACGCACCGGCAGACGTTGCACCACCTTGATCCAGTTGCCGGTGGCGTTCTGGGCCGGCAGCAGCGAGAAGGCGCTGCCGGTGCCCATGTCGATACCGACCACTTTGCCTTGATACACCACGTCGTCGCCGTAGACGTCGCTGACCACCGTCGCCGGCTGGCCGATGCGCATATTGGCGATTTGCGTTTCCTTGAAGTTGGCGTCAACCCAGATGTGATCGGCCGGCACCACCGCCATCAGCGGCGAACCGGCGGCGATCTGCGCGCCGACCTGCACGCTGCGGCGCGAGACATAGCCGGTAATCGGGCTGATCACTTTGGTACGCTGCAGCGCCAGCCAGGCGTCGCGCATCTGCGCGGCGGCTTGCTGGATCGCCGGTTGCTGTTCCAGCGGGGTGTTCAGCACCATCGCCTGGTTGGCGTTGTATTGCTGCACCGCCACTTCCAGCGCGGCTTTGGCGCTGTCGACCGCATCGCGAGCGTGTTGCAGCTCTTCGCGGCCGATGGCGTCAACGCTGCCCAGCACCACGCGACGTTTCAGATCGTTCTCGGCCTTGCTCAGATCGGTCTTGCGCAAGGCGATGTTGGCCTGATACTGCTTGCTGTTGATGATCAGCTGGTGGGTCTGACGCACGCTGTTGGCCAGGCCGGTTTTGGCGCGTTCAAACGCCTGCTCGGCATCGGTCGGATCGAGCGTCAGCAGCACGTCGCCCTGCTTGACGTAGTCGGTGTTGTCGAAGTTGACGCTGTTCACGCTGCCGGACACCTGGGCCATGATCTGCACCTGGTTGCCGGAAACGTAGGCGTCGTCGGTTTCTTGGTGATGACGCAGCACCAGGAACCAATACACTAAATAAGCCACCCCTATAACAATGAAAATAACCGTCAGCAACAGCAGCCAAAATTTGCGCTGCTTCTTTTTGCCGCTCGGCTGCTGCGGGTTTTGGGTTTCCGCGCTTGCGCTCATGGTGTTCTCCAAGCCTTATATTATTATGCTTTCGAATCCGCTGCGGCCGGGGCCTGATAGCCACCGCCCAACGCGCGGATCAGTCCTATCTTCGCCTGCAGTAAATTGCTGCTGGCATTCAACTCCGCCTGTTGCTGCTGCAATAGCTGCGTCTGGCTGGTCAACAGATCGTCGCGCCCGATAATCCCTGCCTGGTAACGGGCGTTGGCGACCTGATACACCTGTTGCATCGACTGGGCCGCGGACGCCGCCTGCAGCTGCTGTTGTGCAGAGCTCTGCTGGATGGTGATGGCGTCGGCGGTTTCCTGTACCGCATTCAGGATGGTTTGGTTGTAGGATTCCACCGCTTCGTCATACAGCGCGGATTCCTCGCCCAGCTTGCTGCGCAGGGCCCCGGCGTGGAAGATCGGCAGCGAGATCGCCGGCATCACGTTCCAGGCCTGGCTGGCCGCTTCAAACAGATTCGGGCTGGTGCCACTGGTATTGGTGGTCATCAGGCCGGCGAAGGCTGAAATGGTCAGGCTGGGGTAAAACTCTTTACGCGCGGCGCTGACGCGCTGGCTGTAAGACTCCACCAGCTGGCGTTGCGCGGCGATGTCCGGGCGTTTGCCCAGCAGATCCGCCGTCAGTTCGCCCTGCGGCGCCATCAGGTTGTCTGCAGGCAGCGGCACCTGACGCAGGTGCTGCATGGCGTTCGGCCCCTGGCCCGCCAGCGCGGCGAGCTGGTGTCTGAGCTGTTCGATTTGCGACTGCAGCTGCAGAATCTGCTGTTTGGCGACGTCGGACTGCGCCTGGGTTTGTTGCGGCACGTCGACGCCGGTCAGGCCGGCCTGATAGCGCTGTTGGCGCAGCGCGGTCAGGCGCTCGTTGTTGTTCACTTCCTGCTGCAGCAGCTTCTCGAGCGCGAGATTGCTCTGCAGCTGATAGTAGGCGGACGCCACCGAGCTGGTCAGCGTCAGCGCCGCCTGTTCCTGCTCGGCGCGCGCTGCGTTCACTTGCGCCTTGGCGGCGTTCACCTGGTTGCGGTATTTGCCCCACCAGTCGAACTCGTACGCCAGGTTCAACCCCAGCGAGTTGGAGCTTGAATAGATCGGCTTATGCGGATACCCCAGCCCCATATTGACGTTCTGCGGCACGCGCTGACGCTGGGTGCTGGCGTTCAGATCCAGGTTCGGCCCGTTGGCGGCGTTGGCTTCGCCTACCACGCTCTGCGCTTCGCGCACGCGGGCGGCGGCCTGACGCAGGGTCGGCGAACTTTGCAGCGTTTGCGTCATCAAGGCGTCCAGCTGCGGATCCTTGAGGGCGCGCCACCACTGCGGGCTGACGGCCAGCGAACTGACTTTCGGCTGAGCCAACTGCAGGCTCTGCGGATCCATCAGCGTGGATTGCGGGGCAATATTATCGGTAGAAGCACACCCGGCCAGCAGCAACACGGCGAACAGCGGGGTGAATCTCCAGTGAAATGGGGATCGCATAAGTAGGTACCTGAACAGAAATTGTGAATTAGGGTAACTGTTCTGTGATTTCCATTTGATCCAGACGTGCCAGCAATTTGCGCGTCAGCTGTTCCAGCTGTTTTTGCTCATCGTCGGTCAGCGTGGACCACAGGAAATGCAGACATTGGTGCTGCGGCGGCAGCAGTTGACTGAGAAATTCTTCCCCCTGCGGCGTCAGATGCAGATGCAGGCAGCGGCGATCGTTGTCGCTTTCCCGGCGCTCGATCCAGCCGCGCTTCTCCAGCTCGTCGGCGATGCGGGTCGCATTGGTGCGCGAGGAGCCCAGGGCAGAGCTTAGCTCAGAAGGTTGGATGCTGTGGCTTTCCTGCGCATCCAGGGTAATCAGCGCCATAAACAGTGTTTCGTTAATCCCCTGCGCTTTCAGCATCTTATTGCGATTTTCCAGCAGCTTGCCTTGCATGTGCATGCACAGACGGGTCAGCAGGATTTCCTGATAAGGGAAATCTTTCTGCCGCGTGGCGCGGAAATTCAGCATTTGTTCTATGGGGGCAAACGAGCTTTCCATAATTTAGGGCCTCATTAATTTCGTTCGAGATAGTAACGACGGTGACAAATAATGTAAATGTTCAGCCGTGCGGATAATTTAGCAATTCGTGTCATTTGTCAGTGTTTGTAAAGATGTGACGCCTGAAAACGCCAGTGTGAAGCCAAACGGTCGGAGGCGGCGTCAGCCAGGGCCGAAAAACATTAGCAATTTTAATGTGACACCAAAGGCCGTCGCGCCGAGCAGCGTCGACAGAATGATGCTTTTACTGCGGTAGAAGCACAGCGCCAGCGCGGCGAATCCTGCTAACGTCGGCAGCAGCTTGTCCGGTTCGCGCATCACCACCGGCGTGCTGGAGACCACCAGCAGGGCGCAGATGGAGGCGATGCCGATGCTGTCGAGCAGCAGGGCGGCTTTGCCGCGTTTGATGCCGGGCTGAGCGCGCGCCGGCGCCAGCCGCAGCGGCAGATAACGGAACAGGTAGTTGGCGCAGCCCACCACCAGGCCGATCACCAGCACATCAGTGTTCATGGCTGGCCTCCGCGTGAGGGGGTTGGAACAGGGCGGCGGCGCAGCCGGCGCCGATGCCGGCCAAAATGGCGACCGGAATGGAGAACAGCACCACGCCGAGCAGCGCGCCGGCCAGCGCGGCGGCGATGGTCAGGCTCTGCGGGCGCCGGAAAGCGGCCAGCAGGAAACTGAGAAACAGCGCCGGCAGCATGAAGGCCAGCGAGGCCTCGAGCACCGGGAACTGCTCCAGCGGGCCGTTGCCGAACAGCGCGCCGAGCGCGGTGCCGGCTACCCAAGAGAGCCAGGAACAGAGCGCGATGCCCAGCATCCAGTTTTCGCTCCAGCTGCGGTTATTGCGCATCAGCCTGGCGGTGGCGGCGGCGAAGACCTCATCGGTCAGGCCAAAGGCCCACAGCGCCGTTTTGCCGGGCGACAGGCGCGAGACGATGCGGTGACGCAGCGCCGGGCCATACAACAGGTGGCGCACGTCCATCGCCATCACCGTCAATGCGGAGACCCACAGCGACATGCCGGCGCTCAGCAGGGCAGTGATCACGAACTGGCTGGCGCCAGCGTAGATGATGCAGGAGAAGAAAATACTTTCCAGCGGGGAAAAGCCCAGTTTGACGGCGCTGAGGCCGAAAGCGAACGCCACCGGCACGTACCCGATGACGATCGGCAAACTGTCGACGACGCCGTTGGCGAAGGTGGCGCTGACGGCGGGCGGAGTAAGGCTGTCTGCAGCTTGGCTTTGCATGGTTGTGGGTCGCAGGGTAGATAGGTCGTCAATAGTTTATGCCCAGAACATTACCAGAGAGTAAGTAATGTTTATACCCTGCACCGCTAATAAATTTCTTTAGTGACTATTTGCACGATAATCAGATTGCCGCCGGCCCCTGCGGATCGTGATGCTTGCCGAGCCACCAGGTCAGCAGGTTGAGCAGGCATAACACCCCTCCGACGGCGGCTACGCCGTACCAGCCTGCATGCTGATAGGCGGACGCGGAGAGCAGCGAACCGAGCGCGCCGCCGATAAAGTAGCTGGTCATGTAGCCGGCGGTCAGGCGGTTGCGCGCCTCCGGCAAGATGCGATACATCACGCTCTGGTTGGTGACGTGTACCGCCTGCACCGCCAGATCGAGGATCAGGATGCCGGCGATCAGCGCCCACAGCGATTGTTTAGCCAGCGCGATAGGTATCCAGGACAGCAGCAGCAATACCAGGCCGACGGTGGTGGTCAACCCGGCCTTGCCTTTGTCCGCCAGATGCCCGGCGCGCGAAGCGGCCAGCGCTCCGGCGGCGCCCACCAGACCGAACAGTCCGATCACCCCTTCGGAATAGTTGAACGGCGGCGCGGCGAGCAGAAAGGCCATTGAGGTCCAGAGCACGCTGAAGTTGGCGAACGACAGGGCGCCGAGGATGGCGCGAGTGCGCAGCAGCGGCGTGCGGCAGAACAGGCTGAAGATCGAGGCCAGCAGCTGCGGGTAGTTCAGCCCGGAGTGTTGCTTATAGCGCGGCAGCGCGCGCCACAGGATCAGCGCCATCAGGATCATCAGCACGCTGGCGACCCAGTAGATGGTGCGCCAGCCGCCGAACGACGCCAAGGCGCCCGCGACGGTGCGCGCAAGCAGGATGCCGAGCAGCAGGCCGCTCATGATGATGCCGACGGTCTTGCCGCGCTTTTCCGGGTGGGCCAGCGTGGCGGCCAGCGGCACCAGGATCTGCGCCACCACCGAGAACAGCCCGGTGAGCGCGGTGCCGAGGATCATCATCGGCAGCGTGGCGGAAGTAGCGGTGATCAGCATGCCGCCGGCGGCCAGCAGCGTCATGAACACGATCAGGCCGCGGCGCTCGAACATGTCGCCGAGCGGCACCAGCAGCAGCAGGCCGGTGGCGTAACCGAGCTGCGCGGCGGTGACGATAAAGCCGGCCTGATTGACAGACAGGTTGAAACCGGTGGCGATGGTTTCCAGCAGCGGTTGCGCGTAATAGTTGCTGGCGACCGCCAGGCCGGTAGCGATGGCGATCAGCACGGTCAGCGCCGGGCTGAGGCCCGGATGGGCGTTTTGTTGGCTCATGGTTTTTTCATCACGGGAAGAAGATAGCGCGCAGTATCCGGCAACGCGCGTCCGGAAACCAATGTATAATTTTCATTTGATTTATCTCATTTCAAGATAGATGCCATGAACCTGAAACAGATCCGCTATGCGCTGGCGGTGGCGGAAGAACAGAGTTTCACCCGGGCGGCACAGCGCTGCCATACGGTGCAGTCGGCGCTCAGCCACCAGATCGCCAAACTGGAAGAAGAGCTGGGCTGTACGCTGTTTGAACGTACTTCGCGCCGGGTGCGCTTGACCCCCGCCGGCCAGGCTTTCATACCCTCGGCGCAGCGACTGTTGGCGGCACAGCAGGCGCTGGTGGAGGAGGTGACCGCCGCCGGCGATGCGGTGTCCGGCACCCTGACCATCGGCACGATTTCAACCATAAACGCGATTGATCTGACCGAAAAGCTCGACAAGTTTCATCGCCACTATCCGGCGGTGAACATCCGCCTGTACGTTGGCATGAGCGAAGCCCTGCTGGAGGATGTGCGTCAGCAGAAGTGCGATATGGCGTTCGTCGGCATCTGGCCCGGCGATGTCGATCTGCTGCCGATGTCGCACCGGCAGTTGACCGATGAGCCGCTGGTGGCGCTGGTGGCGCCGCAGCACCCGCTGGCCAACCGCGAGCGGGTTAACCTGCAGGCGCTGGCGGAAGTGCCTCTGGTGGATTTCTACAGCGGCACCGGCGCGCGGCGCCAAACCGATCGCGCCTTCCTGGCGGCGGGCATCCGCCGGCACGTCAGTTTTGAGATCGATCATATCGAATGGCTGGAGAATCTGGTGCGGCGCGGGTTGGCGGCGGGCATCGTACCGATCTCGACCGCGCAACGCTTAAACGCGCTGGTGTCGATTCCGATTGAAGACGGGCCGCGGCGCCAGGTGTATTGCATCTGGCCGCAGCCCTTGTCGAACGCCGCCGCCCGTTTTTTACAGTTCAGCGGCATCGATCTGGCGGGGTAGGGGCGCGGCAGAGGCGCCCCCGATCGGTTACGGCTTCGCCGCCTCGGCGGCGGTTTTCACCCAGCCGTCGAAGGTCGCCTGATGCGCCTTGATCCAACCGTTGACGTGGTTTTGGATGTCGGCCTCCGAAGCTTGGCCTTCATGCATGCGCAGGTTTTGCGCGTTGATGTCGGCGATCGGCAGCTTCATGATGGCGAACAGCTTGGCGGCCCCCGGGTTGGCTTCGGCCCACTGCTTGTTGGCGGCGATGCGCATGGTGTTGACCGGGAAGCCGTAGTTGGCGCCGTTAGGCAGCTTGGTATCGACGTTCTTCTGCTCGCCCGGCAAGGAAGAGAACGGCACCTGCAGCCAGACCACGTCGCGGCCCGGCACCATCACATCGCTGACCCAGTACGGCGTCCAGGTGTAATACAGTACCGGTTTGCCCTCTTTGTAGCGGGTGATGGTGTCGGCGATCATCGCCGCGTAGTTGCCCTGGTTGTGTTCGACGGTATTGCTCAGGCCATAGGCCTTGATGTGGTGGTTGATCACCGCCTCGCAGCCCCAGCCCGGGGTGCAGCCGGTCAGATCGGCCTTGCCGTCGCCGTTGGTGTCGAACAGCTTGGCGATCTTGGGATCCTTGAGCTGTTCGACGTTGGTGATGTGGTACTGCTCGGCGGTTTTCTTGTCGATCAGGTAGCCCTGTGCGGCGCCGTTGACGTAGACGCCTTCGCGGTAGAACTTGGCGTCGCCGCCGGCGGCCTTGTACTGATCGGCGTGCAGCGGATCCCAATTGACCGCGATAAAGGTGGCGTCGCCGGAGGCGATGGAGGTGTAGGCGACGTTGTAATCCACTTCGCGCGGTTCCTTCACGTCGTAACCCAGTTTTTCCAGCGCCTTGCTGACCAGCAGCGTCTGGAACGTCTCTTCGGAAATGGTGCTTTGCACCGGCTGTACCGCTATTCCCTTACCGGGTAAATCCGCCGCGATGGCGCTCTGTGAGCCAATCAGTGTCGTCAGGGCGAGAGCCCAGATGCCCGTGGTGCGCATAGTGTTTCCCCTCTTTTGATGTGGTGGTGCCCTGGCCCGCCGGGGCCGCAGCCGCCGGCGGGAAAAGCGTCAGGCTTGTTTGATAAATGGACGGGTAAACAGCCCGATGGGGCCGCGACGGTACCAGCGGCCGATGCCCTTGCTGCGGCGATCGCGCCCCAGCGATTGGGTGAGGCGATCGAGAATGATCGCCAGGATCACGATGCCGACCCCGCCGATGGCGGCCAGGCCCATATCCAGCCGGCCGATGCCGCGCAGCACCATCTGGCCCAGACCGCCGACGGCGATCATCGAGGCGATGACGACCATCGACAGCGCCAACATCAGCGTCTGGTTCACGCCGGCCATGATGGTCGGCATCGCCAGCGGCAGCTGCACCTTGAACAGCAGCTGGCGCGGGCTGGCACCGAAGGATTCGGCGGCCTCGATCAGATCCTCCGGCACCTGCTTGATGCCAAGAATGGTCAGACGCACGATCGGCGGCAGCGCGAAGATAATGGTCACCACCACGCCCGGCACGTTGCCGATGCCGAACAGCATGACGATCGGCACCAGATAGACGAAGGCCGGGGTGGTCTGCATGGCGTCGAGCAGCGGCCTAATCACTTTGGCGGCATGCTTGCTGCGCGCCAGCCAGATGCCGAGCGGCAGGCCGATAAGGATGCAGAAGAACAGCGCGGTCAGCACCAGCGCCAGCGTAACCATCGCCTGCGACCAGGCGCCGATGGCGCCGATGGCGACCAGAGAGAGCAGCGTCGCGGCGCCCATGCCGAGGCCCGCGATCTGCCAGGCGACCAGCGAGAACACCAGAATGGCGATCGGCGCCGGCATGCCCAACAGCAATTGCTGGAAGCCGCTCAGGATCACGTCTACCGGCACGCGGATGCCCTGGAACAGCGGGCGGAAGTGCAGCACCAGCCAGTCGATGCCTTGCGTGACCCAAGAATCAAACGGCACCCAGGCTTTGTGGAACGGATCGAGCAGGCTGAAGTGCTCAGGCTGCGCCGGGGCGCTGCTGAGCCAATCGGCGCCTTGCCCGGCGGCGTCATGAGCGGCCGGCGGCGGCGCGCTGGACCAGGCGTCGCCGGCGTTGGCGGCGGCATCGTGAGTTGGGGCAGCGCCGGCATCGGCCGGTGCGGTAGCCCAGGGATCTTGGGTTTGCTTGGTATCACTCATTGGCTGAGCCCTCCTTGTCCAACGCCTGCAGCAGCATGGCCTTGGAGATGATGCCGAGATAGTTATGTTCTTCGCCCACTACCGGCACCGCGCACGGCGCCTGGGCGACCAGGGAGATCAGATCGCTGAGCGGCGTGTCGGCCGGCACGGCGGCGGGGGCCTCAAGCAAGGCATCGTCCAGCGTTTGATTGGCGGACAGCGCCTTTTTCAGCGACTCTATCGACACCACGCCGATAAATTTCTTCCCGCGTTCAACAACATAACCATAATCACGGTCCTCATCGCGCAGCAGCTGCAGCGCCGAGCGGGGGCCAAAACCGGGGGTTTTGCGGATCAGCGTCACCGGACGCCGCTGGGCGATATCCTTGGCGCTGAACACATGACTGATGTCCACGCCGCGGAAGAAGGTGCGCACGTAGTCGTTGGCCGGATTATTGAGGATCTCGTCCGGCGTGCCGACCTGGATCACCTCGCCGCCCTGCATGATGGCGATGCGATCGCCAATGCGCATCGCTTCGTCCAGATCGTGGGAAATAAACACGATGGTGCGCTGATGCTGAGCCTGTAATTTCACCAGCTCATCCTGCATTTCGGTGCGAATTAACGGATCGAGCGCCGAGAAGGCTTCGTCCATCAATAATATATCCGGGTTATTGGCCATCGCGCGGGCTAATCCCACGCGCTGACGCATGCCGCCGGATAATTCATCCGGATAAGACAGCGCATAATTCTCCAGCCCGACCTGACGCAGGGCGTTCAGCGCTTTTTCCTGGCGTTCCTGCAGCGGTATTCCGGCTAATTCCATGCCAAAGGCGGTATTATTCAGAACATTCATGTGCGGCATTAGCGCGAATGACTGAAATACCATGCTGATCTTATTTCGCCGCACGGTGCGCAGCGCGGTGTCGGATATTTTGGCGATGTCCTCACCGTCGATCAGCACCTGACCGCGGGTGGGTTCTATCAGACGATTGAGAAGGCGTACCAGAGTGGACTTGCCGGAACCGGAGAGCCCCATGATGACAAATATCTCGCCTTCTTCAATGGCCAGAGTGGCGTCTTTTACGCCGAGCGATAAGCCGGTTTTTTCAAACAGCCGATCTTTTTTCAGACCTTTATCCAGCAGTTTGAATGCGCGTTCCGGGTGCTCGCCAAATATCTTATACAGGTTCTTTACTTCGAGTTTAATTGCCATGCAATTTGCTGTTTCCTCTGGTTTAATTAAAGCGTTATGGGCTGTCCTTAGCAAAATAAAAGAGCTTTTTACCCTAACACAGTGAATATCTGAGACAACCCTCAATGTCATTTAAATAGGATATTAGTGGTTTACATCAAGGTTTTAATTAGTTATGGTAATTTGGCCCGTGACTCAAAATTGACGGCCATTATTCGCCATAATGGTTTGGTTTTTGGGGAAATAATACGGTGTGGCGCAGAGAGATATTTGGGCGCCGCGCCTGCCGTTCGGATAATAAAAAACCCGACCAGAGGCCGGGCAAAAGTCATCAGTATTTCATCAGTTTTAACGACAGGTGCCGATATCGAGGGGGATATCGTCGAGCGTCATGTTATCGCCTTAGTATGACAGCCAGATGGCAGCCTCAGGCCTTGCGATACAGCCTGCGCGGATGGCCGATATTGCCGTACAGCATCTCCACCCGCACGAACTGGGTGGCGACGCAATATTCCAGATAACGGCGAGCGGTGGTTTTGCTGATGCCGACCTGTTCGACCACGTCTTCCACCGCATGCGCCACCGCCGGCTGGGCGATAAACAGCGCCTGCACCAGCTCCAGCGTGTTGGTTTCTATGCCTTTGGCGCTCGGTTCGCTGGAGAACTGCTTCGACTGCAGGTTGTACAGCGCATCGACATTGTCCTGATCGATGATTTTGAAGGTGCGCTGGGTCTGCACGAACTGCATGAAGCGCTCGAGCGAGTTGCGCAGCCGTTTGTAAGACACCGGCTTGATGATGTAGTCGAAGGCGCCGTTGCGGATCGCCTGGCTGCAGGTATGCATGTCGCTGGCGGCGGTGATGAAAATCACCGAACAGGCGGGATTCTTTACCGCCGGTTCTTCCATCAGCTCAATGCCCTGGCCGTCCGGCAGAAAGTTGTCCAGCAGGATCAGCCGCGGCTGATGCTCGTTGGCTTTGGCCCGCGCTTCGGCCAGCGTGGCGGCGTAGGCCACCACCCGCAGGTTGAAATTTTTCTCGATGAACTCTGCGTGCAGCGTCGCCAGTTGCGGCTCATCTTCCACGATCAGAACGTCCAGTGTTTGGTGTGACATAATCGGGTGCTCAAAAAAATCGGGTTATGGGTTTTATTTAGGGATAAATATAGAGAATATCGCGCCGTGCGGCTCGTTGTCCGACACTTCTATGCTGCCGTGCGCCTGCGCCACGTGGCTGGCGACCAGATGCAGGCCGATGCCGTGGTCGCTTTTATCCGCTTTGGTGGTCACGCCCTGTTCAAACAGCGTATCACGAATCTCCTCGGCGATGCCGGTGCCGCGATCCGCCACCTCGATCACCAGCTCGTCGCTGCCGTCGCTGATATAGAGTTCGATCGCATCGTGCGGAGCCGGGCGGTGCAGCGTCGCCTCCACCGCATTATCCAGCAGGTTGCCGACGATCGACATCAGTTCGGTCTCATTCAGCGCCGCCGGGATCTGCCGCAGCTGGCAGGCCGGATCGAAACGCAGTTCGATGCCTTTCTCTCTGGCGCTGGAGTATTTGCCCAGCAGCAGCCCGCACAGCGCCGCCGAACTGAAGCGCTGCGAGATGAAATCGAGGATCTCCTGCGCGCCCTCCGACTGGGCTTCCACATAGCGGATGGCCTCGTCGTAGCGCTGCATATGCAGCAGCCCAGCCAGCGTGGCGGTCCAGTTCAGCTGCTCGTGGCGCATGATGCGCAGGTTGTCGGCATAGCGTTTCACCTGGCTGAGCTGGCTGCTCAGGGTATTGATATCGTTCTTGTCGCGGAAGCTGATCACCCAGCCTTGCAGCTCCTGCTCCTGCATGATGCGCACCCGGCTGGCGATCACCCGCACGTGGTTGAAGCGGCACACCTCGTCATGGGTGTCGTGCTCCAAGTGCGCGACGGCGAAAAAGTCCGGCTGGGCCTGGATCACGTCGCCGATCGGCCGGCCCAGCAGGCCGGTGGCGGGCTGATGCAGATCCAACAGCTCACGCGCCGCATGGTTGATGGTGATGATCCGCAGCTGCGGATCGATGGCGATCACGCCCTCATAGATGGCTTCCAGCAGCGCTTTTTGCTGGCGCACCAGCAGCGCGATCTCTTTCGGCTCCAGCCAGAACATTTGGCGTTTGAGGTTTTTCGACAGTAGCCAGGAAAAAACGAACAGGGCGATCAGCAGCAGCACGATGGAACCGATAATTTGCGTTAATGTCCTGGCATTTAAATTATCGATATGCGATTTCAAATAGCCGACGGAAACGATGCCGATGACGTGATTATTTTCATCCAGAATCGGCGCCTTGCTGCGTAATGAAACGCCGATGCCACCCTTGCGAATGGAAATAATGCTTTTTCCTTCCAATACTTCTTTATTATCACCGCCGATCATCGGCGTGCCCAGGCGGCCCTCATATTCGGAATGATAGAGATGACGGGCATGATTATCACCGATGACGATATAGCTGGCGTCGCTGCTGGCGCGGATTTTTTTCATCAACGCAGCGATCCTGGCGGCGTCGTTTTTTTCTACGGCATCCACCAACGAAGGGATAAGGGCGATTTCACGCGCCTGCACCTGGGCGCGGGCGCCGAGATCGCGGTGCAGCTGCGCATCCAGCTGGTAATAGGTGTAGGCGCCGATGCAGCTCAGCAGCAGGCAGGAGAAGGCCACCAGGCACAGAAACAGCTTGATTTGAAATGAGAGTTTAAGGCGCATGGAGGAGCTTCACCGTAAAGAGATCCTGAAGCCTTACCCTATCACGAGATACGGGGTGTGTAATATTGCGCCCGATCAACTTGTGATCCCTCACACGGGATTAGCGTGAACCGGACGAGAATTGTTCGTCTGCGATAAAGTTGATAAGCTTTAAAATAAAAACGGTATTAACGCCATTAAAACCACGCTGATTTTTACATAATCTTAATTAACCCCATAGAAACCATAACCACCATTAAAAACCCTTTTTAATTTTGAACATAATCACAGCAGATAATCCGTGCGCTTCTCTATGATGGCTGAACAAACTAATAAGAGGCCAGATTATGAGCACAACAGATGATTCTTACCTCGTAGCCAAAGACAAGGCCGCTGATATTCCTCTGCGTGAGAAATGGTGGCGGATACTGGACAATTATAAAGTAGGGATTATTCCGTTACCGTTCTTTATTCTGGCCGGCGTATTGATTCTGCTCGACTGCCTGGAAGGCAAGTTGCCGAGCGATATTGTGGTGATGGTGGCCACCCTGGCGTTCTTCGGCTTCGCCTGCGGCGAATTCGGCAAGCGCCTGCCACTGATCGGCAAAATGGGCGCGGCGGCGATCTGCGCGACCTTCATTCCTTCCGCGCTGGTGCACTATGGCCTGCTGCCGGACGTGGTGGTGGAGTCGACCACCAAGTTCTACAAATCGACCAACATTCTTTACCTCTACATCTGCTGCATCATCGTCGGCAGCATCATGAGCATGAACCGCCAGGTGCTGATCCAGGGCTTCCTGCGCATCTTCATCCCCATGCTGTGCGGCGAGATCGTCGGCATGCTGGTGGGGATGGGCGTCGGCATGGCGCTGGGCCTGGAACCGTTCCAGATCTTCTTCTTCCTGATCTTGCCGATCATGGCCGGCGGCGTAGGTGAAGGGGCGATCCCGCTGTCGATGGGCTATGCCGCGATCCTGCACATGGAGCAGGGCGTGGCGCTGGGTCGCATTCTGCCTATCGTGATGCTCGGCAGCCTGACCGCTATCGTCATCGCCGGCCTGCTCAACCAGCTGGGCAAGCGTTATCCGCACCTGACCGGCGAAGGCAGCCTGATGCCGAGCAAGCAGGGTGAAAGCGACATGAGCGCGGTGGAAAAAATCAGCGGCAAGGTGGACGTCAGCACCATCGCCTGCGGCGCGCTGTTGGCCATTCTGCTGTATATGGTGGGCATGCTGCTGCACCGTCTGATCGGCCTGCCGGCGCCGGTGGGCATGCTGTTCGCCGCCGTGGCGGTGAAGTTGGCGCACGGGGTGTCGCCGCGCATTCAGGAAGGCTCGCAGGTGGTGTACAAATTCTTCCGCACCGCCGTGACCTATCCCATCCTGTTCGCCGTCGGGGTAGCCATCACGCCGTGGCAGGAACTGGTGGACGCGTTCACCGTACAGAATCTGATCGTGATCGTCACCACCGTCAGCGCGCTGGTAGCGACCGGTTTCTTCGTCGGCAAGAAAATCGGCATGCACCCTATCGACGTGGCGATCGTCTCCTGCTGCCAGAGCGGGCAGGGCGGGACCGGCGACGTCGCGATCCTCACCGCCGGCAACCGCATGTCGTTGATGCCGTTCGCCCAGATCGCAACCCGTATCGGCGGCGCTATCAACGTTTCGCTGTCGCTGCTGGTGTTGGCCAAGTTCTTCGTATAACTCCTATAAATCCTTAGCGTTACTTTGCCTTTCCCCGCCCCCGCGGGGATTTTTTTTGCCCGCGCGCCGGCCCGACGCGCGGGCGGGGAACTGCCGGTTACGCCGCTTGCTTCATGGCGGCGTCATACCACGCGAAGTAGCGCTCTACGCCGCGACGGCCGGATTCGATCAGCGCGCGTTTCTTCTCCTCGCTGATGCCGAACTCCAGCGTGCCGACGTCGAGCGTGTCGACATACACGGTGCGCTTCCAGTCATCGCTGTCCAGATGCATCTTGGTTTGGATGTCCAGCATCACGTTGGCCACCGCCAGGGTGAAATCAAACAGGTTGTTGACCGGCGTGCGCGGGCCGGCCTGACCGGCGGCCTGAGCGATTTCACTGGCGGAGTCCAGGCGAATGCCCAGCGTGCGGGTGTTGATGCGCTGGCTGGCGCTGTCGATGTAAGGCGGCGTGGCGGAGAAGTCATAGTCGAACAGCCGCACCGGGTAGTTGTCGATCATGCCGCCGTCGATGCACAGGTCGCCCAGGACATTTTTCTTCGCCACGAAGGCGAACGGGAACGACATCGAAATGCGCAGGCCATCCGCCACTTTCATGCGCGGCGTGGTGCGATGCGAATAGACTTCGCGCTGGCCGCTGTTGAGGTTGGCGCCGATAAAGTAAATCGACTTGAAGCCTTTCGCCGTTTTCATCGCTTCGAACTGTTCGAAGGTAATATCCGGGGTGCCGGTATATTGCTTGATAATATCGCGCGACCATTGATAGAAATAATCACCGGGCGCAATGCCGTATTGATTGAACAGGCGATAGGCGTCCTGGAGCGTGCCAAAAAAACCGCCGTTATAATCGAGGAATTTTTTAAAATCCATCGCCGACAGAATCTTGGTCACGTCGGCCGAGCTGCAGCCCAGCCCGACCAGCAGCGCGGCGATGGCGCCCGCTGAGGCGCCGGAGGTTTGCTTGATCTGCGGCATGATGCCTTTGGCCTCCAGCAATTCCAGTGCGCCGCCATAGGCGATGCCTTTTACGCCGCCGCCTTCAAAGACCAGGTTTTCGAATTGATAGCTCATCATATTTCCTTACTCGTGGTTTAGGGAGTAAAAAAAATAACGAAGCGGCGCACGAGAAAATATGGATTGGGGTTGTGTGGCTTGGCAAACAAAATTATTCATAATGAATATATTATTTATATATTTATCAAAGGCATTTATTAAACAGGCGCATCGGGCTTTTTGCGTCAATACTTAGCGCTGTTCAATTCTCACAAGGAGTCATCATGTTCTGGAAACGTTGTCTGCTGGGCGCGGCGCTGGCCGTTATGTCGTTACAGGCCGGCGCCGCCGCGCCGCAGGCCAAAACCCCGACGCCGGGATTTTACCGCATCATGCTGGGCAGCTTTGAAGTGACCGCGTTGTCCGACGGCATTATTCGCCTGCCGGCGGATAAGCTGTTACTGGGCCGCACGCCGCAGCAGATCGCCGCCGGGGTAGCCGAGCAGCATCAAAGCCTGCCGGTGGTCACGTCGGTCAATGCTTATCTGATCAATACCGGCGACAAGCTGGTGATGATCGACAGTGGCGCCGGCCAGCTGCTGGGCGACGGCCTGGGCAAGCTGGTGGATAACCTGCGTGCGGCGGGCTACCAGCCGGAGCAGGTGGATGAGATCTACCTGACCCACATGCACCCGGACCACCTCGGCGGGCTGACGCACGACGGCAAGGCGGTATTCCCCAATGCGGTGGTGCGCGCCGCCAGCCAGGACGCGGACTTCTGGCTAAGCGCGGACAAACTGAAACAGGCCAGCGCGGGCAGTAAAAGCAACTTCGAAAGGGCTCAGGCAGTGATCAAGCCGTATCAGGCGGCCGGCCACTTTAAGCCGTTCAGCGGCGACGGTGAGCTTTCCCCGGGCATTGCCGCCTTTGCCGCCCACGGCCATACGCCGGGGCATAGCGTGTATCAGGTGACCAGCCAGGGCCAGAAGCTGTTGCTGCTGGGGGATCTGATCCACGTGGCGGCGGTGCAGATGCCGCATCCGAAGGTGGCTATCAGCTTTGATAATGACGCCAAGGCGGCGGTCGCTCAGCGGCTGCGGATATTTGGTGACAGCGCGCGGCAGAGCGAGCTGGTGGGGGGCGCACACCTGTCGTTCCCGGGGTTGGGGTATTTGAACCGCCAGGGCGACGGTTACACTTGGGTGCCATTGAACTACGGCGCGCTGTAATGGCGATGGCCGCCCAACGGGCGGCCATCGTAAGCGCCTTGGGGACATTGTTCGATAATTTGGGATGATGATGCCAGAGAATCGGGGCTTATTCGCCGTGATAAAGAGTGCATGATTAACGTTACCCTCGTCGTTTTCTTTAAGGATCTCCCGATGAATCAGAAAACTCCCCCCGTCGCCATCGTTACCGGCGCATCGCGCGGCATCGGCGCGGCCATCGCCGAGCGTCTGGCCGCCGATGGCTTCACCGTCATCATCAACTATTCGGGCAACCCGGCACCGGCCGATGAGCTGGTGCGCAAGATTGAACAGGGCGGCGGCCGCGCCTTGAGCGTCAAAGCCGACGTCAGCGATGCATCTGCGGTCGCCCGCCTGTTCGACAGCGTCGAACAGGCGTTTGGCGGCGTCGACGTGCTGGTCAATAACGCCGGGGTGATCGCGCTGGCGCCGGTGGCGGACATGCGTGACGAAGACGTGGATCGCCTGCTCGACATCAATCTGAAAGGCAGCTTCAATGCGATGCGCGAGGCGGCGAAGCGCCTGCGCGACAATGGCCGCATCATCAACTTCTCCTCCAGCGTGGTGGGGTTGCTGCAGCCGGGGTACGGCATGTATGCCGCCAGTAAGGCGGCGATCGAAGCGCTGACCAGCGTGCTGGCGAAAGAACTGCGCGGCCGCAATATCACGGTGAATGCCGTCGCGCCGGGACCGACCGCCACCGGTTTGTTCCTCGACGGCAAAACCCCGGAGCTTATCGAGCGGCTGGCGAAGATGGCGCCGCTGGAGCGCCTGGGCACGCCGGACGATATCGCTGCGGCGGTGGCCTTCCTCGCGGGGGCCGACGGCGGCTGGATCAACGGCCAAACCCTGCGCGCCAACGGCGGCATCATCTGATTGACGACGCGCCGCCGCAGGATCGGGTATCCTGTGGCGGAACTCATCACATCAAGGGCAGCGTATGGCGGGCGACAATCAGCAGTTTCATCCCGGCGTCAGGTCGCCCTGCGTCAGCCTGTGTCGGATCGACGACGAAACCCAGCAGTGCCGCGGATGCCGGCGCACGCGGGCGGAGATCGCCGCCTGGCCGACCGCCAGCGACGCGGAGAAACGCGCTATCTGGCGGCGGCTAGAGCTGCGTCAATCGGTGAAATAATCCTCTGCATTATTGCGCTGCCAGACTGCATGTAGCACAATTGAGCTACATGTGATTGACCGACGTGAGGAGCGATTATGTCGACGACGACCATTCGTATTCCAGATGAGCTTAAAGCCCGAGTCGCTGCCGTCGCCGAGCAGGTTGGCGTAACGTCTCACAGCTTTATTTTGCAGGCAATAGCGGAGAAAACGCAGCAGGAAGAGTTGCGCCGCGACTTTGAGAATGAAGCGGAAAAACGCTATGCCAAGATAATTGCGACGGGAGAGACGGTCTCTTGGAAAGAGATGCGCGGTTATTTGGAAAATTACGCAGCGGGTGATACTGCCGCTGTCAAACCTCCGGTTAAAAAATTGGGGCGCTGATGGCAAATGTCGAGTTGGCGCCAGAGGTCAGGGATGATATCGAACGTATTCTCGCTCATTTGGCTCAGTATGGCGCTGCGGATTCAGGGCGGCGCATTCAGGAAATCATCCAGGCAATTGCGGTATTGGAACATAATCCATTGATCGGACGGTCCCTTGGTGCAGGGCTGCGTGAATTGATTATTGGGCAGCAAGCTCGCGGTTATTTGGCGCTCTACAAATACATTCCTGATATCGATACGGCGTTTGTTCTGGCGATCCGCAGTCAGAAAGAACAAGGGTATTGAATGCACGATACCGGCCTGAAAGACCGGCATCGCTGTCATGTCCTCAGAAATCCCAGTCCTCATCCTCGGTGTTGACCGCCTTGCCGATGACGTAGGACGACCCTGACCCGGAGAAGAAGTCGTGGTTTTCGTCGGCGTTCGGCGACAGCGCCGACAGGATCGCCGGGTTGACCTCCGCCATCGCCGGCGGGAACAGCGCTTCATACCCCAGGTTCATCAGCGCTTTGTTGGCGTTATAGTGCAGGAAGGTCTTCACGTCTTCCGTCCAGCCGACGCCGTCGTACAGTTCCTCGGTGTAGCGCACCTCGTTGTCGTACAGGTCCTGCATCAGATCGAAGGCGAAATTTTTCACCTGTTGGCGCCGTGCGGCGTCCACTTTCTCCAGCCCTTTCTGGAACTTATAGCCGATATAGTAGCCGTGCACCGCCTCGTCGCGAATGATCAGGCGGATCAGATCGGCGGTGTTGGTCAGCTTGGCGCGGCTGGACCAGTACATCGGCAGGTAAAAGCCCGAATAGAACAGGAACGACTCGAGGAACACGCTGGCGACTTTTTTCAGCAGCGGATCGTCGCTGCGGTAGTGCGCCAGAATGATGCCGGCTTTCTTCTGCAGCGCGCGGTTTTCCTCGCTCCAGCGATAGGCGTCATCCACGTCCGGCGTTTGGCACAGGGTAGAGAAGATTGAGCTGTAAGAGCGGGCGTGCACCGCCTCCATAAAGCTGATGTTGGAGTACACCGCCTCTTCGTGCGGCGTCAGCGCATCGGCGATCAGGGCCGGCGCGCCGACGGTGTTCTGGATGGTGTCCAGCAGCGTCAACCCGGTGAACACCCGAATGGTCAGCTGCTGCTCCTTCGGCGTCAGCGTGGCCCAGGAGGGGATATCGTTGGACAGCGGCACCTTCTCCGGCAGCCAGAAGTTGGAGGTCAGGCGGTTCCACACCTCCAGATCCTTGTCGTCTTCGATGATGTTCCAGTTGATGGCGCGCACCAGCGGCGCCGATGTTACGGTCGTCATAAGTTGCCTCACAGCGCGCAGGACACGCAGCCCTGCACCTCGGTGCCTTCCAGCGCCATCTGGCGCAGGCGGATGTAGTAAATGGTTTTGATGCCTTTGCGCCAGGCGTAGATCTGCGCGCGGTTGATGTCGCGGGTGGTGGCGGTATCGCGGAAGAACAACGTCAGCGACAGCCCCTGATCGACGTGTTGCGTCGCGGCGGCATAGGTATCGATGATTTTTTCCGGGCCAATCTCGTAGGCATCCTGGTAATACGCCAGGTTGTCGTTGGTCATGTACGGCGCCGGATAGTAAACGCGGCCGATCTTGCCTTCCTTGCGGATCTCGATGCGCGAGACGATCGGATGGATGCTGGAGGTGGCGTTGTTGATGTACGAGATGGAACCGGTCGGCGGCACCGCCTGCAGGTTCTGGTTGTACAGCCCGTGCATCATCACCGACTGGCGCAGCGCGCGCCACTCATCGCGGCCCGGAATGGCGATGCCGGCGGCGGCGAACAGCTCGCGCACCCGCTCGGTCTGCGGCAGCCAGTCGCGTTCGGTGTATTTGTCGAAGTACTCGCCGCTGGCATAGCGCGAGTGCTCAAAGCCGTCGAACGCGCCGCCGCGTTCGATCGCCAGCCGGTTCGAGGCGCGGATGGCGTGATAGGCCACGGTATAGAAATAGAGATTGGTGAAGTCGATGCCTTCTTCCGAGCCGTAGAAGATGCGCTCGCGCGCCAGGTAACCGTGCAGGTTCATCTGGCCCAGACCGATGGCGCGGGCGCTGCGGTTGCCTTCGGCGATCGACGGCACCGAGCGGATATCGCTCATGTCGGCCACCGCGGTCAGCGCGCGGATCGCGGTCTCGATCGCCTTGCCGAAGTCCGGCGCGTCCATGGTTTTGGCGATGTTCAGCGAGCCGAGGTTGCAGGAGATATCCTTGCCGATGCGATCGTAGCTCAGATCTTCGTGATAGGTGCTGGCGCGGTTGACCTGCAGGATTTCCGAACACAGGTTGCTCATGTTGATACGCCCGGCGATCGGATTCTCCCGGTTGACCGTGTCCTCGAACATGACGTAGGGGTAGCCGGATTCGAACTGGATCTCCGCCAGCACCTGGAAGAACTCGCGCGCGTTGATGCGCGACTTGCGGATGCGCTTGTCGTCCACCATCTCGCGGTATTTTTCACTGACGCTGATTTCAGACAGCGGCGTGCCATACACCCGTTCGACGTCGTAGGGCGAGAACAGGTACATTTCTTCGTTGTTCTTCGCCAGTTCGAAGGTGATATCCGGGATCACCACCCCCAGCGACAGCGTTTTGATGCGGATCTTCTCGTCGGCGTTTTCCCGCTTGGTGTCGAGAAAACGCAGGATATCCGGGTGGTGAGCGTTGAGATACACCGCGCCGGCCCCCTGGCGCGCGCCGAGCTGGTTGGCGTAGGAGAAGGCGTCTTCGAGCATTTTCATGATCGGAATGACGCCGGAGGACTGGTTCTCGATGCGTTTGATCGGCGCGCCCACCTCGCGAATGTTGCTCAGCATGAAGGCCACGCCGCCGCCGCGTTTCGACAGCTGCAGCGCGGAGTTCACCGCCCGGCCGATCGATTCCATATTGTCTTCGATGCGCAGCAGGAAGCAGGAGACCAGCTCACCGCGCTGGCGTTTGCCGCAGTTGAGGAAGGTCGGCGTGGCCGGCTGGAAGCGGCCCGAAATCATCTCTTCCACCAGATCCTGCGCCAGTGCGGTGTCACCCGCCGCCAACGTCAGCGCCACCATGCACACCCGGTCTTCGTAGCGTTCCAGATAGCGCTTGCCGTCGAAGGTTTTGAGCGTATAGCTGGTGTAGTACTTGAAGGCCCCGAGGAAAGTCTCGAAGCGGAATTTTTTGGCGTAGGCCTGCTGGAACAGCTGCTTGATAAACGGGAATTCGTACTGCGCCAGCACCTGCGGCTCGTAGTAGCCTTCTTCCACCAGATAGCGCAGCTTTTCCTCCAGGTTATGGAAGAACACGGTGTTTTGGTTGACGTGCTGCAGGAAGTAGTGCCGCGCCGCCAGCCGATCTTTATCGAACTGGATCCGGCCTTCCGCATCGTAAAGATTGAGCATCGCGTTGAGCGAATGGTAATCCAGCGCGCCCGTCTCGGGCCTGGTCAGTTCTGTCGTTGCCAAAATGCGGTTACTCCCTGTCTAACGTTTTCAACGTCTTGCGTAGTGCCGAGCAGCTCGAAGCGGTACAAGAAAGGCACCTGGCATTTTTTGGCGATGATGTCGCCGGCGATGCCGTACGCTGCGCCGAAGTTGGTGTTCCCGGCGGCGATGACGCCGCGCAGGTATGAACGGTTTTGCGGAACGTTGAGAAAGCGGATCACCTGGATCGGCACCGCGCCGACGGCGCTGCCGCCGCCATAGCTGGGCACGATCAAGATATAGGGCTGTTCCATCAGCAATTTGCTGCGGGCGCCGGCGATCGGAATGCGGATCGCCGGCAGGCCCAGTTTCTCAACGAATCGGTGGGTGTTCTCCGAGCTGCTGGAGAAATAGACCAGCGGATTCATCGTCGGGCCTCAGCAGGTGAGCGCCAGCGCGCCGATTTTGTCCGGCCGGAAACCGGCCCAGTGATCGTCACCGGCGATTATGACCGGAACTTGCTGATAACCTAGGGATTTAACGTGGTCCAGCGCCTGCGGATCTTGAGTGAGGTCGATCACCTGATAATCAATCCCCTGTTTATCAAATGCGCGATAGGTGGCGTTGCACTGGACACAGTCCGGCTTACTATAAATAATAATGCTCATGATTCGCATTTACCTTTAGACTGAAGGAAAGGCGGACAAGTCAGAGAACGGAGCATTGTTCCTGGCGTTTCTGACGGCGTTATCAGCCGAACAATATTCCCTGCGGCTGATAGATAAAATACTATATGTTGACATTTGTTTTATCAACCACGCTATATATGGTGTTTTGTCGGGTTTTGCGCGCAGGCCGCGCCGGGGCTGGAAAAGGCGAGGGGAAAAATTTTTGCGGGTGTGAAATTCCCCCTCAGAGTCAAGAGGGGGAGGCGAGCGCATTACTGACGCATGCTGACGGCCAGCCGGTTGAAGGCGTTCATGATGCTGATGGCGAAGGTCAGATCGGCGATCTCGGCGTCGCTGAAGTGCGCTTTCAGCGCCTCGAAAGCGCTGTCCGGCGCGCCGGTGGCGGCGATCAGCGTAACCGACTCGGCCCACTCCAGCGCCGCGCGTTCACGCTCGCTGAATTCATGGCTGACGCGCCAGCCCGCCAACGTATCCAGCTTGGCATGGCTGAAGCCGCTTTCGCGCAGCGCTTTGCCGTGCATGTCCAGGCAGTAGGCGCAGCCGTTGATCTGCGAGACGCGCATAAACATCAACTCGATGGTCGCTTTGTCCAGGGCGCCTTTCTCCAGCGCCATCAGCGCGCTCACCATATTTTTGTACGGGGCGGGCGCCAGCTCGGTATAGTTCAAACGTGGCTTAATCATGGTCAACCTCAATCGATAGTAACGAAATCATGGCGCTACTTTAGCGGCCTTATGGTCTATGCTATAGGGCCATAAAATGATTATTTAACCGGGCCATGATGCCGCCGTTCCTGACTTCATTGCGGCTGGACAGCCGGCTCGCCGAGCCGCTGTACCGGCAGATTTACCAGCGGATTAAAGACGCCATCGCCCAGGGCAGCCTGGCGGCGGGCAGCCGGCTGCCTTCGGTGCGCGGGTTGGCGAGCGATCTGGGCGTGGCGCGCGCCACGGTGGAAAGCGCCTACGCGCAACTTATCGCCGAAGGTTTCTTGCAGAGCCGGGGGCAGGCGGGCACCTATGTCTCGCCGCAGTTGCCGCACATGCCGCCGGGCGCAATGCCCGCTGCGCCGCCGCTGGCGACGATAGCGCCCGATCCGCTGCAGCCGCAGGGCATGCTGCAGCCTTTCCAACTGGGCGTGCCGGCGCTGGATGCGTTTCCCCGCGCGCTGTGGCAGCGCATTGTCGCCCGCCAGCTGCGCGGTTCCACGGCGGCTTCCCTGGCGCTGCCGCCGGCCGGCGGCCTGCCTGAACTGCGTGAGGCGATCGCCCATTATCTGCATTTGTCGCGCGGCATCAGCTGTCGGCCGGAGCAAATTTTCCTCTGCGCCGGTTATCCGGCGTTGCTGGACTGGGTGACGGAGACGCTGTTGCACGCCGGCGACGCGGTATGGATCGAAGATCCCGGTTATCCGGTCACGCGCCCGCTGTTGCGGGCCGCCGGCGTCAGGCCGGTCGCCGTGCCGGTGGATGAACAGGGCATGGACGTGGCCGCCGGTATGCTGACGGCGCCTGAGGCGCGGCTGGCGGTGGTGACGCCGACCCATCAAAGCCCGCTCGGCGTCTCGCTCAGCCTGGCGCGGCGGGTGGCGCTGCTCGACTGGGCGCAGCAGCGCGGGGCCTGGATCCTCGAGGATGACTACGACAGCGAGTTTCGCTATCACGGGCGGCCGCTGCCGCCGCTGAAAAGCCTCGATGTTCAGGGGCGGGTGCTGTACGCCGGCACCTTCAGCAAAACGCTGTTCCCGGCGCTGCGCATGGCTTATTTAGTGGTGCCCGTCGGCCTCACGGAGGCCTTTGCGCGCAGCAGCCTGCTGCGCGGCTGCGGTTGCCCGCCGCTGCTGCAGGCCGGCGTGGCGGATTTTATCCGGCAAGGGCATTTCTATCGCCACCTGAAACGCATGCGGCCGTTGTACCGCCAGCGGCGCGAGTGGCTGACGCAGGCGTTGGAGCGGCAGCTGGGGGCGTGGCTGACGACGGTGCCGCAACAGGGCGGCATTCAGCTGTTGGCCCGGCTGCGCGACGGCTTGGCGGATGCGCCGTTGGCGGCGCAAGCCTGGCGACAGGGGCTGGCGGTGCAGGCGTTGTCTGACTGGCGAATTGACCATCCGGCGGGGCAAGGGTTACTGCTGGGGTTCGCCAATTTCAGCCGGCGAGAGGAGGCGGAGCGGGCGGTACAGGGGCTGGCGCAGCTGTTTCGCTAAAATTAAACGGCCCGCGATTTCCGCGGGCCAGACGCACATCTGTTTTATCTTTATGACTGCAGGGGTGTTAACGCCGGGCCAGCAGCACGCCGAGCACGATGCCGACGGCGGCACCGATCCCTACGCCCTGCCAAGGTTTGTCACGCACATAGCTGTCGGCTTGATCGACCGCGTCGCGCGCATGTTGTGTCAGACTGGTGGAGCCGTTGAATCGCGCTCGCGCGTCGCGCAGCACGCCTTTCGCCTTGCTGTGCAGCTCTTTCAGTTCCTCTTTGGTCTTGTCACCGGACTCGCGCAACACTTCATCCAGCGTATCGGCCAACAGAGTCACATCCTGATCGATATCGCGTTCTGTTCTTTCCGCTTTCTTAAACATTCAGCTCTCCATTTCGACACATGTCTTTTAAGTGTAGACCATGCCGAGATTTGTGTGGCCGATCGCGAAAAAAAACGACGATTTACCGGCGTTAGCAGCCAGCGGCGATAAAATCGCCGTTAGCGCTGACCGGGATCACTGAATTGAATAACACCAGCGCGAACAGGATCAGGAGCACGCCGCCGAGCATCACGGCGATACGCGACGCCTGTGCCAGATAATAGCCCGTCAGGCCGGGTTGATGGGCCAGAAAACGCTCGCGGGCGTGGTGCACCAGCGTGGCGAGGATCATGATCGACAGCCCGGTGCCCAGCGCCATGCTCATGGCGGAGATCACGCCCCAGGTGAACATGCCGATGGCGTTGGCGAACACCAGAATCAGGATGGCGCCGCTGCACGGACGAATACCGATGGAGACGATCAGCCACAGCGCGTTGCGCCAGCCGCCGGTCAGTTCGGCCGCGCTGGGCTGATGCCGGTGGCCGCACTCGCACGCCGCGCTATGCGCGTGGTCCGCCGGATTCAGCACCTGAATGACCGGCGCGCGGCGCCGACGCCAGCGCCAGCCGCTGGCGCGCAGGATCACCATCAGGCCGAAGGCGGCAATGAAGACCGCGCTGCCTTTTTCCACCCAATAACGGCTGAGGCTGAGATCGCCCATCGACAGGTTGAGCACCACCGCCAGCACCACCACGAACACAATGGCGACTACGCCTTGCATCAGGCTGCCCAGCAGGGTGATCGCCCGGCTGGCGTTCAGCCGTTCGCGGTGGGTGGCCAGATAAGTGGTGATGACGAACTTGCCGTGGCCGGGGCCGATGGAGTGCAGGAAACCGTAAGCGAAACTGGCCAGCGTCAGCATCAGCCCGCCGCTGTATTGCTGGTTGCGTTGCTGCAGCAGATAGAGCACCAGATAGCGGTGCATGTAAATCTGGAAGTTGATGCAATACTGCACAAACTCGGCCCAGTGCCGCACGAACACGTAGAGCAGCGTCAGTAGCAGCAGACCGGCGAGGGCCAGGCCGGCGTAGCGGCCCGGCGCGTGTTTCAGCGAGACGGTTTTCATAGCGTGAGCGAGCCTGTACCGAGGGGCGTCTTCCTTCAGCATATACGCGCCGATGCGGTTCACAAGCGCCGTTCACAAACGTTGTACATTTGGTTACTCGGCGAAACCAATCACTCACGGAAACGGCCGTTTGATTCCACTAGTATCTGTTTCAACGGCTCCACTGGAGCTTACCGAAACAACACTCTGAGGATTTAAAGATGAAAAAAGTATTAGCGCTGATCGTTGCTGCCACTATGGGTCTGTCTTCTGTTGCTTTCGCTGCTGATACTGCAGCTACTGCTCCGGCTACCACCACCGCGCCAGCTGCGACCACCACTACCGCTGCGCCAGCGGCTGCTGCTGAAAAAGCGCCAGCTAAAGCAACGCACCACAAGAAAGCCAAGCACCACAAAAAAGCGCCAGCCCAGAAAGCTCAGGCCGCTAAAAAGCACCACAAAAAAGCGCCAGCTCAGAAAGCCCAGGCTGCTAAAAAACACCACAAAAAAGCGCCAGTGCAGAAAGCTCAGGCCGCTAAAAAACACCACAAAAAAGCCGGTAAAAAAGCTTAATTAAGTGATGTTTGCGGAACCGACAAGGTTCCGCACTCTACAGCCCGTATTCCAGACACCCGGTCTTTCCGGGTGTCTTCTTTTGAGGCTACTCACGATGATCCATCGCTATCTGTTTGAAGTCATTTTCAGCGCGGTAACCCTGTGCGGGGTGATCGTCGGTTGGGAACTGTTTCTGGCCGGCAGCTTCCTGTAATTATTGCGCCGCGGCGGTTTCGTGCAAATGCCGCCAGCCGAGCGCGTCGGGCAGGCGTTCAAACACCACCGTGGAGTAGCGCAGCGTGGCGCTTTGCCCCGGCAGACTCTGTTTTTCCCGGTAGCTGACTACCGCACCCGTCGGCCATTCGGCCACCAGCTTCATCTCTTCTATCTCGATTTCCAGTCCCGGTTTGGCGGCGCGATGCGCGCGGAAAAAAGCGCACAGCGCGGTGAAATCCAGCGGGGCGCCGTTCAGCGCAATCATGCTGAAATCCGGCGTAAAGCGCGCCAGCAGCGCTTGCTCCTCTCCGGCGCCTTTGCCCAGCCAGCGTTCAATGGCGATGTGGGCGTCGATCACTTCGGTAAAATACGGGTTCATAAAGCATCCTGTTGAGCGTTGAGTTGGCGCACGATGGCGCGGTTGGCGAGGCGCAGACACAGCAACAGCGGGATAAGTGCGCTGGCGCCCGCCAGAATGAAGCAGGTTCGGTAAGCCGCCGCGGGCGGCAACACGGCCAGCAGCAGATTCAGCAGCAGGCTGAGCAGCGCCACGCCAAGGCAAAAACTGAGCTGGCGGTTGATATTCCACAGTGCGCTGGCGTCCGCCAATTGGCCGTCGGGGATCTGCAGAAACGCGCTGCTCTGCGCGGTGCTGCTGCACAGACTGCCGCCGAACCCCATCAGGGCGAAGGCGGCGATCTGCAACGCGTGCTGCCCGGTCTGATCGATCTGCGCCAGCGTCAGCATGCCGGCGCCTTGCAATAGGCAGCCGGCGATCAGCAGCGGCCGCGGGCCGAGGCGATTAAAGCTTTTGCCGGTCAACGTGATGGCCAGGAACGACGCCAGCGCCCAGGGCAGCATCAGGCCGCCGACCTGCGCGGCGGGCATCCCCAGCTGGTTTTGCAAATACAGCATCGCCACCAGGCTGACGCCGATGAACAGGCCGGGAATGCACAAATAAACCGCCATGGCGTTGCGCAGCAGCGGATCGCCGACCAGCCGCAGGTTCAGCAGCGGCTGCGGGGTGCGCAGGCTATGGCGCAGATAATAGGCCAGCACCAGCAGCCCGGCGGCCAGCAGCGCCGCGCCGGAAACCTGATGACCGGCTTCGCTCAGCCGGGTCAGGCCGAGCAGCAGCAGCGTCAGCGCCGCGCAGGCGCTCAGTAATCCTGTCGCGTCGAGCGGTTTGCACGCCGCCGTCGGCGTTTCCGCACGTAGCCACAGCGCCGCCAGCGCCAGGGCCAGGGCCGCCAGCGGCAGGTTGGCGAAAAACACCCAGCGCCAGTCCAACCGATCGACGAGCCAGCCGCCCAGCGCCGGTGACAGCGCCGGCGCCAGCAGACCCACCAACATGATGGCGGCCGACAGCCCGGCGCGTTCATGGCTGCGGTACAGCTGATAGGTCAGGGTCTGGCCGATGGGGATCAGCAAACCGCCGCCCATGCCCTGCAGGGTGCGCCAGCCGATCAGCGCGCCGATGCTGTCGGCGTTGCCCGCGCCGAGGGTGGCCAGCATGAACAGCGCCAGCGAGAGCAGAAACACCCGCCGCCCGCCGATGCGCTGCGCCAGCCAGGCGCTGAGCGGGATCACCAGCGTCAGGCCGAAAATATAGCCGTTGCTGACCCACGCCAGCTGGCTGACCGACGCCGCCATCGCCTGGCCGATGGCGGGGTAGGCGACGTTGGCGATAAACATATTGATCAGATCGACGAAAAAGCCGAGCAGATAGACGATTGCCACTTTGCTGCGATAAGACATGGTGCCTCCGGTTGAAGGCGAGCAGTGTATCGGGGGGAAAAGTGCGGATAAATCGGCGGCGGGCGATTACACTGTCAAAATGATTTTGACAATAAGGGCGGCGAAATGCTGAATTTGCAGCGTCTGGCGATCTTCGCGGCGGTGGTGGAAGCGGGCAGCTTTACCGCGGCGGCGGCGGCGCTGGGGCAAACCAAGGCGGTGGTGAGCTTTAACGTCAAGCAGCTGGAGAATGAGCTGGGGGTGTCACTGCTGGCGCGCAGCACCCGCCGATTGTCGCTGACCGATGCCGGCGAACGCTTCTACCAGCGCAGCCTGCAGCTGTTGCAGGAGGCCGAGAACGTGCTCGACGACGTGCGACGCGATCATCACGGGCTGAGCGGCGTGCTGCGCATCACCAGCACGCCTGAGTATGGCGCGCAGGTCGTGGTGCCGGCGCTGGCGGCGTTTTCGCGGCAGCATCCGCGCCTGCGCATCCAGCATGTGTCTTCCTCTTATCATGCCGATCTGATCTCTGAGCGCTTCGACGTGGCGATCCGCCTGGGCCAGCTGGCGGATTCCAGCCACCGCGCGGCGCTGATCGACAGCTTCGCCATCTTTCCGGTGGCGGCGCCGAATTATCTGGCCGAGCGGCCGATTCATTCGCTGACGGATCTGGCGCAGGCGCAGTGGATCGCCCACAGCCGGCTCAGTTCGCCCCTCAGCTGGCAGGTGGTCACGCCGCAGCGCGACGCGGTGCTGTTCAAGGTCGCGGATGCGGCGACGCTCACCGGCGACAGCGCCGCGGCATTGCTGGCGTTCGCCCTGCATGGCGCCGGGGTGGCGCTGCTGCCGGCGTGGCTGGCGCAACCCGACATCGACGCCGGCAGGTTGCAGCGGTTGCTGCCGGATCACCGTTTCCCCGAGCAGAGCATCTATGCGCTCTACCCGAATACCCGTCACGTGCCGGAGAAAGTGCGGGCGTTTATCGATTTTCTGCGTGCGCGGGTGGCGGCAAACCGTTAGCGAAATAATAATTTGTTATCACTCTCTCATTTATCATCAAATCTCGTCGGGGTATGCTGGAGGGCTTCGTCTACCCCGTCCGATGCGAGCCGCCTTCGATGACCGCAGAAAATAACCGCCAGCTGAACCGACGTATTTTGTCCGTGGTGATGTTCACCTTCGTCTGCTACCTGACCATCGGCCTGCCGCTGGCGGTGCTGCCGGGGTTTGTGCATGACCACCTGGGCTACAACTCGGTGCTGGCGGGCCTTATCATCAGCGCGCAGTACTTCGCCACGCTGTTCAGCCGCCCGCACGCCGGGCGTTACGCCGATCAGTTGGGGCCGAAGAAGGTGGTGCTGTTCGGCCTGGCCTGCTGCGGCGCCAGCGGCCTGTTTTACGCGCTGGCGTTCGGCGTTGACGGTTGGCCGTGGCTCAGCCTGCTGCTGCTGTGCGTGGGGCGGGTGTTTCTCGGCGTCGGCGAAAGCTTCGCCAGCACCGGTTCCACGCTGTGGGGCATCGGCCGGGTTGGGGCGATGCACACCGCGCGGGTGATCTCCTGGAACGGCGTTGCTACCTACGGCGCGATGGCGGCCGGCGCGCCGCTCGGCGTGTATCTGAATCAGCAGTGGGGCTTGGCCGGGGTGGCGGCGCTGATCGTGCTGGCGATTGCGGTGGCGCTGTTGTTGGCGAGCGGCAAGCCGGACGTCTCGATCGCCGCCGGGCAACGCATCGCCTTTCGCGCGGTGTTCGGCCGCATTTGGGCCTATGGTCTCGGGCTGGCGATGGGCACCGTCGGCTTCGGCGTGATCGCCACGTTCATCACCCTTTACTACGCTGACAAAGGCTGGAGCGGCGCGGCGTTTTCGCTGACGCTGTTCAGCTGCGCCTTCGTCGGCATTCGCCTGATCTTCAGCAATGTCATCAACCGCCACGGCGGGTTGAAGGTGACGCTGGCGTCGTTTCTGGTTGAGATCGTCGGGCTGCTGTTGATTTGGCAGGCCGGCGAGCCCTGGATGGTGCAAACCGGCGCATTGCTGGCCGGCGCCGGTTTTTCGCTGGTGTTCCCGGCGCTGGGCGTTGAGGCGGTGAAACAGGTGCCGTCGCAGAATCAGGGCACGGCGCTCGGTACCTATTCGGCGTTCCTCGACCTGGCGTTGGGTATCACCGGCCCGCTGGCCGGGCTGCTGATTGGGCAGGCGGGCGTGCCGTCGATTTATCTGGCGGCGGCGCTGCTGGTGGCGCTCGGGGTGTTGCTCACTCTGCGCCTGCTGCAGCGCAGCCGGGCCTGATTCAGGAATAGTCCGAAACCCGGATTCCTCCCCAGAAAATCATTGTTTCGGTGAATGATTACGGTAAGGTCGCTCAGCGGTCCAGAATGAGAGGAGGAATCGATGTATTTACGGCCGGATGAAGTGGCTAAAGTGTTGGAGAATACCGGCTTTGAGCGTGATTATGTCACCGATCAGGCCTATGGTTACCGCAAGGGTGCACACTACGTGTATGTGAATCGCGAAGCGCGGATGGGCAGAACCGCGTTGGTGATCCACCCGGCGCTGAAAGAGAGAAGCGTGCATTTCGCCACGCCGACCTCGCCGGTGCGCACCAGCGAGCAATATCTGGAATTTCCCCTGGATTTAAGCAGCGACGCGCCGAATCAGCGTTACGGCATCGCACACGGCTTCAGCTCGCGCGAAGCGCTGTCGCGTTACCTCTACAGCATGTTCCTGTAAACGGTCCCCCGCCAGGGGGACGCTATCAGCCGTGGGCCAACGCTTCGCGGTTGAAACGCTCGTTGTAGGCGCGGCGGAACTGCGCCAGTTCAAACGCATCGATATCCAACTCGGCGAAGTAAAACAGCGCCGCTTCGGTGTGCTCGGCGTGCAGCTCCGGCGACAGCCCGGCGCGCAGCAGCACGTCGCGCCAATGGCCAATCTGCTCGTCGTCCGCCTGTTTGATGAACGTCAGGTAGATGAACAGCAGGTAAGCGGCCTGGTGCATCTCTTCGGTATAGCCGTTGTTCAGCATGCGGATAAAGGTCTGGCTTTGGCGGCCGCCCATTTCCTGGATCATCGATTCGATCAGCATCGGTTTGACCCTCAGCAGATGGGCCAGCGAATCGATGGCTTTACGGGTATCGGACGTCAAAATGCGGTAACCGATGATGAATACGACGATCAGGGCGGCGAGGATGATCCAGGTCATTTAGGCTTTATTACACTCTCAGTACGCCAGAAGAGGGGCGGGAGGCGCTGTGCGACAGCGCCCGCTATCAATGCTGTTCGCCGCTGAAATTACCGACCGCGCTCTGTTGGCGCAGGTGGTGATTGAAGGTGGCCGCGTCTTTGGCCAGCGCGTCCAGATGGGCGCCGAGCATTTTGATCTGCTTGACCAGCGCATGCTGCTCCGGCACCGAACTGGCGGTGCTCAGTTTGCGCGCCAGTTGTTCATTCTGCGCCCGCAGCGCGGCTTCGCGCTGTTTGGCTTCTTCCAGCAGTTGCTGCAGCGCCTGGTAGCTCCGCTGCCATTCGCGGTGTTGCCGTTCGAAGCTGCTCTGCAACTCATTCATCGCATTTTGAAACTGGATTTCCAGCTCGCGCATTGTCATGGGCTCGATCCTTTGCGGCACTCAATGATGGCTTAGCAGTATAGCGAAAACTGCTCGCAAGCTCACCCGTTGACGACAATTGAGACAAATGCCGCTGACAATTCCCGGCTTGCAACCGCGCCAAGGCGTCTTACAATCGTCCCCATCCCCGGCCGTAAAGGCTGCCGTTCAAGAGAGGTGGAACATGAGCGAGCAGGAAAAAGACTTTTTTGAACAGGCGATGGCAGACGTGGTGCCGCTGGCGAGCAGGCGCCAGACGCTGTACCTCAAGCCGCAGGAGACGGTGGACAAAAGCGCGCGGCGCGAAGCGCAGCGGCTGATGCAGGAAAACTTCCTCAGCACCGATTTCCTCGAGGTGATCCCCTGCGATCGGCCGCTGGAGTTCAAAGGGGAAGGCATTTAGCAGGGCGTGCTGGACAAGCTGCGCAACGGGCGTTACCCGCCGCAGGCGTCGCTGAATTTGCTGCGTCAGCCGGTTGAAGCCAGCCGGCAGGCGCTGTTCCGCTTCATTATGCAGGCGGAGGCGCAAAACCTGCGTTCGCTGCTTATCGTGCACGGCCGCGGGCGGCAGAACGACAGCCATCCGAATATCGTACGCAGTTACGTCGCCAAATGGCTGGCGCAGTTTGAACAGGTGCAGGCGTTTTGCCGCGCCTTACCGCGCGACGGCGGCGAGGGCGCCTGCTATGTCACGCTGCGTAAATCGGCGCAGGCCAGGGCGGAAAACTTTGAGCGCCACGCCAAGCGCAGCCGGTGAAAGGATAGCCGAAATAAAATGGCCGGCGCATATCGCCGGCCATCGATGAATTATTTATTAAATATTTTATAGTCCAGCGAATAACGGCCGGCGCCGGTCACCGCCAGCAGCAGCAAACCGCCAATGATGCTGATATTTTTAAAGAAGTTGATTTCGTTGCCCATCATTTCCATGCCGGTCATTTTCCAGAACGGATGGCCGATAAACGCGGTGCCCAACACATACAGGGCGAAAATGACCGCGATAGGGCGAGTAAACAGGCCGAGAATAAGCGCGATGCCGAAAATAAACTCCACCACCACGGCGACAATCGCCGCCAAATAAGGCATCGGCGTGCCATAGCCTTCCATCGCCGTGACGGTCGCACCGAAGTTGACCAGTTTCATCCAGCCGAAAATGATAAACAGAACCATCAGTAGAATGCGGGACAGCAGAATTACGCCGTCTTTTGAGCTATCACCCATTTCGAACTCCTTAGCCACTGTCGGAATTATGTTGTCTTGCTGATTAAAGATTAGAACAATTTACGTTTTTTTCTAGCTGCGGCGGGCGGTTGCGCCACTTTTTTCGGCGGACGAGAGGCGTGGTGAAGCCGGCGGCATTGCCTATACTTGAGCCTGGAGCAAAAACAATAAAACGGGCAATGTGAGGCCATGATGGATGAAGAATTGACCGCCGCAGGTTACCGCCGTTATTCCGGCGACAAGATTGACGTTTATTTTAACAGCGCGATATGCCGCCATTCCGCCAACTGCGTGCGTGGCAACGCGGCTATTTTTACCCTGAATCGCCGGCCGTGGATTATGCCGGACAATGCCGACGCGGCCGAAGTGAAACGCGTTATCGATACTTGCCCCAGCGGCGCACTGAAATATAGGGAGAAATAATATGGATCATAAAATACTGGCGGACGAGAAGCGTTTTTATATCAATGACGAGCACGGCAAGTTGATCGCCGAGATCTCTTTCGTGCCGAGCGGGGACAAGCTGACCATTATCGATCACACCTGGGTGGATGAGTCATTGAAGGGGCAGGGCGTCGGCAAAAAGCTGGTGGCGTTGGTGGTGGAGAAAATGCGCGCGGAGCAGCGTAAAATCATTCCGCTGTGCCCGTTCGCCAAGCATGAGTTCGATACCACCCCAGCCTATCAGGACATTCGCGCCTGAGGCGATAACGGGGCGCGGCGCGCCCCGGTCATTCAGCAGACGCCGAAATCGCCGTCTTCGTGGTACAGCGCCACCTCGTTGGCCTGCACTTCCGTGCGCTGCTCTTTACCCAGTTCATTCCAGCTGCAAACCAGGGTTTCGCCGTCGATCGCCACCACGGTCATCTTCGGGCCGCCGGTGGTGCGTTGTACAAAATCACCGATATTGAATGTCATGCGTTCCTCCACAACAGATTAAACCTCATCTATTGATAACACAGAATGGCGCCGCCGTTGGCAGGTGTTTCGTTATGTATTAAATTATACAGCGACTATTACCAGGGAGAGCAAATTAACATGCCGGGATTATTGATGTTTTATGTGGGCGGTACGGCGCCGGGCGCCAATATTGAGTTGCACGACGTGCAGTTCGCGGCGGCGGATCGGCCGGAAGAGGCGTATCCGCTGCTACGTGAAAAGTGGTTCGGCGATAAGCGCAAGGTGCATGTCGACGGCTATGCGCGCATCGACTGGGCGGACGGTTACGACGTGAGCCTGAAGCCCGCGCCGTTTGCCGGTGAAGAGAGGCTGTTTTTCGTCAACGTGGGCGGCTACCGCAGCGATGAGCTGGCGGAATTGCACCAGTTCGGTCTGTTTGTGGCGCGCTCCGCCGACGAGGCGAAGGAGAAAGCCAAACGGGCGCTGCTGACGGACAGCGCGCAGCAGCACAAAGATGATCTGGCTGAGGTGGACGACTGCCTGCTGCTGCAGGCGCTGCAGGGCTACCACGTTCATCTGCGCGCCAACCCGCACGGCGAACCGGCCCGGCCGCTGTGGCAGGGGTATCTGCCGATCGGCGAACCCGCGTTATAACGCCGCTTCAAACACCCGCGGCAGGTTGAGATCGAGGCGTTTCAAATCCAGATGCATGATATTCATTGCCTGTTGATGAAAATGCCGTTCATGCAGCATGAGAGGCGCTGTATGCTGGCAAGCACGGCCATCAACTCACACGGGACTTGCCATGACCATTGAGATTTACCCGGCGCAAAAAAGCGACGCCAAACTGATTCTGGATATGATTATCGAGCTGGCGGTGTACGAAAAGGCGCGCGAGCAGGTGCTGGCCAGCGTGGAGGACATCGAACGCAGCCTGTTTGGGCCGGGCGCCTGTTCCGAAGCGCTGATTTGTACGGTGAACGGCGAGCCGGCGGGTTATGCGGTGTTCTTTATGAGTTACTCCACCTGGCTGGGTAAAAACGGCATCTATCTGGAAGACCTGTACGTGGCGCCGAAGCATCGCGGCGCGGGCGCCGGTAAAACGCTGCTGCGGCACATCGCCCAACTGGCGTGCGAGCGGCAGTGCGGCCGCCTGGAGTGGAGCGTGCTGGACTGGAATCAGCCGGCTATCGATTTCTACCTTAGCATCGGCGCGCAGCCGCAGGGCGAGTGGGTGCGTTATCGCATGGAGGGCGAGGCGCTGACGCACTTCGCGGCGCACGGGGCGGCGCTGCCGGTACAATAGCCGTTGGGGGGAGGCGGCCTCCCCAACTGTGGTGGTGTGAACGGTTTACTGCGGATCAATCAGGCGGGTTTGCGGGCGGCGAGAATGAAGATCATCGGGCGTTCCTGCTCTTCGTCCAGCGCCGGGGTAGCGGCGATTTGCTGCGCGCTGGGGCCCCATTCGTTCAAATGCTGGATGATAAACCCTTGCTGCGCCAGCGGGTTGATATAGCTGCCGAGCGTGCGGTGCTGCTTGATGACGCCTTCCGCCAGCCAGTTGGAGACGCGCCGGCCTTCCCGTTGGTAGCCGTTGACCGGCCAGGATTTCTGCCCGTTGCCGTCGGTCAGCCAGCCCTGCTGCGCCGGGGCGGTGTAGATCGGGTGCTCGGCGGTGAAGATGAACTGCCCGCCGGGTTTCAGCGCGGCGTAAACCGTGGCGAACAGCGCGGCCAGATCCTCGAGGTAGTGCAGCGTCAGCGAGCTGTAGACCAGACCGTAACTTTCCGGCGGCAGCTTCAACTGCGCCAAATCTTGCCGACGGTACTCGATGCCCGCATCGGCGGTCATCTCCCGCGCTTTGGCCAGCATCTTTTCCGAAACGTCCAGCCCCAGCACGCTGGCTGCGCCCTGTTCGCGGGCGCTGCGGCAGAACCAGCCGTAGCCGCAGCCGAGATCGACCACGCTTTTGCCCTGTAAATCCGGCAGGATGCGGCGGATGGCGGGCCATTCCGGCGCGCCGTCCAGGCCGTGCTGCGAGCGGCTGAGCTGCGCATAGCCGTCGAAGAAGGCCTGATTGTCATAGATGTTTTGCGTCATGATGACTCCTTGGGGTGAATGACGGCGGCGGAATGCCGCTGCCATACCGTGCATATTGCTGCATAATTCTACGCTGACAACATGAATAACGGGAATGACGATGGACATGATTTCGGTGCGGCAAGCGCCCGAACTGGCGCCGCGCGCCATTGCGTATTTTCAGCAGCACTGGGCCACGGCAGAAACGCTGATGATGTATGAAGACGCCATCAACCGCAGCCTCGGCGCCGCCAACCCGCTGCCGCAGTGGTATCTGCTGATGGCAAATGACCGGATCCTCGGCTGCGCGGGGCTGATTACCAACGACTTTATCAGCCGTGGGGAATTGTATCCCTGGCTGTGTGCGCTCTACGTAGAAGAGACGCAGCGCGGCCGGGGCTACGGCGCCAAGCTGATTGAGCATGTGGCGACGGAAACCCGCCGGCTGGGCTTCCCGCAGTTGCACCTGTGCACCGATCTGGAAGGGTACTACGAACGCAGCGGCTTCGTTTATAACGGGCTCGGCTATCACCCCTGGGGCGAAGCCTCGCGGGTCTACTCGCGGGCGCTGTGATCGCCGCCGCCGGGGGCGAGCAAGACAAATCTGACTTTTCTTTCACCTCATCGCGCATCGCGGGTTACACTGGCCGCTTGTTCGCCACCGACCGGGTTAATTCGCCGCCGCGATGAGAGTGCCACGTCAGCTACAGCAACGCTTTACCGCCTGCATCGCCATTATGGCGGTGCTGTTGCTGTTTGTGGCGCCGGTGGTGTCGAAATCGCTGACGCACCACCCGATGATGGGCGGCATGACGCAGTCGGCAGCCGCCATGCCGCACGACATGCACGGGATGGCGATGCCCGCCGCCGAGCATGCCGGCCACCACGGCATGGACCCGGCGGAGATGATTTTCTGCGGCTATTGCGAGCTGCTGATCCACGTGCCGCTGCTGCTGTGGACATTCGTCCCGCTGCTGTGGCTGATGGCGCGTATCGCGCGCCTGCCTTGCGCGCCGCGCATCGTTTCTCCGCCCCTTCGGCGCCTTACTCTGCGGCCGAGCCCGCGCGGGCCGCCCGGCCAGCCGTTTTTCCCTATTGCTTGATCATGGGTAACGCCGTCCGTATCGCTGCGGACGGTTTGCCTGCGCGCACAGTTTGAAAAACGAGAAAGGCCATGTCTTCAATAACCAAAAATCCACCTGCCGCATCGCCGCGTGGCGCGATGCTGAACCTGATCAGACGGCTGCATTTTTATATCGGCCTGCTGGTTGCCCCTTTTATTCTGGTCGCTGCACTGTCCGGCACGCTGTATGTGCTGACCCCGCAGCTTGAAGAGGCGCTGTATCGCGATGCGCTTTTCACCGAACCGCACGGGCAGGCGAGATCGCTGGCTGACCAGATCGCCGCCGCCCGCCGTGCGGCGGGTGACGAGGCGCGCATTTACGCCGTGCGTCCGGCTCCCGGCGCAATGGACACCACGCGCGTACAGTTCACGAGTGCCGATCTGGGCGCTTCCGAGTCGCGTGCGCTGTTTGTCGATCCCTATACCCTGGCGATCAAGGGCGATATGACGGTGTACGGCACTTCCGGCGTACTGCCGCTGCGCACCTGGCTGGACAAGCTGCACAGCAGCCTGCTGCTTGGCGATCTGGGCCGTAATTACAGCGAGCTGGCGGCCTCCTGGCTGTGGGTAGCCGCGCTGGGCGGCGTGGCGCTGTGGCTGGCGACGCGGCCGAAGCGCAAGCTGAAAAGGGTGAAAGGGGGCTTCGCCGCTAACCGCCATTGGCATATCACGCTGGGCGTGGCGCTGCTGGCCGGGCTGCTGTTCTTCTCGGCTACCGGGCTGACCTGGTCGCAGTGGGCCGGCGGCAACATCGACGCGCTGCGGGCCAACCTGGGCTGGCTGACGCCGCAGGTCAACACCAGTCTGCAGGCCGATGCGCCGCAGACGCCGACCGATCCGCACGCCGAGCACCGCGGGATGATGCCGGGCATGAAGATGAGCCCTGCCGCGCAAAGCAATGCGCTGAACGGCGATTGGGATCGGGCGCTGCACGCCGCGCGCGCCGCCGGAATAGACGCCGCTAAGGTCGAGCTGCGCCAGCCGAAAGGCGAGGGCAAAGCCTGGACGGTGACCGAAGTAGATCGCAGCTGGCCGACGCAGGTGGACGCGGTTGCCATCGCGCCGCAAAGCTTCGCCGTCGTCGACCAGGTGCGGTTCGACACCTTCCCGCTCATCGCCAAGCTGACCCGCTGGGGCATCGACGCCCACATGGGCATTCTGTTCGGCTTGCCGAATCAGCTGCTGCTGGCGGCGTTCGGCCTCGGGCTGTGCTTAACGATCGTGCTGGGTTACCGCATGTGGTGGATGCGCCGCCCGGCGGCGGGTGCGCAGCATCCGGTGCAGACCCTGGTTGCCGCCTGGCTGGCGCTTTCTCTGCCTGCCCGCGCCGTCACGCTGCTGGTAGCAGCGGCGCTGGGTTATTGCCTGCCGGTAATGGGCGTGAGCCTCGCGGCGTTGCTGCTGGTGGACGTGTGGCGCTGGCGCGGCCAGCGGCAAGGGCTTCGGGACGAAACGCCGGAAGCCGCCGCCCGCCGCGCCGAGGTGCGCAAGTTCCGCGCGGCGGTGGCGACGGTGGCGGTGGCGGTCGGCTGCGTGATGGGCCGGGCGATCCTCGGCGGCACCGTCGAGCAATTCCAACTGCCGATCGGCACCTGGAGTGCCCAGATGGTGATCATGCAGAGCCTGATGGTGCTGCTGTATACGCTGGTGTTCACCCTGCTGCTTTCCATTCCGCTGTGGTATTTCTTCCTGGGGGAGAAAGAGGGGCGGTGAGGAGCGTCCGGCATGCCTGCGGGCATGCCGGATATTTAGGGATGTGGCTTAAGCGCGTATCCTCTCACCAAAGGGTAATCTCCACTGAAAGGAAGCGAACGATGACGTTTGAACAACAAAGGGATAAGGCGATAGCGCTGATGGAGGAAAAGAAGATGTGGCGGAGCAACTATGCGCCGCCAATCTTGCGACTGCTGTGGCGAATGGACGTGAATATGCCACCGCCGCCGTTTGCGCCTTTCTGGCTGAATATGCTGTTCTTCGGCATTTGGTTTGGCCCGCTGTGGGGCGTGCTGATGTGGTTCATGGTATGGAAAAATCAGGGATATACCGGTGAAGAGGCCCTGAAATTAAGCCTCGCCGCCGGCCTGTTGTTTGGCTTTTTTATGGCGCTTTTCCACTATAGGCGGAAAAAGGCGAACAGGCTGCCGGACTGGAACGATCTTTGACACGTTAGTGAAGAACAAAAACAAAAAAGCCCGCAACCGAAGTTGTGGGCTTTTTCGCTATTATCGCCGGGTCTATCTGGTTCACTGGCGACGTATTTGGTGGAGCTGGCTTGAAGCGACACCAAATACTAACTGTCTGATTCTTTGAGCAATGTAGCGGGAATCAATGTCACAGCAGTATGGCACACCCAACTAGCTAGGATCAATAGTCCTAACTGCTCTGAGTTGATTGCTTTTTGGCTGCTTTGAGTTGCTGAGTGAAGAAGCGAGCTCTGTCTTTCTGTCTGAAGTCAACTTGACCAGCTGCATGCAGCTTGCCTGCTAGCTTTTCTAGATGGATTATTTTTGCAGTGTTGTCTGTTGCTTCAGCCAAAGTAGCGAATTCTTTTCCGATCGAATCATTGTGTGCCCAACGAACCTTAAGTTCTCCATCCTGAATCACTATCCCTGTAAGCAGCTTTCCCTCTGATGCTGGATAAAATCGCTCTTTCTTGTCTTTAGAGGTGAGGCCATGAGAACGAATACAATTTTTAGCTTGGGCGGCAAATCCTTTTGGGATTTTCGAACCGGAGAACGCTACATCGTCAACATATGCCGTAAATACCAAGCTGTTTGAGGCCGCAAGGTTGCTAAGCTCGTCGAACATATCTTTATTGGCCCAAAACGCCATAGCCATGCTTATCGGGCTGCCTGTGGGTACTTTTCCTGCAAAGGTTGCGAGATTGGTCATTACATAAGCCACATCAGGTGACATCTCAAATTTCTCAACAAATGCCTTGTAGACCTTCGTAGCCCTAGTTGAGGGGAAAAACTTGTGAATGTCGAGTTTCAGAAGTTCAATTGCTTGCTTATGTGATTCTGCATTAGTTAGTGTTGAATGTTTCTTCCGACCGGAGTGAAGGTATAAAGGTAATTCGATTCTGCTTAATAAAACGCCGATCTTCCTGTGAACCGCTTTGAGCTGGGCAATTGGTTCCTGAATCTTCCTTCCTGCGTCGTTTTCGAATTCTTTGTACGCAGAGTCAAGCATGAGTTTATCAGCCTGCTTCTTTGATAACCCTATGATTTCAAGCAATTTTTTTCTGGTTTTAAGCTTGAATAGAGGGGATTGATTCAAAGGATAAATCTTTGGGGATCTTTGAAGACTAGGGGTACGTTTTGTGCTTTTCATCGTTGTTTCTCCAATCCATTATAGCCTCCATTACAGGAATCCCTTGATGGATGCAAAGATGGAGGCAACAGCTTCAGAATGAAAAACCGTAGAAAACACTTCGCTGAAAACCAAAGCAAGGAAGTACTTACCGGTATCTTTGGAGTATTTCTTTAGTTTCTCCTTCACACAAAACGTTTGCTGAACACTAGCCTGGTATTTCTTACGTGTCTTTCGACTTGTATGTGTCTTTCGACTTTTACGTGTCTTACGACCCATATTACATCTCCCTTTCAGTTCCCGATGACCAACATGGCCACCAGTCTCGCCTGAACTGACAGGAATAAGAGATGTTCAGCAATTAACCCCAGTTTTCGACGTCACAGAGTGACGTCCTCTCGCCACAGATCCAGCAATCCTAGCTATCCCAGTATGGCCCAGAGCGTCGGTGATGCGTTGCATCGGAACGTTGGAACACTGCGTAAGCGTAGCATGCGTCGTGTGGGGGAGAGATTAGAGGCCGAAACCTCCACGATGGCTGACAAGCAGACCATCAAGCTTTTGCGAGAAAGTCTCTCCTAGGTACTAGCAGGATAATTTTATGATCATATTCATGTTGTTAGCAATAGGTCGGTTAGATATTTGTTTCGAAATGTGAGTGATGTTGAGGAGGATAATTAGGACGCGAATTCAACTCCCCGGCAGGAAGCTGAATTCAGGTATTGTTGTAGCTACAATAAATTGAAATGTAAGCATCCCGGTAAAACGGACCATTCACTTTTAGAGATCTTCCGACATACTGATTATGTTCCCTGAGGAGATCGTCATGCGTAAAGCCCGATTCACCGAGCACCAGATCATTACCGTTCTGAAGTCTGTCGAAGCTGGACGTACCGTTAAGGATGTTTGCCGCGAAGCGGGAATATCCGAAGCTTACTATTACAACTGGAAAGCAAAGTATGGCGGGATGGAAGCTTCTGATATCAAAAAGATGAAGGATCTGGAGGACGAAAACCGGCGGCTAAAACAGATGTTTTCTGATCTCAGCCTTGAATGTCGGGCCCTGAAAGACGTTATCGAAAAAAAGCTTTAAAGCCAGCGATAACGCCGTGTTTTTCGCTGCGGAGCTCCGGTAAGACAATATCCGGCTGTTTGCGTTGCAACAGGATGGCTTCTGCCACAAACAGTGCGTCGTTGTCGCTCAGGGTAAAGTGCTGGCGACCAAAGGTTAACCGCATCATGCTGCGGCCCCCTGATGACGGTTGGCGATACGTTCAGCCATCCAGCTTTCGACTTCTGATTCGAGCCACGTGACGGTTTTACCGCCAAGGGAAACTTGGGCCGGGAACTGCTTGCGGGTCATCATTTCGTAGACGGTAGAGCGTGACAGCCCGGTGGTGTAAAGCACTTCGGGCAGGCGAATGAAACGCTCACGGGGCATGTAATCGACCGGGACGGTCGGGAATGTGGAAGGGGTCTGTGTGGTAACTGCAAACATGGAATGCTACCTCGTTTATACCCGGTGGGATTTCACCGGTGCTGTGTGGGTTCGTCTGGTAGCGCCCTATTATGAGAATATTTTGCGGGGTGGCAACAAGGGGATGTTGTGTGATGGGCTAAGGAATTTCACGTAAAAACAACGAATTGCACTAAGTTGCATTAGCCCATCGCTCCTCACCCTTCCTCACTTTCAAATCATAGCTTTCAGCAATCAATAATCGATTTATAAATAGGCAGGAAAATCAAAAATAAATATAACCACGGCTAGCCAGAGAAAAGGTCTTTTTTAGAAAAGTGAACAGTGGTGAACACTGGGTGACGAGTTTTAGTGAAACTATTCACTACTTTAATAACTGATTTATCTATGTTTTTTATTAGAGTGAACAGTTGTGAATAGTTTTATATAAAACTAAAAACGCTTTGATGGTTTTATCGTCATTTTTCGAGACTGTTGTCCTGCGGACAGTCCAACTGGGATGAATGGCGATGTTGTACGGCAGTCAGCAGAATAGCCTCACATTGACTGACACCGGAGATAACCCCATGAGCACCACCACCTTACCGAAATACATCACCGATAAACTGCAAGCCCTGCGTGACGTTCGCGCCGCCCACGACAAAAACTATCAGGCGTTGACCGATGTCGTAACCGGCATTGCTCGCTGCCACCAACAGAAGAAAGACACCGAAGTGCAAAGCCATGAGGCAGAAAGCCAGTGGCGCACCCTGTTTCGCAAACTGCGCGGGGAGATGACGCCGGAACTGCAAGCGCAGCACCACAGCCGGCTTTCCAAGCGGGAGCTGGCGAAAGAGTTCGACGGCCTGATTGAAGAGATGGAGCTGGACAAAATGCAGCTTCACCTCAGCTGCGGTGGTACAGCCCCGAAGGTGGTGAACGCGCACAAAGACGCCCTCACGACCTTTGCTGCTCATGCGATGCATCAGGCAGTGGATACGCTGAGCACAGCGCTTATCAGCCCTGACGTTATCAAGGCTTGTGCACTGGCTTCACGGGCTTACGGCGTCTATGCGGACAATCCGATGAAAATGATTGAGCAACAGGTACTGGGAACGCTACAAGGCCGTATTCACGTTGCCATGGCACAGCAAAATATCGACCACCCGGTGCTTAATGAGATTGGCCTGACGATACCGGAAGAAACGGGCGCATTGCTGGAACTGCAAAACAGTCCATCCAAACGTATGCAGGCTGTCGCAGAACTGAAGGAAAAACGTCAACGCTTGCAGCAGAAGGGGGCCAAATCATGATGCGCTGCCCGCTGTGCACCCATGCATCCTATACCCGCACCAGTCGCTATATCACGGAGCGACGAAAGAGGCGTATTACCAATGTCAGAGCCTGACCTGTTCTTGCACATTCAAGACGGTGGAAAGCGTCGATAAAATCCTGTGCCAGCCGATACAAGCGCAACCGGTCGATGAGAACGCCCTGCCACCGCCCGAGAAACGGACATTGAACCGCTATCGCCGCTACAACAACAATCCGACCCTGCACTAATCACACTCCGCCCCGCCGCTCTCGACAGCACCGCGGGGCATTCCCCTTCCGCCTCGCCCAAAACAGCCTTTTTCCTGGCTAGCCAGCCTCAAATTACGCGTGCATGCATAGGGTGCATGATTTTGCATGCAAGAAAATGCACTTTTCATCCCTGCCAGCACCAGTACTGGCGCGGCCTGCGGTCGTTCATGCAACTGCATGAAAAGCGACACATGAAGTGCGCAGGCGAGGCGGGGGAAGTATTGCGCGCGATGGGAGTCAAAAGAGGTTTTGCTCATACAAGTGCAATAGTGGCTTGTAAGGTGGATGAAATCATTTCAAATGAGATCATAACGGCAAGAGCGATCAAAAAATATTCATTTACTAATTAATACTTGCTATGCTCTTAGAAGTAATCTCTGTAACCGAAAAATATTAAAATTGAAATGGAGTTTCAAATGATCGCAACTATACTTTCTAATGAATATGTAAGTGCTTTTGGGTATGTGGTTGGAGTTATTTCTGGCTGCATTGCAATATATCAAACCGTACAATTAAATTCTAGTAATAGAAAGGTGGAACAGCTTGAGGTAACAATTGAAGAACTTAATGCAAAAATAACAAATAATGAGAATAATGTTATTCAAGGCGAGCGTTCTCAATATTTTCAGGATAATAATGGGCCTGTTAATATTGATAATCGGGGGTGAGAATGACTTCGGGTGTGAATTTTAACGACAATAATGGCCCTGTGCTTATAAATAACCAGCCAAGAGTCCTGAGGGCAAGTGTTATTGGTAAGTTGATTGAAATAATTGCTAATCCAGTTGGTGTGGTGCAAAGTATAAATAGAACTCCATCCAATATTGACGCTAAAATTTCATTCAATGACCTGAAACGAAATAGGTGGGTAGCTGAGTTATATAAAGAAGATGCCTTACTTGTTGATAATTCCATTAAAACGCTAGATAGCATAATATATAATGGGAGCGTCAAGCTAAAAAGACAGTTTAGGACTTATTATAATACAGCGTTGGGAAAGTATGGCATTTATGAAAAGCCATTCAACATCGAAATTATCAGGAAAAACTCCGACAATATAATTGATGATGTTGTTTTTTCAGCGCAGGAAATAGTTAGCTCTTGCTCGGATTTAGGTGTGGAGTTTTTGCAAGAGGATATTGACTATGGCATTCGCATAATTGTTAGCTATTCTATTATCGAATGTATAGTGCTGGAGAATCCAAATGATTACAATTGACACGGACCCAAAAGCAAATCCTGTATATATTGGCGCGCGGATCATTAAAATCTTTCAAAGCAATGATTCTAGAACAATGGATATATCGCGGCTATATGACTTGGTAAATGAAATTTTTGAACTTTCGTTTGATCTTTTTCTTTATTCTTTGGATTGGCTCTTTGCTATTGGTGTGATTGAGTTAGACGAGAATGGAGGCATTACGTATGCGGCTCAATAAACTTACTATATTAAAAAATAACACTGTTGTGAGAGAGGTTGAGTTTAAGGATGGCCTAAATTTAATTGTCAATAAGCGCACATCTGGAAAGGAAAGTGGTAATAGTGTTGGAAAGTCAACACTTTCTCGTGTTTTAGATTACTTGTTTATGTCTTCAGGGCATGACATTTATCACGATGCTGAGTTTGGAAAAGATATTCCTGAAATAGTGTCTCTAATTGATGATAATGATTTACGGTTTAAACTTGATTTCAAAACGGTAGAGAATAGAAATGCAGTTATCTCCCGTATAATGTCCACTGATGAAAAAAATTCAAAATATTTTATTGATGAAATAGAGGTGGATAAAAAAGAATATTTGAAGTTTGTATCCCAATCTATCTTTGGATTAACAACGGATAAACCAAGCTTAAGAAATGTCACTCATAAATTTATTCGTAATACGAATGAAAAAATGCAAATGACTATTTATTTCTTGCATGGTAACACAACTGCTGATGTCTATGATTTGTTATATTTATTTTTATTTGGATTTAATGGCTTGCCATTGATAAAGGAAAAGAGTGATTTTAATAAAGAAATAAAAAAACAAAAGGCATTTCTTTCTGCATATAGGAACCCTAATCGAGAAACTGTATTATCAAAAATGATCAAGCCTCTTAGGAAGGAAATTTTAGAGGCTGAAAGAAACATTAAAAATTTCGACTTTAAAGATAGTCATGATGAGAGTTTGAAAAAACTGTCAGAGATACAATCGATAATCAGTGATTATTCTTTGCAGTATGCTTCTCTGAAAATGAGAGAGCGTAATATTGAAGAGTCAATTTTAGCATTGAAAAACAATATAACTCAAATTATAGAAGATGACCTTATTGACATTTATAAGGCGGCTGGGGTGTATTTCAAGGGGGAGCTAAAGCACTCATACGAAGAAATGATCCTATTTCACAATGATGTGATTAGGAACAAAATTAACTTTCTGGAATCAGAGCTAACAAAGAAGCAAGGAGAAAGTGATTTAATAAATGTAAGAATAAATAATTTACATGCCTTCGAGTCATCTTTATTTAAAACAATTAAAGAGCCTGAAACATTAAAGTCTATTAATCAGCTATACAGTAAATTGACCGAGTTGCGTGAAAATCTTGCTAGCATAGAGTCTAACCTTAAAAGAATAAATGAAACGGTTGGCTTAATTAAGTCACTTGAAGATAGTAGAGAGTTATTGCTTCGAAAAATAGAATTTGCAGTACAAGGTTTAGAGCGTAACATAGAAATTTTCAATGAGTTTTTTGGTGATTTAACCAAAGAAATATATAATGAACGATACATTTTTGATCTTTCATTTGATACTGATAAAGGAAAGTGCAATTTAGGGATATCTTGTGTAACACCAAACAGCACAGGAGGAAAAAAGAAGGGTGAAATAACTGCATTTGATTTGGCTTATATAAAGTTCGTGGATAAGATTAAATTAAAAAGACCAACTTTTGTCATTCATGATAGTATTGAGGATGTTGATATAAATCAAATTAGAGATATATTCTCAGAGGCGAATGGTATAAATGGTCAATATATTGTTTCGATTTTGAGTGATAAGTTTTCTGAGGCAGGTGATTTAAAATTAATAGAAGAAAACTCTATATTAGAGCTTTCTTCAACGAATAAATTCTTTAAAGTTTGAACATCGAGGGGGTTGGGCTATGGGCAAACAACCCCTACCAATTCATGAGTTCTACTCTTTTATTTAAGTACGTTGAGCGATTGTAGGCTCTTCGTACTTCATTCTTATCGCTATGAGCAAGAGCCGCTTCAATAACATCTGCATTAATACCTGCTTCATTCAATGCTGTACTCGCAATAGAACGTAGCCCATGAGCAACCAGCTTACCACCATAGCCGATATGCTTAATGCTGCATTAGCAGTTTGGCTATTCATGGGTTGCTTTGGGTCATTTCTACTAGGAAAAATATGCTCACGATGAGCACTGATAGGTTTCATTACCTCCAAAATATCTAATGCTTGAGGTGATAAAGGAACGATATGCTCCCGTTTTGCTTTCATCCGTTCGGCAGGAATCGTCCAGAGTTTTGAGTTGAGATCGATCTCTTCCCATCGGGCGCCCGAAGCTTCAGAAGGGCGTATAAGGGTCAGTAGCTGCCATTCAATAAGGCAACGAGTCGAAACGGACAGATTTGACATTTCCAGCGAACGCATCAATTTTGGTAGTTCTTCTGGTCGTAGCGTCGGCATGTTTTGCTTTTTAGGTTTCTCAAAGGCCATGCCGATTCCTGATGTCGGGTTTGAATCAATCAGACCTGTATTAACCGCAAATATCATAATTTCGTTGATGCGCTGTATCAAGCGGCGAACGGTCTCCAATGCACCGCACGCTTTAATTGGTTCCAATGCTTCAATCAGCGTTCGCGCCTTAATTTCCTGAACCGGAATGTCTCCGATGCTTGGAAAAATATCTTTATCCAAAGAACGCCAGATATCTTTAGCATAATCTTCGGTTACGCTTGTTCGCTTAAGGGCAAACCAATTGGCCGCGACGGTTGAGAAAATGCTGTCTAAAGCGATTTGGTGCTGTTCTGCTCTGCCGCTTGCTCGGCCTTGGTTTGCGGGTCAACACCCTTAGCTAGCATGGAAAGGTAATCTGCACGAATTGCTCGAGCGTCGGCAAGTGACAGGGCTGGGTAGGGGCCTAGCCCCATCATGGTACGCTGTTTCGTTGCTGGTCGCTGATAACGGAAGCGCCATTGCTTTTTGCCATTAGCTTTTACCAGAAGAAAGAGCTCGTCTCCGTCATGCAGGGTGAGGTCTTTCTCGAGTGCTCTGGTTTTTTGTACTTCAGTATTGGTGAGGGGCGTGTAGTCCGCGCCATGCAAGGGATCGTCCGTTTATTGGTATACGTAATTGGCATACATTTTAGCGTATACCTAACCGTATACCAATAATCACCGGATTTAGCCGGATGCGCTCGGATGGTTACGGATACAAAAAAGCCCGCAACCGAAGTTGTGGGCTTTTTCGCTATTATCGCCGGGTCTATCTGGTTCACTGGCGACGTATTTGGTGGAGCTGGGGGGATTTGAACCCCCGTCCGAAATTACTACACCGTCGGCACTACATGCTTAGTCCAATCTTTACATTCGCCGGCCAGCTGCGGATGGACACGCTACTGACAGACTAGCCTGATTGAGTTTAACGCTTCAGCCCCAGGCAGGACATCCACGCGATCTCTTTTGGGTTTGACCTCTCTTGATCCCCGTCCTAAGAGCGGAGGCTAGGGAGAGAGGGCTCTAAGCAGGGTATTAAGCTGCTAAAGCGTAGTTTTCGTCGTTTGCGACTATTTTTTTGCGGCTTTTTACGAGGCCAACCGCCCCTCGGCATGCTCCTAGGGCTTCGCAAATCCCGTCGAATCCAGAATCAGCCCCAAGTAACTTTGTGCAGTATACCAGAAGTTTACCTCGATAAGCCAGCGGCTTAACGATTGGCGTGCTTCATGATACGGGCTTTCGCCGTCTGCCATTCGCGATCTTTGATGTCATCGCGTTTGTCGTGCTCTTTCTTGCCTTTGGCTACGCCGATCTTAATCTTGCTCCAGGCATTTTTCCAATACAGGGACAAGGCCACCACGGTGTAACCGTCGCGGTTGACGCGGCCGAGCAGGGTGTCCAGCTCGCGTCGGTTCAGCAGCAGTTTACGGGTACGCGTCGGATCGCACACCACATGCGACGAAGCCACGTTGAGCGGGGTGATGGTGGCGCCAAACAGGTAGGCTTCACCGTCACGGAACGTCACGTAGCTGTCGCTGAGGTTGGCTTTGCCTGCACGCAGCGATTTAACTTCCCACCCTTGCAGCGACAGGCCCGCCTCGAACTCTTCTTCAATGAAGTATTCGAAACGCGCGCGCTTGTTTTGGGCAATGGTGGCGGAACCGGGTTTGTGTGCTTTTTTCTTTGTCATAGTGCGTTCATTATACTGGATGCTTCAGCGAAAGAAATCCTTTCCCGTTCAGCACCTGCGCAATTTTTCGCATTTTTGGTGCCCTCATCCCTTAGCAGATTTTTTGTTTGCCGCCAGATAAATGGTATTATCTGTACGTTTTATGTCTTACAGGAAATGATATGCCCCAGATCAGTCGGTCTGCATTAGTGCCGTTCAGCGCCGAGCAGATGTATCAGTTGGTTAACGATGTTCATTCTTATCCCGATTTTCTGCCAGGCTGCACCGGCAGCCGGGTGCTTAACGCTACCTCCAACGAGATGACCGCCGCGGTGGACGTCGCCAAGGCCGGTATCAGCAAGACCTTCACCACCCGCAATACGCTGCTGGATAATCAGAGCATCAATATGCAACTGGTCGATGGTCCGTTCCGCAAGCTGATGGGCGGCTGGCAGTTCACGCCGCTGAGCGAAGAGGCCTGCAAGGTGGAGCTGCACCTGGACTTCGAGTTCACCAACAAACTGATTGAGCTGGCGTTCGGCAAGGTGTTCAAAGAGCTGGCGGGCAGCATGGTGCAGGCATTCACCCAGCGGGCGAAAGAGGTCTACAGTGTCTGACATCCAGGTCGAGGTGGTGTACGCCTTGCCGGAGCGGCAGTACCTGCGCAAGGTGAAGCTGGCCGAGGGCAGCAGCGTCGAGCAGGCGATTCAGGCTTCAGGCCTGCTGGAGCTGCGCCAGGATATCGATCTTAAAAGCAATAAAATCGGCATCTACAGCCGCCCGGCCAAGCTGGGCGATACGCTGAACGATGGCGACCGGGTGGAGATTTACCGGCCGCTGATCGCCGATCCGAAAGAGCTGCGCCGGCAACGGGCAGAAAAGGCAAAAAAATAAGGCGCTTATAGCGCCTTATTTTTTTATCTGAAACTGATTTTCTCTTCCGCGTTGCAGCCTGCGACTGTCATGAGGAACACCATGCCCCCTCATGGGCCGGAAGAGCGGTCAGCACCGATTACTTGGTCAGCGCCGGTTTGTTCTGGATGTCGGTCAACACGCCTGCGCTGTCGAAGGTCAGCGTCAGCGTCTGCTGGGTGATATCTTCATGGCCAGGCTGCTGGCGGAACACATAGAACCACGTCTGAGTTCCGAACGGGTCTTGCAGCATTGGGGTGCCCAATGTGTAAGCGACCTGTTGTTGGGTCATCCCTTTCTGAATTTTCGCCACGTCGGTCGACGTCAGGTAGTTCCCCTGGTTGATGTCAGGACGATAAACCACCTTTTCAAAAGTAGAACAGCCTGCAGTCAGCATCACAAGAACTACAGCGGCGGCAGTCAGCGTTTTACAGCGCATAGTAATCACATTCCTTTAGGGCATAGGATGCCGATGATAATAGACCTTGCGGCAGTTGGAAACCTTTATACCCTTCATCTTTCACGTTGCGACGCATTGGCTTTCCTTTAGCACCTCAAGCGCTTGGCCTTTTTCAGGCTGTTGAGATGGCTTTGGATCACCGCCGCGCCGCACTTTAGATATTTCTCGGGCCAACAGCGTCACTGTCAGACCGCAGGAAAGTGAAAAAGTTGAGCTTTTTTATGCCGCCAGCAGTTCTTTGGCGTTCGCCAACGTATTGCGGGTGACTTCGCTGCCGCCGAGCAGGCGCGCCAGCTCCTGCAGCCGGGCGCGTTTATCCAGCGGCGCCATCTGGGTTTCGGTAACCGTGCCGTCGGTCTGCTTGCTGACGAACAGGTGCTGATGCCCGCATCCGGCCACCTGCGGCAGGTGGGTGACGCACATCACCTGGGTGGATTCGCCGAGCTGGCGCAGCAGGCGGCCGACGATGGCGGCGGTCGGGCCGCTGATGCCCACGTCCACCTCATCGAAGATCAGCGCCGGGGTTTCCATCTTGCGGGCGGTGATCACCTGAATGGCCAGCGCGATGCGCGACAGCTCACCGCCGGAGGCGACCTTCGCCAGCGGCTGCAGCGGCTGGCCCGGGTTGGTGGAGACGCAGAACTCGGTGCGGCTGGCCCCTTCGGCGCTCAGGTGCTGCGGTTCGAAGCGCACGTCGATGTTGAACTTGCCGTGCGGCATGGAGAGCGCCTGCATGCTGTCGGTGATGAGCGTGGTCAGCTCGGCGGCGTAGTGCAGGCGTTTCTGATGCAGCTGCTCCGCCAGCGCCAGAGCCTGCTGATGATGCAGGGTCACCGCCTCGTTCAGGTGCTCATGGTCGCTTTCCTGCTGCGACAGCAGCTGCTGTTCATCCAGCAACTGCTGATGCAGCTGCGGCAGCTCTTCCGGCGCGACCTGGTGTTTGCGCGCCAGGCTGATTTGACGCGACAGGCGCTGTTCCAGCTCGTGCAGGCGATTGGGATCGAGATCCATGCGATCGGCGTAATGGCGCAGTTCGTCGCTGGCTTCGCTGATCTGGATAGAGGCCTCTTCCAGCATGTCCAGCAGACCGCTGAGCTTATCGTCCAGCCCGGCCAGCTCAAGCAGCAGGTGTTTGGCGCTGTAAAGCTGGCTGAGCATGTTGTTCTCGTCGCTGTCGGCCAGCAGCTGCAGCGTTTGCTGGCTGAGGGTCAGCAGCTGGCCGCTGTTGGCCAGGCGCTTGTACTCGGCGTCGGTTTGTTCGAACTCGCCGGCCTGCGGCGCGAATTCGTTCAGCTCTTTCAATTGGTATTGCAGCAGCTGCTTGCGCGCTTCGCGCTCGATGGACTGCTGCTGATGGTGCGCCAGCTCGCGGCAGCTCTGATGCCAGCGTTGGTAGGCCTGGCTCATCGCTGCCAGCAGGGCGGGTTCGTCGGCGTAGGCGTCGAGCAGCGCTTTTTGGTGCTCCGGCTTGAGCAGCAGCTGATGGGCGTGTTGACCGTGGATTTGGATTAGGCGTTGCCCCAGCTCACGCAGCTGCGACAGCGGCACGGCGGTGCCGTTGATAAAGCCGCGCGAACGGCCGTCGGCGTTGATCACCCGGCGCAGCAGGCATTCGTTGCTGTCGTCCAGCTGGTTTTGCTCCAGCCACGCGCGCGCGGACGGGGTGTCCGCCAGCGAGAAGCGGGCGCAGATGTCGGCGCGGGCGGCTCCCAGGCGCACCACGTTGCCGTCGGCGCGGTTGCCGAGGCACAGCCCCAGCGCATCGATGGCGATGGATTTGCCGGCGCCGGTTTCACCGGTGATCGCCGTCATGCCCGGTTGAAAATCGATTTCCAACTCACGAACGATAGCAAAGTTGCTGATGGTTAATTGCGCCAGCATGGGAACCTTCCTGTGTATAAACACATAACTGTAGTTTCATACAGTATAAACTGGTTTTATATACAGTAAAGTGGCCGATGCAGATTTTAGAACAATTTTTTCGACCAGCCCAACTTGGTGCTTAACGTGTTGAAATAGCTGTAGTCCTTCGGGTGAATCAGGTTCAGATGGAAGTTGCTGCGGCGGATCAGCACTTCTTCGCCTTCCTGGATCGGCAGTGCGATCTGGCTGTCGCAGCTGATCTCCAGATCGCTGCCGATCTGCGAGAATTTCAGGCGGATGGTGCTGTCGCCGTTGATCACCAACGGCCGGGCGGAAAGGGTGTGCGGGAACATCGGCACCAGCGCGATCGCCTCCAGCGACGGGGTGAGGATCGGCCCGCCGGCGGAGAGCGAGTAGGCGGTGGAGCCGGTCGGCGTGGCGATGATCAGGCCGTCCGAGCGCTGCGAGAAGGCGAAGCGATCGTCGATGTACACCTCGAATTCGATCATGTGCGCCACTTTGCCGGGGTGCAGCACCACTTCGTTGATGGCGGTGCTGATGCGGCACTGCTGGTGCTCTTTATGCACGATGGTTTCCAGCAGGAAACGCTGTTCGTCGATGTACTCGCCTTCCAGCACGTCCGCCAGCTGCTGCAGGGCGTTGTCGGGATCGAGATCGGTGAGGAAACCGAGGTTGCCGCGGTTGACTCCGATTACCTTGATGTCGTAGCGCGCCAGCACGCGCGCGGCGCCGAGCATGTTGCCGTCGCCGCCGACCACCACCGCCAGATCGGCGCGCTGGCCGATATCCGCCAGGCTGCCGGTGACGGCGTCTTTCAGCCCCAAATCATGGGCGATTTGGCGTTCGACCATCACCGAATAGCCGCGGGCGACCAGCCAGTGGAACAGCATCTCGTGGGTTGCCAGCGCTGAAGGGTGACGCGGGTGGCCAACAATGCCAATACAGGCGAATTTTTTATTCATTTGCTGTGATTTTCCTCACCGGGACCCGTTTATGCCCCACATTGTGACCGGTTGACTTGAAACCCCGGTTTTGATCCCCATAATAAGCCAAGTTGCGAGATTAATGCTAAAACGCGGAGATATTCATGAGTAGTAAAGAACAGAAGACGCCAAACGAGCAAGTCTCGGAAGAAATGGAACAACACGCTCATCACGAGGATACGCTGCCGGAAGCGGCGGAAGGCGTCGATCTGCGCGATGCGCGTATCGCCGAACTGGAAGCCCAACTGGCGGAAGCTCAGCAGCACGAGCGCGACAGCCTGCTGCGCGCCAAAGCGGAAGCGGAGAACATCCGTCGCCGCGCCGAACTGGACGTCGAGAAAGCGCACAAGTTCGCCCTGGAGAAATTCTCCGGCGATCTGCTGCCGGTGATCGACAACCTGGAGCGCGCGCTGGATCTGGCGGATAAAAACAATCCGGAACTGGCCGCGATGATCGAAGGCATCGAGCTGACGCTGAAATCGCTGCTGGACGTGGTGCGCAAGTACGGCATCGAAATCGTCGGCGACGTCAACGTGCCGTTCAACCCGGAAGTGCATCAGGCGATGAGCATGATGGAATCTGCCGATCACCAGCCGAACCACGTGATGATGGTGATGCAGAAAGGCTATACGCTGAACGGCCGCCTGCTGCGTCCGGCGATGGTCGCGGTCTCCAAAGCCAAGGCGTAATCGCCCCGGCAACGGCATAAAGAAAGGCACCCGAGGGTGCCTTTTTTGTCTCTGGACTACGCCTGCGGCAGGCGTGGCATCCAGTCGATCGGCGTGAGCCCTTGCTGCTCCAGCAGCTGATTGGCCTGCGAGAAGTGGCGGCAGCCGAGGAAACCGCGGTGCGCGGAGAGCGGCGACGGGTGCGGCGCTTTCAGCACATGGTGGCGGTTGCGGTCGATAAAGTTGCCTTTCTTCTGCGCGTGCGAGCCCCACAGCAGGAACACCACGCCTTCGCGGTTCTCGTTCAGGGCGGCGATCACCTTATCGGTAAAGGTTTCCCAGCCCAGGTTGGCGTGCGAGTGCGCGCGGCCGCCTTCGACCGTCAGCACGGTGTTGAGCAGCAGCACCCCCTGTTCGGCCCAGCTTTGCAGGTAGCCGTGATCCGGGCGTTCGAAACCGGGAATGTCGGTCGCCAGCTCTTTATACATGTTCACCAGCGACGGCGGCGCCGGCACGCCGGGGCGCACCGAGAAAGAGAGGCCGTGCGCCTGATTGGGGCCGTGGTAGGGATCCTGGCCGAGGATGACGACTTTGACGTCCGCCAGCTCGGTAAAGCGGAACGCGTTGAACACGTCTTTCTGCGGTGGATAAATGGTCTTACCGGCCTGGCGCTCAGCGGCAACAAAGGCGAGCGTTTCAACAAAATAGGGCTGCTCTTTCTCTTTGCCGATCACGTCATGCCAGGTGAGGGAGGTGGCCATAAACGCTCTCCTTTGTTTTCTTTAGCAATTCATGGGCTATAGCTTACCGTGTCGGCCCGCGCAGCGAAACCCGCTTTTCATTTCTCACTGTCACGCGTAATGCAATTATTTTTGAAAATTTACAAAAATAATTGTTTTTTTAGCGCGACGGGAAAATTGATATAAAACATAAATTTGCCCCTTCACGCCTTGTGCCTACCCGGTAAAAATTGACTTTAATCAAAGAACTGGCCCGGTCAGGCTGGTATACAGAACAACAAGACAACAATGGTTTTACCAAATGGCCGAAACCAGAATTGGGTTTTCTCACGATGTGAATTTTTACGCCCTTGTACGGAGGCAACATAATGATTACCGGTATTCAAATTACCAAAGCGAACGACCAGGCGCTGGTGAATTCTTTCTGGCTGCTGGACGATGAAAAAGCGGAAGCTCGCTGCGTGTGCGCCAAGGCCAACTACGCGGAAGATCAGGTTGTCGCGGTCAGCGATCTGGGCCAGATCGAATACCGTGAAGTGCCGCTGGAAATGCAGCCGACCGTGCGCGTGGAAGGCGGCCAGCACCTGAACGTCAACGTGCTGCGTCGCGAAACTCTGGAAGACGCGGTCAAGCATCCGGAAAAATACCCGCAGCTGACCATCCGCGTGTCCGGTTATGCGGTGCGTTTCAATTCCCTGACGCCGGAACAGCAGCGCGACGTTATCGCCCGCACCTTTACCGAAAGCCTGTAATCGGCGGCGCAGTCAATCAGGGAGCTTCGGCTCCCTTTTTGCGCTTGATGGCCGAAAACTGAAGGCGGATCACATTCTGCACAAAGATAAGCATTCCTGATACAGAACTCATCCGACCTGCCGATAGCTAAATCAGCACCTATTCAGGTGCTAAATAAAAAAGTCTATCGACAAGGAGTCGGCATGAGTATGCCTTTAAGTTTTACCTCTGCAGTATCCCCGGTGGCCGCGATCCCTACACCTCGCGCCGCTGCCGAAACGGCGACGGCATCGCAGCCTGCGGCAGCGCCGGCAAATCCGGCGCCGGTGGCCACCCCTTCTCAGAATACGCTGAACGCGCAGAACCTGTTGAATACGCTGGTCGGCGATATCTCTGCGGCGGCGCCGACGGCGGTTGCGCCGGGCGTGATCCGGGGGCAACAATCTCAGGAAGGCGATTATGCGTTGGCGCTGTTGGCCAAGGACGTTTACTCGCTGAACGGCCAGGGCGCCGCCGGGTTCAACCGTCTGAGCGACAGCGCGTTGCTCGGGTTTGGCATCGATCCCGCCAGCCTGCACGACGCGGGCAGCGGTTTCCAGGCCGGGATTTACAGCAACGACAAGCAGTATGTGTTGGCGTTCGCCGGCACCAACGACTGGCGCGACTGGCTGAGCAACGTGCGGCAGGCGACGGGTTATGACGATGTGCAGTACAATCAGGCGGTTGCCGCCGCCAAAAGCGCCAAGGCGGCCTTCGGCGATGCGCTGGTGATCGCCGGTCATTCGCTCGGCGGTGGTCTGGCGGCCACGGCGGCGCTGGCGACCGGCACCGTCGCGGTCACCTTCAATGCGGCCGGGGTGTCGGATTACACCCTGAATCGCCTGGGGATCGATCCGGCGGCGGCGAAGAAAGACGCCGAAGCCGGGGGCATTCGCCGTTACAGCGAGCAATATGACATGCTGACCAGCACCCAGGAATCGACTTCGCTGATCCCGGACGCCATCGGCCACAACATTACCCTGGCCAACAACGATACCCTGACCGGCATCGATGACTGGCGGCCGAGCAAGCATCTGGATCGCAGCCTGACGGCGCACGGTATCGACAAGGTGATAAGCTCGATGGCGGAACAAAAGCCGTGGGAGGCGAAGGCCAATGCCTGAAGGGCGTCGCTTGCGGCGGGCGCTGGCGATAGCCTTACTGGCGCTGGTCGCGGTGACCGGTTTACTGATGATGGCTAAGGAGCAACAGATGGGGCAGGAGATTTCACCGTTTGACGGCCGCAGCAACCAGGCGCTGGCTCAGGCGGTGGCGCGCGGCGATGCGCAGGGCATCGGTGCGCAGGCCACACAGGAGCGCTTGCGCGAACGGGGCGATCGGCAGGTCACGCTGTTGCAGTGGGCGGTGCTTTCGCAACAGCCGGCCAGCGTGCAGACGTTGCTGGAGCTCGGTGCCGACCCGGCGACGGCGGGGCTGGACGGCAACAGCGCGCTGCACACCGCGGCGATGTTGCAAGACGCGCAGTATCTGCGGTTGTTGCTGACCGAAGGGGCGCAGGTGAACGTGCGCAATGCCGTTACCGGTGCCACGCCGCTCGCGGCGGCGGTGCTGGCCGGGCGTGAGGAGCAGCTGCGGCTGCTGTTGGCGGCCGGGGCGGACACCACGTTGAGCGATCGGCTGGGGGATACCCCGCTGCATCTGGCGGCGAAGATCAACGCGCCGCACCTGGCGCTGTTGCTGTTGCAGGCCGGTGCCGATGCCCGGGCGCGCAATCAGCAGGGTTATGCGTTCCAGTTTTATTTCTCGCAAACGCCGGCGCATTTGCAGAATGACGAGCTGAAGGCGCAGTTCCGCGAGCTGGATAAATGGCTGCAGGGGCGCCGCCTGGCCACGCATTACGCGCAGCAGTAAACACCCATAAAAAAACCGCCTGTACAGGCGGTTTTTTCTTAGGCAGCGGCGGTTATTGCGCGTCGCCGGTTGGTTTGGCCTTCGCCTGACGGCGTTTGCCGACGTTTTTGGCGTCGCGATGGCGCACTTTCACCTTGGCCTTTTCTTTGTTCTTCGCCTTGTCTTCCGCGCGCTTGGCCAGCACTTTCTTCGACGGTTTACCGTTGCTCTTCTCGTTCGGCACCTTGGTTTTCGGCCGCAGTTCGTCGATCACGCGCGCTTTCAGCGGCTCGTTCAGGTAACGGCCCACTTTGCCCAGCAGCAGATGGTCGTGCGCTTCCACCAGCGAAATGGCGGTGCCTTTGCGCCCGGCGCGGCCGGTACGGCCGATGCGGTGCAGGTAGGTATCCGCAGTGCGCGGCATGTCGAAGTTGAACACGTGGGTGATATCGAGGATATCCAGGCCGCGCGCGGCAACGTCGGTGGCCACCAGCACGTTAACCCGGCCATCCATCATGCGTTTGACCGCTTCGTTGCGTTTGGCCTGCACCATTTCGCCTTCGAGATAGCAGGTGTTGATGCCCGCTTCGCGCAGCCAGGTGGCCAGCTCATGCACGCGCTCGCGCTTGCGCACGAAGATCACCGATTTCTGCACGTCCGGCTGCTTCAGCAGGTGGATCAGCAGCGCGGTTTTGTGCTGCACGTCATCGGCGCGATAGTACCATTGCAGGATCTTTTTGCGTTCGCGGCGCGACGGATCGGCTTCCACTTCCACCGGCTCTTTCAGGATGCGCTCGGCGAATTCGCGGATCGCTTCGCCTTCCAGCGTGGCGGAGAACAGCAGCGTCTGGTTGCGCCAGCGGGTTTCGGCGGAGATGGTTTCGATGTCCTGCGCGAAGCCCATGTCGAGCATGCGGTCGGCTTCGTCGAGGATCAGGGTTTCCACCGCGCGGCAGTCGAAGTTCTCTTCTTTAATGTATTGCAGCAAGCGGCCGGTGGTGGCGACCACCACGTCCTGGTTTTCGCTGAACACTTCCGCGTGGTTCATGTAAGCGACGCCGCCGGTGATGGTGGCGATATCCAGCGAGGTATGAGCAGCCAATTCACGCGCCTGGTCGGCGACCTGCATCGCCAGTTCACGCGTTGGCGTCAGGATCAGCACGCGCGGCGGGCCGGATTTCTTGCGTGGAAAGTCCAGCAGGTGCTGCAACACGGGCAGCAGGAAGGCGGCGGTTTTGCCGGTGCCGGTCGGAGCCGAACCTAAGACGTCGCGCCCGTCCATCGCCGGCGGGATCGCAGCGGCCTGAATGGCGGTGGGGCGATCGTAGCCTTTGTCGCGCAGCGCGTCGATCAGGCGATCATCGAGTTCGAGTTCGGAAAAAGTGGTTGCTGTCATGGTCTACCTCTACTTGGGGCGCCGATTATAGACGGGTTGGCCGCGATCTTCACCTATTTAAGCGGAAAGCCGCTCTTTTCCCGCCGATCAGATTGCCTTATGCTACGCCAGTTTTATAGCCAGGTGGTGAGTGTGAGCAAGCGATCGAAAGCCGATTTTACCCCGCGCCGCGGGGGTTTTACCTTTAAACAATTCTTTGTCGCCCACGATCGTTGCGCCATGAAAGTGGGCACCGACGGGGTGCTGCTCGGCGCCTGGGCGCCGCTGGGGCAGGCACGCCGGGTGCTGGACATCGGCAGCGGCAGCGGGCTGATCGCGCTGATGCTGGCGCAGCGCAGCGGCGACGAAGTGACCATCGATGCGGTGGAGCTGGATGAAGCCGCCGCCGGCCAGGCGCGCGAAAACGCGGCGGAATCGCCGTGGCCGCAGCGCATCCGCGTGCATGCGCAGGATATTCACCATTATGCGCAGCAGCATGCCGCTGAGTATGATCTGATCGTCAGCAATCCGCCTTATTTTGAGCCGGCGGTGGCCTGCCGCGACCAGGCGCGCCACAACGCGCGCTACACCGAAACCCTGACGCACGAGGCGCTGTTAGCCTGTGCAGTACAGCTGCTGGCGGAACAGGGTACGTTCTGCGTGGTGCTGCCGCACGACATCGGCGCCGAATTCGAACGCCTGGCGCAGCAAAGCGGTTGGCACACGGCGGCGAAAGTGAACGTCAGCGATCGGGCCGATACGCCGCTGCACCGGGTGTTGCTGGCGTTGACGCGGTGGGAAACGCCGCTGCGGGAGCAGGCGCTGGCGATCAAACAGGCCGACGGCAGCTATACCGACGATTTCCGCCGGTTGATCACCGACTTCTACCTGTTCTACTGAAAAGAAAAGGGCGCCGATAAGGCGCCCTGTCGCAGAGTTTAAGGCTGCAAAATGGTCGGCAGCGCTTCCGGCAGCAAATCCGGGTAGTCCAGCGTGTAGTGCAGGCCGCGGCTCTCTTTGCGCGCCATGGCGCTGCGCACGATAAGCTCGGCCACCTGCACCAGATTGCGCAGTTCCAGCAGGTTGTTGGAGATGCGGAAGTGAGCGTAGTACTCGTCGATTTCCGCCTGCAGCGTGTTGATGCGGCGCAGGGCGCGCTCAAGGCGCTTGGTGGTGCGCACGATGCCGACGTAATCCCACATGAACAGCCGCAGCTCGTGCCAGTTGTGTTGAATCACCACCCGTTCGTCCGCATCGTCCACCCGGCTTTCATCCCAGTGTGGCACCTGTTTGGCCTGCTGGATGAACGGCAGGCGCTGCAGAATGTCTTCCGCCGCCGACCAACCGTAAACCAGGCACTCCAGCAGCGAATTCGACGCCATGCGATTGGCGCCGTGCAGGCCGGTGTAGCTGACCTCGCCGATGGCGTACAGCCCGTCGAGATCGGTGCGGCCGTGCTGATCGACCATCACGCCGCCGCAGGTGTAGTGCGCCGCCGGGACGATGGGGATCGGTTGCCGAGTCAGATCGAAGCCCAGCGTCAGCAGCTTTTCGTGGATCATCGGGAAATGCTGGGTGATGAACTCCGCCGGCTTGTGGCTGATGTCCAGGTACATGCAGTCGGCGCCCAGGCGCTTCATTTCATGGTCGATGGCGCGGGCGACGATATCGCGCGGGGCCAGTTCGCCGCGCGGGTCGAAATCCGGCATAAAGCGGCTGTCGTCCGGACGCTTCAGGTAAGCGCCTTCGCCGCGCAGCGCTTCGGTCAGCAGGAAGTTGCGCGCCTGAGGGTGGAACAGGCAGGTCGGGTGGAACTGGTTGAACTCCAGGTTGGCGACCCGGCAGCCGGCGCGCCAGGCCATGGCGATGCCGTCGCCGGAGGAGATGTCCGGGTTGGTGGTGTATTGGTATACCTTGGCCGCGCCGCCGGTGGCCAGCACCACCGTTTTGGCGCGGTAGGTTTCCACCCGCTCGAGCTCGCGGTTCCAGACGTAAGCGCCCACGACTCGGCGGGTGCCCGGCAGGCCGATTTTGTTCGAGGTAATAAGGTCAACCGCGTTGCGGCGTTCCATCACGCAAATATTGGGGTGAGCGCTTGCTTTCCCCACCAGCGTGGTCTCTACTTCCTTACCGGTAGCGTCCGCGGCGTGCAGGATGCGGCGATGGCTGTGGCCGCCTTCGCGCGTGAGGTGATAATGCGCCTCGCCCTGCGCGTTGACCTCGGTGTCGAACAGCACACCCTGATCGATCAGCCACTGCACGCAGTGGCGCGCGTTGCCGGCGATGAATTCGACGGCCTCTTTGTCGCACAGGCCAGCGCCGGCAATCAAAGTGTCATCAACGTGTGAGGCAATGCTGTCCGTCTCATCGAACACCGCGGCGATCCCGCCTTGGGCGTAAAAGGTGGCCCCCTCGCTGAGCGGCCCCTTGCTGAGAACGGTAACCTTGCAATGCTGCGCCAGGCGCAGCGCCAGTGACAGGCCCGCAGCGCCGCTGCCGACGATCAGTACATCGCTAACATGTTCAGATGATGGTTGCATAACGTATGATGTGTGCAGAAGAAGAGTGAATTTCATGTTAGCCTAACTGTCCGGGCAAAAGCCACGGATAGGGTGACATCAACAGAAAAAACAATGGCGATATGGAACTTCGTGTTCTATATGAACTCCAAGCGAGTGCTTGCTCAGGAAAATAATGTATGGCTGGCAGTACAATTTTACGCGTGGAGACGGATTTGGGGAGAGTTTACCTCGGATGAGCGAGCAGTTAACGGATCAAGTTCTGGTTGAGCGGGTCCAAAAGGGCGACCAGAAATCGTTTAACCTACTGGTAGTGCGCTATCAGCATAAGGTGGCGAGTCTCGTTTCCCGCTATGTGCCGCAGGGCGATGTGCCTGATGTGGTGCAGGAGTCGTTTATCAAGGCCTATCGCGCACTGGAATCGTTCCGTGGCGACAGCGCTTTTTATACCTGGTTGTATCGAATCGCCGTGAACACGGCAAAGAATTATCTGGTTGCTCAGGGGCGCCGTCCGCCATCCAGTGATGTGGACGCCAACGATGCGGAAAATTACGAAAGTGCGGGCGCACTGAAAGAAATTTCGAACCCTGAGAACTTAATGTTGTCAGAAGAGCTGAGACAGATAGTTTTCCGTACCATTGAGTCTCTCCCTGAGGATCTTCGCATGGCGATTACCCTGCGGGAGTTGGATGGTCTAAGCTACGAAGAGATAGCCGCCATCATGGATTGCCCGGTCGGAACCGTACGTTCGCGTATTTTCCGCGCCCGGGAAGCTATCGATAATAAAGTTCAACCGCTGATCCAGCGTTAGCAATGGCGGGCACAGGAAGGGTACTTAGGCATGCAGAAAGAAAAGCTTTCCGCTCTGATGGATGGTGAATCGTTCGACAGCGAGCTGTTGAGTTCTCTGTCGCAAGATCGAACGCTTCAGCAAAACTGGCAGAGCTATCACCTGATACGTGACACACTGCGGGGTGATATCGGACAAGTGATGCATTTCGATATCGCCGATCGCGTCGCCGCTGCACTTGAGAAAGAACCTGCCCGGCTGGTGCCTTCCGCCGTTCAGGAATCTCAGCTGCAGCCTCATACCTGGCAGAAAATGCCGTTCTGGGACAAAGTGCGTCCTTGGGCGAGCCAGATTACGCAAATCGGCATGGCGGCCTGCGTGTCGCTGGCGGTCATCGTCGGCGTGCAGCACTACAACCAGCCTTCTGCGTCATCGAACGCGTCCGAATCGCCGGCCTTCACCACGCTGCCGATCATGGGCCAGGCCTCACCGGTCAGCCTGGGCGTTCCTGCCGACAGTTTCTCCACCGGCAGCGGCCAACAGCAGCAGGTGCAGGAACAGCGTAAGCGTATCAACGCCATGCTGCAGGACTATGAACTGCAACGTCGCCTGCATTCGGATCAGCTGCAGCTTGAGCAAAGCAATCCGCAACAGGCTGCCATTCAGGTTCCCGGAACTCAGTCTTTAGGAATGCAACAGCAGTAATGAAGCAAATCTGGTTCTCCGTTTGTTTATTGACGGGCAGCCTGCTCTATTCCAGCATCGCCCCGGCGCAGCCGACTGCGTCCGGGGCGTTATTGCAACAGATGAGCAGCGCCAGCCGTTCTCTCAATTACGAGCTCGCCTACATCAGCATCAGCAAGCAGGGAATCGAGTCGTTGCGCTATCGCCATGCGGTGATCGGCAACGTGCCGCTCGGCCAGCTGTTGCACATGGACGGCCCGCGCCGCGAAGTGCTGCAGCGCGGCGGCGGGATCAGCTACTTCGAACCCGGCCTGGAGCCGTTCACGCTCACCGGCGATCACATCGTCGATGCGCTGCCGGCGATCGTTTATGCCGATTTCACCCGCCTGGCCAAGTACTACGACTTCATCTCCGTGGGCAGCACCCGCATCGCCGATCGGCCGTGTGAAGTGCTGCGCGTGGTGGCGCGCGACGGTTCCCGCTACAGCTACATCGTCTGGATGGACGAGGACACCAAGCTGCCGCTGCGGGTGGATTTGCTCGATCGCGACGGCGAAACGCTGGAGCAATATCGGGTGATCTCCTTCGCGGTCGGCGCCGACGTGCAGGGCGCGATGCAGGGGCTGCTCAAAGCCAACCTGCCGCCGCTGCTGTCGCTGCCGGCGGTGGAAAACGTCCAGCTGAGCTGGAGCACCGGCTGGCTGCCGGCGGGGGTAGACGAGGTGGCGCGCAACCGCCGCAAATTGCCGAACGTCGCCGTGCCGGTTGAATCCCGCCTTTACAGCGACGGCTTGTTCAGCTTCTCGGTCAACGTCAGCCCGGCGGGCAGCGGAGCCGGGCAGCAGTACTACCGTCAAGGGCGCCGCACCATCCAGACCGAAGTGCGTGCGGGCAACGAAATCACGATTGTGGGCGAATTGCCGCCGGCGACGGCCAAACGCATCGCCGACAGCATTTCTTTCAAGGTATCGCCGTAATGATGAAAGAGTGGGCCACGGTGGTTTCGTGGCAACAGGGCGTAGCGCTGCTGCGCTGTGAACCCAAGGCCGGCTGCGGCAGCTGCACCGCGCGCTCCGGCTGTGGCGCGCGTGCGTTGAACGAGCTGGTGCCGGAAACCGAGCATCAGCTGCAGGTGCATATCGATCAGCCGCTCGAGCCGGGGCAGCGCGTCGAGGTCGGCATTGCGGAAGGCAGCCTGCTGCGCTCCGCCATGCTGGTTTACCTGACGCCGCTGCTGGGCATGATGCTGGGTGGCGCGTTATTGCAATATTGTTTCGGCAGCGACGCCTCGGCGGCAGTCGGCGCCGTACTGGGCGGCGGGGCGGCCTTTATGCTGGCGCGCCGCTTGGCCCGGCGTCTGGGCGAGCAGGCCGACTATCAGCCGGTGGTGCTGCAGATTGGCTTACCGCCTACCGCACTGCGCATGCAGGCGGAAAACTCCCCGCTGATTTAAACCGATGGCCGCGTCATCGCCGGGTTGTGATAGGCGGGGATGCGGTTGTGGATCATATGTTCCAGCAGCGCGATGAACAGATCGGCGCTGAGCAGCGAATCATCGTTGATAGCGAACAGCACATTGCCCTGGCCGTCGAATAAGCGGATGCCGCGCTGCGGATGATTTTCCAACGCGCGGATCTGCTCGATAGGCACGTTGCCCCGTTCAGTGGTCAGCAGGGTGGCGCTCAGCCGCAGCGTTTCGGTCGGCGTGCCTTGCCGTTTGCCGAGCAGCAACTGCCACAGCCAGCGTGCGTCGCCCTCAACCGTGTGAAACGACACCGTCTCCCCCTGATAGAGCGCGTTCAACGCCAATGGCCCGCGCTGCTGCAGCTGCTGATCGACGATCACGTCCGCCAGTCGCCACGAATGGGCGACATTGCTGAAGACCGTGCACCAGGGCTGATCCGCGCCGGCGCGGAACGCCGTGACGTCAAACAACCCGCCAAAAGCCTTGCCGCCGCGAAAGCGATAGATGTCGCCGATTTTCTCAAACGGAATGAAACGCTCTTTGTGATGGTGGCCGTCAAAGACCCGCACGCCGTGCTCGTAGAGCCGATATGTCAACACCGGGCGCAGGTAATGCCGCAGCGCCAGCAGCGTACAGCCGAGTAAAATTGTGCCCGCGCCGGCCTGCAACAGCGTGATGACGTCGTTCTCATCAATGCTGCTCAGCAGCGGCAGCACCAACAGCGCCGCACCCACGCTGAACAGCAGCGCCGCCGCCGCCAGAATGCCCCAGTTGACCTTCGAAAAATCGTGCCGGCTCAGCATTTGCCCTTTATCGATCATAATGCACCTTCCAATCAACGTACGCAGATATGCTGGTGAACCCCGGTGGGCTGCCGATGTAGTGCCCGGAATAATGTTTTGTCGCGGAGTTCATGCCCTTTCTATCCGAGGGACGGTGGTGGCGTATATGGGGTTTTTCCTAAAGGATGTGGGGCAAAATCGAATTCTAAGAGGTTGATCCAAATATTCTTTTTCGATAATTTCAGAAGGGGTTTATTGCGCTGCGGCCGGTTATGTATTAGCGCCGGAGTTTGACGGCCACGGAGCACCTGCAAGCCTTGGGTTCAGGCCGTATAGCCCGTGTTAACATCTGTTTTCATCAGCCGGGGCGCCCTGTAACATTTAGCTGCGCATAATAGAATGCCTTCACTGCACCGATCGCTAGGTTTTCAGTGGTGTGGCATGTAGAATGCAGCGATTCAGGTGCAAGACGGCCTAACCCATTCACTGTCGCTTTAGGTCCATGCGGGTTTCTATAGGCGAGTAATTCAGAAATACCAAGGCAGAAAAACTTTTATAATGAAGCATATACGAAATTTCTCCATTATTGCCCATATCGATAACTAACTCTCCGACGCCTACCGACAACCCCCGCCAAATTTCACTAAGAACCCACGTAAATTAAGCTCTCCGCAAAAGATAACCACGACAACCTACGACACCCTTCGACAATATAAGACATCATTTTTGTGTCCATCCTCGTGTCCATAAACTATGATTCTCATCATGTACCGTGTCCACGATGGACACAGAGCGGGGGAATCAATGGCTATTTCAGACAGTTACCTTAAGGCATGCCTGAACAAAGAAAGGGAAAAAGTTGAGGAGAAGTCCGATCGTGATGGGCTTTGGGTGAGGGTTTCCAAGAAGGGCGCCGTTACTTTCTTCTACCGATACCGGTTTCTCGGCAAGCAGGACAAGATGACTCTGGGCAGCTATCCCGCACTGAGTCTTAAGGCTGCGCGCGAAGAGGTTGAAAAATGGGCTTCTGTGCTGGTGGGCGGAGATAACCCAAAAGTTAAACGCGACTTGGAGCGCGGCAAGATCTCCACGCGATACACGTTCGAGGAGTTGTTCAGAGAATGGCATGGCATGGTTTGCATTCAGAAGGGTAACGAAGCCCAGGTGCTGCGTTCGTTTGAGATCCACGTTTTTCCACGCCTGGGGAAATACCCGGCAGCAGAAATCACGGTTCACAACTGGCTGACGCTGCTGGATAAGCTCGCAAAGGCATATTCAGAGGTTACCAGACGGATCATCAGTAATGGCAAGCAATGCTATTCCTGGGCTGTAAAGCGACAGCTGCTAACATCAAACCCGCTTTCAGAGCTTACTGGGCGCGACTTCGGTTTGAAAAAAGGAATGGGGAAGAGAACGCTTTCGAGAGATGAAATTGCATTGTTTTGGAAGGGCTGCGATGAGTGCCGGATGAGCGAGCGAAACAAGATCATGCTCAAGCTGTGCTTGTTCTATGGTTGCCGGATATCTGAGCTTCGCTTGGCGAAAAAGCAGCATTTCGATTTCGAGGAAGGGGTGTGGACGGTTCCACCTGAGAACCATAAAACAGGGGCCAAAACACAACGCGCGATACTTCGTCCGATAATCGCGGAGATCGTTCCAATCTTGAAAAGAGTCATCTCTCTTGCTGAAGGTGATTACCTTTTTTCAAGCAAAAAAGATGCGCCAATGGGATCGGGAAACCATCTAAGCTTACCTGCAAATCTGCGGCTGTTTATGATTAAGGCGTATGATGTGAACGTCCCTCATTTCACCGTGCACGATCTGCGACGCACCGCACGAACAAATTTCTCCGACCTCACGGATCCGCACATTGCCGAGATAATGCTCGGCCATATGCTACCGGGAGTGTGGGCGGTGTATGACAAACACACCTATCTGAGTGAAATGAGGGTGGCGTATTCTAAATGGTGGGCAAGACTGATGAGTATTACTGAGCCAGACGTGGTTGAGTTCAAGCCTCGTTCCGCTGGGTAAATCGGCCTCTATCGCTTCGCGGGTTGTGAAGTGATGCAAATGGCTTGGTGCGCTTTATTTTCGTTTCGGCCTCTTGCCAGGCAGCAACCTTGTGGCGATACCACTTATTAGGTGCGCCGGCTGCTGTGATATCAGGCTCCGGGAACGGGTTGTTTTCCGGAGTTCTTTTCCTGTAGCGCTCAAGGGTTCGCGATGACACCTCCAATTCACTGCAAATTGTTGAAGTTGTCATCCAGCTATGATCGTTCATGGTTACCTCACTACTTCCCCTCCCGTACCCGATGAACCTCACAGCAAAGGCGCAGCCACACCGGCGGAGACTTCGGCCAGTACGGTGCTATCTTGACTGCGTGCTTATCGAGTAACTGACGGAGGGTTAAATTGTTGGAAGGGGAGTCGAAATCTCTTAAAAGCTCTCTGGCTGTACTGCGGAGAAGGTTTTTCTGAACGCTGCCGGCATCAGCGTCAGGCTGTTTACTGGGCATTGATTCCCCCAATGATCCCAGCCAGGCGCATCGCCACGGCTGAATAGTTCGATTCGTGACACGTCGCCGTATAGCAGCTCAAGGCGCCGGCGGACTTCCCAGGGTTTCGCGCTGTGCTCGCCGAGACAGCTGAACACAACCTGCTTTACTGATGCGCTGGCGCGCTCGATGCCCTGGCCGCGAACGGCGATCAACACGTCTTCTGAGTTGGCGCGAGTGTAGTTGCCGCCATTCATTCGGGTTTCGGAGTTGAGCATGTCGAGCAGGTCGGTGAAGTCGAAGATGGTTTGCTGCAGCAACGCCTTGTTGAAGCGCAGTTCGGCCTGCTGGTTTAGCTTCACCCAGGTGAAAGCCTTCATCGTTCTGACGCTGAATCCCCAAGCCTCTGCCAGCTCGATCGCCTCCTGGCTGTGGTTGCCGGTGTACCACATTGCGAGCACGCTATCTGGCGCAGCAATAGCCCATACCGGCAGACGCTTCAGATCTGCCATGCTCATTGTGCTGTAGTGATTGCCGGCGGCGCCATTGCTGATCGTGTTGCCGTAACTCCACGGCGGATCTGCATAAATGAGTTGATATGTCATTGAGCGTTACCCCAGCAGCGCGCGGCCGCGTTGACGCAAAAACCTATGCGGATGTGGATCCAAGCAACATCTACCGCCCGCGCAGCTTCAAGCGCCTGGCGCCACTTCTCTGCAGCATCTGCGAAATGGGCGCGTCGTTCTGCCTCGG
>NZ_CAJCKE010000023.1:0-81331 GCF_903970925.1 Serratia sp. ME47 | reverse complement strand
CAGCGGCCCCGAAGGGGCGAGGCCCAGGGATGGGCTGAGTAACGTTGGCAAAGCCAACCGTCTGATAGGGCAAAGGCGCGGGTTGCCAGGGGCCGCGCCTTCGGCCCCTGGCTCGGTCGAGGTGCCTGAGCCACATGGGGCATCTCACTTTTATCGACCGAAAATGTCACGAACGCCTGCAGAAAAACGCTAACTGATCAGCATTGCGGTAAAAACCGGGCCTGTTTCTACACCTTATTGCCAATCTGGCTGAGCCGCGGCCACACCAGCATCAGCGCCTCCAGCAACCGCAACAGATCGTCCCGGCTTGCCCCTTCTCGCGCCTGCACCGACATGCCTTCAATGGTGCAAATCACGTATTTCGCCAGCAGCGCGGTATCGGTTTTCGCCAGCAGCTCGCCCTGTTGCACCTTGCGATCGAAGCAGGCCTTCAGCGCCGCTTCCTGCGCATGATGCTTTTTGCGCAGCATCTGGGCGACGTCGTCGGAAGCGGACGACAGCGCAGCGGAGGCGCACACCATAAAGCAGCCGGAGGGGGTATCGGGATCGGTGAAGACCTGAACCGAAGAACGCACGTAGGCCTCGACGATCTCGGCCACCGGCACATCCTGTTCCAACAGCTGGTTGGTGCAGGTGGTGTATTTTTGCAGATAGCGCTCCACCGCCGCGCGGAACATCCCTTCTTTGTTGCCGAACTCGGCATACAGCGTCGGCGCCTTGGCGCCGGTCACTTCCACCAGATCGGCCAGCGAGGTGGCTTCATACCCGTGCCGCCAGAACAGATCGAGTGCGCTTTCCAACGCCCGGTCGCGATCAAATTGTTTGGGTCTGCCACGGCTTTTCTTGCCGCAGACCGCTTCATTGATGCTCATCGTTCCTCTCCTATCCCGCTCCACAGCAGGCTTAGCACAAATAACTTAACGATCATTATAAAAAAATATTGCGCCCTCGTCGAGAACCGATTAGCATTTAGTTATCGATCGTTAATAAAAATTAGCGAACCGGATTAAAACCCTCTATTGACCGTTATCGAAAAGGAATTAACATCATGAAAAGCTTAAAACTAACCTTAGCCGCCCTCACTCTGGCCAGCGTTTCCTTCGGCAGCTTCGCCGCCGATTTGGTCACTAGCCAACCGGCCGACCAGCAAAAAGTGGGCGTCATCACCGTCAGCGGCGCGTCCGATTTGACCTCGCTGGAAAACAGCCTGGCCGCCAAAGCCGATCAGGCCGGCGCCAAATCCTTCCGCATCACCAGCGCCGGCGGCAACAACCAGCTGCATGGTACTGCAGAAATCTATCAATAACAAAGCATTAAGCCTGTAGACTGCATACCCTTATTGCTCACAACGCCAGGGCGTAAAAAAAATTAATTAACGAGCATTAAAAAAATACTTGCAATCCGTCAAACCGGCATCTAACATTAAATTATCGATCGTTAATTAATTTAACGACCTTACAAAACAAACATCGTAAAGAACACTGATAGGAAATAAGACCATGAAAAACCTGAAAATGACCATCGCAGCCATCGCACTGGCTTCCGCCTCCTTCGGCAGCTTCGCCGCTGAACTGGTGAACGCGCAACCCGCCGACCTGCAAAAAGCCGGCGTCGTTACCGTCAGCGGCGCGTCCGACCTGAGCAGCCTGGAAAACAAACTGGCGGCCAAAGCCGACGCGGCGGGCGCCAAATCCTTCCAGATCATCGCCACTACCGGTGACAACAAACTGCACGGCACCGCGATCATCTACAATTAATGGCCGGATCGGCAATCGTGCAAAAGGGCGGCTCAGGCCGCCTTTTGTTTGCTTTAACGCCAACGTTCTGTTGTAAGCTGTAGCGACCTCTTCCCGCTGAGCCGAGCAACGCCATGACTCCCCTGCTGTTTCACAAATATCACGGTCTGGGCAACGACTACCTGGTATGCCATCGTTCGGTCGCCGATCGCCTGAGCCTGGAACAGATCCGCCTGCTGTGCCACCCGCATTACGGCATCGGTTCCGACGGCCTGCTGATCGACAGCGGCGACGCCGTCAATCCCACCCTGCGCATCATCAACCCGGACGGCTCCGAAGCGGAGAAAAGCGGCAACGGCTTGCGTATCTACGCGCGGTATCTGTTCGACAGCAAGCGCGTGGCGCATCAGCCGTTTCTGGTGCACACCGCCGGCGGCGACGTGCGTTGCCAGGTGGCGGAGGACGCGCATCAGATAACCGTGGAGATGGGGCGCGCCAATTTCAGCCCGGCGGCGCTGCCGGCCTTGATCGATCTGCCGGAGGCGCTGAACTATCCGCTGCCCCTGAAGGAGGAGACGTTAAGCGTTTCGCTGGTGTCGATGGGCAACCCGCACTGCGTGGTGCCGGTGGAAAAACTGGATCTGGCGCAGGTGCATCGGCTCGGACCGCAGATTGAGCGCCATCCGCTGTTCCCGAAACGCACCAATGTACAACTGGTGGAAGTGGTCGATCGCCAGACGCTGCGCATCGGCATCTGGGAGCGCGGCGCCGGCTTTACCCTCGCCTCCGGCAGCAGCAGCTGCGCCGCCGCCAGCGTGATGCGCAAGTTGGGACGAGTCGGCGAGCGGGTTAGTGTGCGGATGCCGGGCGGCGAACTGCAGATCGCCTTCAGCGGCGATTTTCAGGTCAGCATGCGCGGACCGGTGCATAAAATCGCCACCCTGACGCTGGACGAAGACTGTTTTGCCGGCGGCGCGGGGCTGTTTACGGGATCCACCCCAGCAGCCTGAACCACAGATAGTCCAACGGCACCAGCAGTGCGAAGCTGAGCGCGGCCAACAGCAGGCACAGCTTTAGCCCTTCGCGCGCCGGCACTTTGCCCATCCCCATCGCCACCACGATCGGCGAGGCCTGATACGGCAACAGCGGCGTGGCGTAACCGATCACCTGGGTCATCAGCACCGTCAGCAGCGGCAAGCCGCTGCCTGCGGACAACGCCTGCGCCAGCGGGGTAAACAGCGCCGGCACGCCGTTGGCGGTCACCACGAAATTCAACAGCGCGGTGATCCCCACCAGCGAACCGAATGCGGTAAACGGCTTGCCGTGCAGATCCGGCATCATCGCCAGCAGCGCGCCGCCCAACCGATCGCCGAGCCCCGAGTGGCTGACCAATGCGGTCAGCCCCAGGATCCCCGCCACGTAAATACAGGTGCGCACGTTGACCCCGGCGGCGAACTGCTCGCCGTTGAGAAAACCGATGCGCGGCAACAGGCAGAAGCAGGCCGCCGCCAACCCTATCCAGGCGGGGGCGATGCCGTGCCAGCTGTCGGTCATCCACAGCAGCACCGTAATGCCCAACAGCGCGATCAGCCGCCACTCGGCGGCACTGAGCGGCGTTTGCCCCGCCTCGGCCGCCACTGGCTGCGGCCGGGCACGGAACAGGCCGCAGATGCACAGCGTCAGCAGCGCGCCTTTGGCCAACCCGAGCACCGGAGCGTGCAACAGCAGATAAGAGAGATAAGCGAAGTGGCTGCCGTAGGCGCTTTCCGCCGCACCGCTCATCACCAGGTTAGGCACGTTGGCCGGCAGGATGCTGGCGGAAAGCTGGAAGGTGCCGAACCCCACCGCCAGCGCCAAACCGATGCGGCCGCGCGAGCCTTCCGCCAGGCCGGCGCGCTCGGCCAACGCCATGACGATCGGCATCAGCAGCGTAATGCGCCCCATATTGGAGGGCATGACAAACGCCAACGCGTAGCTTATCGCCACCACGCCGCCCACCAGGCGCGGCCAGGAACCGGCCAGATGCGGCAAGAGTCGGTTGGCCAGGCGATCCGCCAAGCCGGTGCTGCGGATGGCGGTGCCCAACACGAAACCGCTGAGCACCAGCCAGAATGCGGAAGACGCGAAACCGGAAAAGGTCACCGCAGCGGGCGCCAGCTGCAATACCATCACCGCCGCAAAGAACAGCAGCGCGACCAAATACTCCGGCAAACGGGCGCTGGCCCATAGCGCGATGACCACCAGCGTGACCAGCGCGGACAGCGCCATGGGATCCCCCAACATAGTTCTCCTCCCTGATAAAACGTTGTGATTGTTATCAAACGGTTAACAGGGTGACACAAGGCGCGGGCGTTAACCTTGAAACCGCTCACATATCGTCGTTCTGCAGATTTTTCAGCATGCACACATTGCAGCCGTGGTGGCCGGTATTGCCGCGCCGTTCCGTCAGCAGCGTGAAACCCAGCGCGTAATACAACCCGATCGCCTCTTTCAACTGTTCGGTGGTTTCCAGGTAGCAGTAGCGGTACCCCGCCGCCCGCGCCGCCTTCAGCGCCTGCACTACCATATAGCGCGCCATGCCCAACCCGCGCGCGCCGGGTTTGAAGAACAGTTTTTGCAGTTCGCAATAGCCGGGCTCTTCGCCGGCCAGCGGCGCCATGCCGACGCCCCCCACCACCTGCCCGTCCCGCTCCAGCACCCAGTAGCGGCCGCCGTTGTCATGATACAGGCCGGTCAGCCGATCGAGATCCGGATCGTGCAGGCTGACCCCTTCCATCTTGTCCATGCCGTACTCGCGAAACACCTCGCGAATGATCGCCGCCATCGCCGCATCGTCGCGCTCGGCGATCGGCCGCACCCGCAGATTGGCGTCGCGCTGTTTGCGCGCGCTGCGCAGCGCCGCGGTCATCTTTTTCATCGCCGCAGTGGTGCTCGCCAGCTCATCGTCATCCAACTGCGCCAGCGCCGCCTGCATAAAGCCGTCGGCGTCGCTCTCGATGCCGGCCAGCGCCTTGACGCCCTGTTTACTCAGCCGATGCCGGTTGTGCCGCCTGTCATCCGGATGATCCACCGTTTCTATCACGCCGGCGGCCACCAGGCTGCGCAGCGCCCGGCTGGCGCTGGCTTTGTCGATGCACAGCCGGGCCGCCAGCTCGGTGACGCCCAGCGGCTGCTCGCTAACTTCGATCATCAGATGGATCTGCAGCGGCGAAAAGCGCGAGCCGTTGCTCTGCTTGTTCAACATGCCGAATTCTCTGACCAAATTGCGCGCCAATGCTCTGAAATCCCTGATGTTCACGACGTTATGTTCTCCTTTTCTCCCACCTTCACGCTACGTTGGATGGATTATTGGTTGATAGTGTTACCTAATTTCGAACATAACGATAACGCATAAACAATTGCGAATGAATAACCAACAGGGCACCCGAATATGTCAAAACATTTCAATTAAAAGAATTTAAACCCAACAAAATAATTATTTTTAAAATTAAAAACCAAATTAGTATTTAAAATTAAAATAAAAACCCAGGTAAAATGAGCATAAAAACATCAAAAATTCATAAATAAAAAAACAAAGAAAATATCCACATGAAAAATAAAAAATAAAAATAAAAACGTGAAAACTTGATATAAACAACTTAACCGTTATCTCGTCAACGTCGGTTACATATTTACGCCTGCCTTCACGCGCCTGCCTGCGCCATTGTCCCTTTTGCCAAAAGTAGCCCATGCTTTAACTGCACCTCTCCTTCTGGCTAACCGGGACGCTGGCTCATGACGAAAAAAACCACCCTGCTGCAATTCTTCCACTGGTACTACCCCGACGGCGGCAAACTGTGGCAGGAGGCCGCCGAACGAGCCCCGCACCTCGCCGAACTGGGCATTACCGATCTGTGGCTGCCGCCCGCCTACAAAGGCGCTTCCGGCGGTTACTCCGTCGGTTACGACACCTACGATCTGTTCGATCTGGGCGAGTTTGACCAGAAAGGCAGCGTGGCCACCAAATACGGCGACAAGGCGGCGCTCGAACACGCCGCCACTGCGCTGCGCGAACACGGCGTGGGGGTGCTCTACGACGTGGTGTTCAACCACAAGCTCGGCGCGGACGAGAAAGAACGGGTGCACGTGTTCAAGGTGGACGCCAACAACCGCAACGACATTGACGACCAGGGCTTCGACGCGCTGGCCTATACCCGCTTTACCTTCCCCGGCCGCCAGGGCGCGCATTCCGAGTTTATCTGGGATTACAAATGCTTCAGCGGCGTCGATTACGTTGAGCAGCCGGACGATAAAGGGGTGTTTAAAATCGCCAACGACTACGGCGACGACGGCTGGAACGATCAGGTCGACGACGAGAAAGGCAACTACGACTACCTGATGGGCGCCGACGTGGAGTTCCGCAATACCGCCGTGACGGAGGAGCTCAAATACTGGGCGCGCTGGCTGCTGGACACGCTGCCGTGCGACGGCTTCCGCCTCGACGCCGCCAAACACATTCCCGCCTGGTTCTTCAAAGAGTGGGCGGATCACGTGCGCGACAGCGCGCAGCGCGATCTGTTTATCGTCGCCGAATACTGGTCGCACGATCTCAGCGCGCTGCAACAATACATCGAGTTGGTGGACGGCAAAGTAATGCTGTTCGACGTGGCGCTGCACCTGAAGTTTCATCAGGCGTCAAAACAGGGCGACGGCTTCGACATGGCGCAGATCTTCACCGATACCCTGACCGCCGCCGATCCGGCCCACGCGGTGACGCTGGTCGCCAACCACGATACCCAGCCGCTGCAATCGCTGGAGGCGCCGGTGGAACCCTGGTTCAAACCGCTGGCCTACGCGCTGATCCTGCTGCGCGAACAGGGCGTGCCCTGCGTGTTTTACCCCGACCTTTATGGCGCCAGTTACCGCGATAAAGGGCGTGACGGCGGCGAGTACCAGATTGACATGCCGGCGATCCCAGAGCTGGAGAAGCTGATTGCCGCCCGCCAGCGCTTCGCCAACGGCCCGCAAACCGACTACTTCGACGACAGCCACTGCGTGGCCTTCAGCCGCGCCGGCACCGCCGACGCCCCCGGCTGCGTGGTGGTGTTGACCAACGGCGGCGAAAGCGGCAAGACGGTCGCGCTCGGCGCCGATCTGGCGCGCACCGCCTGGCGCGATTTCCTCGGTAACCGCCAGGAGGAAATCACCACCGACGACCAGGGCAGCGCCCATTTCCCGGTCAACGCCGGCAGCGTCAGCGTCTGGGTGCCGACAGGCAGCCTGTGAACGCCCGCCGCCGCGCAATGATGCCGCGGCGGCAAAACTAATGTTTGCCTTTCGGGTCTAACTTACGCTATCAACTGCGCAAGCCATTCACACCGGAGCCTAAATAGGGTACAAGGCTGCATGAAAATTCCAAAACGACTCCAGCCGCTGGTGGATGACGGATTAATCGACGAAGTCATCCGCCGTTTGAAAAGCGGCAAAGAAGCCGACGTGTTTATCGTGCGCTGCGGCGATGAGATCCGCTGCGCCAAAGTGTACAAAGAAGCCGAGAAGCGTAACTTCAAGCAGGCCGTGCACTACCAGGAAGGGCGCAAGGTGCGCAACAGCCGCGACGCGCGCGCCATGAGCAAAGGCTCCAAATTCGGCCGTCAGCAACAGGAAGAAGCCTGGCAGAACACCGAAGTGGACGCGCTGTATCTGCTGGCCAGAGCCGGGGTGCGGGTGCCGCAGCCGGACATCTGCCTGGACGGCGTGCTGCTGATGGAGCTGATCACCGACGAGGAAGGTCTGGTGGCGCCGCGTCTGAGCGATGTCATCCTGACGCCGGAACAGGCGCGCGCCGATCATGCTCTGATGATGAACTACGCGGTGCGCATGCTGTGCGCCGGCTTGGTGCACGGCGATCTGTCGGAATTCAACGTGCTGATGGATAAAGACGGGCCGGTGATCATCGATCTGCCGCAGGTGGTGGACGCCGCCGCCAACAACCACGCCAAAAGCATGTTCGAGCGCGATATCGACAATCTGGCGGAATATTACGGCCAATTTGCGCCGGAGCTGCGCGACAGCCAATATGCCAAAGAGATCTGGGCGCTGTATCAGGAAGGCACGCTGACGCCGGACAGCGTCCTCAGCGGCCGATTCAGCGAAATTCAGAAGCGCGCCGACGTCGGCTCGGTGCTGGAAGAGATCCAGGCCGCCAGCGAGGAACATCAGCGCCGCCTCATGGCGCGCAACGCGGAAGAGTAACGCCCACGCTACTCGACGCGAAACACGTCCGGCCGCTGCGGGGTCGCGGCTTCGTGATAGATATCCCCCAGATAGCCGGCGATCTCCTCTTCGCGCAGATCCGCCGGCAACACGATATCGTAGCTGGGGGCATATTTGCGCTCCGGCAGCGTCACGCGGAACAGCCGCCATTTGTCCCCGATACGCTTCACGCCTACCAGGCGGCCGAACACGTTAAAAATCATCATCCGCCATTCCCCTTTTCGTCGCTTTCAGGCTATAACACTGTGATGCCGCCGCAGTGAAAAGGAAAGCGCATGAGTGAAAAAACGCCCCAGTTCTGGCGCGACCCGCAGTTGCCTTTTGTCGAAGCGCGCGCCATCAATGATGGCCGCAAAGTGTGCTACAGCCTGCACAGCCACGAATTCTTTTCCATCGGCGCCATCACCGGCGGCGTCAGCACCTATGTCAACGGCGAGCGGCGCATGCAGGTCGGCGCCGGCGATGTGGTGATCATCAATCCGCAGCAGGCGCATGCCTGCAACCCGATCGCCGACCGCCGTTGGTCATACATCATGTTCTATCTCGATCTCGCCTGGCTCGGCGCGCTGCAGCAGGAAATGATGGGCGGCGACGGCGACCGCTTTGTCCCCTTCAGCCGGCCGCTCAGCCGCGATCCGGCGCTGTTCAACGGGCTGAACCAACTGTACGCGCTGCTGACGAACGCGCAGTGCGGCGCGCTGGAAAAACAGATCGCCCTGGTGGAGTATTTCAGCGCCCTGCAGCTCGCGCTGGGCAGCGGCCGCCAGCCGGAGACGCCGCCGCACCCCCGACTGGAAGCGGCGGCGGCGTTTATCGACGCGCACTGCACTCAGTCGCTGACGCTGGAAGACATTTGCCACGCCGCCGCGCTCTCGCCCTCCTACCTGATCCGCGCCTTCCGCCAGCGCTACGGCATGACGCCGCACGCCTATCTGGTCAATCGCCGCGTGCAGCACGGCCATCGGCTATTGAAAAGCGGCCTGCCGATCGCCGCAGCCGCCAGCGAAAGCGGCTTTGCCGATCAGGCGCACTTCCAGCGCACCTTCAAACAGCTGCTGGCCGCGACACCCGGCCAGTATCAAAAACCCTCCGCCAACAGATAGCAGGCGCTGGCCGCCAGCAACGCCGCCATCACGCGATTGAAGCGTTGTACGTTGCGCGCCTGCCTGAGCAGGCCGCGCAACATCGCGCCAACGTAAGCCCAGCAGGCCACCGAAGCATAGCAAATCACGAAGTAGAGCCCGGCGAACTGCCACAGCAGCCGGATGTCGCCGTCGCCGACAAACGCCCCGAGGCTGGCCACCGACGCCAGCCATGCCTTGGGGTTCAGCCATTGCATCAGCGCGCCGTACCAACAGGAAGGCGCCTGCGCCTCGCCGTTGCCCAGCCTGCCGTCGTCAAACGCCAGCCGGTAGGCCATAAACAGCAGGAAGGCCACGCCGGCCCATTGGATCAAGCGGGTCAACGCCGGCCACAGGATCAGCAGTTGGTGCATGCCCAAACCCAGCAGCACCAGCAACAGGGTAAACCCCAGCGTGGCGCCGAACACGTGACGCTGGGTCGCGCCAAAGCCGAACTGCGCCCCGGCGCTCAATGCGACGATGTTGACCGGGCCGGGCGTGATGGAGGCCGCCAGCGCAAATGCGGCCATGGAAAGGTAGATATTATTCATGAGGGCACCTGAGGAAAAATTCACAGGCGCCAGAATGCCGGGCCGCGCCGACAACGTATTGAACAGAATTGCCCTGTTAGGTTTAGCGCACCGCGACGGCCCGTCGGCGCGGCAACCCGAAGGTATTGACCGCCATGCCGGCCAGCACCAGCAACGCGCCGCCGAACTGCGCCGGCGACAGCGCTTCGTCCAGCAGCAGCCAGGCGGCGAACAGCCCGACCAGCGGCACCAGCAGCGTCAGCGGCGCGACGCGCCAGGTTTCGTAGCGCCCCAGCAGGCTGCCCCATACCGAATAACCGAACAGCGTGGCGGCGAACGCCAGATAGGCAACCGCCAGCCAGGTGCCGACCTGCACATGGCTCAGGCTGGCCAGCACCGCCTGCGGGCCGTCGAACAGCCAGCTGCAAATCAGGAACGGCAGTACCGGGATCGGCGCGCTCCACACCACCAGCGACAAAATGTTGCGCTGCGGGAAACCGGCCAGGATCTTCTTGTTGGTCAGGTTGCCCAGCGCCCAGGAGAACGCCGCCGCCAGAGTCAGCAGCAGGCCCGCCAGGGGGACCGCGCCGCTGCCCGGCTTATGCAGGCTGGCCTGCGCCAGCGCCAGCATGCCGCCGCTGGCGATAGCGATGCCGACGAAATGATTGACGCGCAGCTTTTCGCCCATCAGCACGACACCCAACAGCAGGGTGAAGAACACCTGCGCCTGCAACACCAGCGAGGCCAGCCCCGCCGGCATGCCCACCTTGATGGCGACAAACAGAAAGGCAAACTGCGCGAAACTCATGGTCATGCCGTAGAGCAACAGCCATTTCCACGGGATGGTCGGGCGCGGGATAAAGAAGATCGCCGGCAACGCCACCAGTAAAAAACGCATCCCGGCCAACAGGAACGGCGGCATCCCCTGCAGGCCGAACTTGATTACCACGAAATTCACGCCCCAGATCACCACCACCAACAGCGCCAACAGCCGATCGCGCAATGTCATCCTCGCCCCGCTTATCCCATTGAAAATTCGCTTTGCCTTGCAGGTTACAACCAAACCGGGCGCATGGACACCGGCAAACGCCAGCGTTTATTCCGGCATCAGGCCAATGAAGGTGGTTTTCTTGCGCGGGCCGGTCATCAGCGCTTCCAGCTTCTCCACGCACTGCAGATAGTGTGGGGTCTGCTTGTGCGCCGCCACCGCCTGCTCGTCGCGATAGGCTTCGTAGATGTAAAACCGCGTCGGAATATGCTCATCCTGCAGCACGTCGAAACGCAGGTTGCCCGGCTCTTCGATCGCCCCCAGGTGATTGGCGCGGAAAACGTCGATAAATTCGTCGATCTTGTCCTGTTTAACGTTGATCTCTACCAATGTGACGTGCATGACAGCTCCTTGTTTAAACGGCGCGCCGCAGCATGGCGCTTTCCAACCATAGGTTTATTCCCGTCGATTGCCCTGCCGCAACGGTAATTTTGCCGCCTGGCTCACAAATCGCACCGGCGATGCCCACCCCGCCCCCGGCGAGGGAAGACGGCGGCATCTATAGTTACTATTCCTCCCCCTGAGAGCATAGGCTATGGATAACTACTTGATGGCGCTGGACGCAGGAACAGGCAGCATTCGCGCGGTGATCTTCGATCTGGCGGGCAATCAGATCGCGCACGGCCAGGCCGAGTGGCAACACCTCGCGGTGCCGGGGGTACCCGGCTCGATGGAATTCGATCTCAACCGCAACTGGCAGTTGGCCTGCCAGTGCATCCGCCAGGCGTTGCAGCGCGCGGGGCTGAGCGCGCAGGCGATCCGTGCGGTAGCCTGCTGCTCGATGCGTGAAGGCATCGTTCTGTACGATCGCAACGGCGTGCCGATCTGGGCCTGCGCCAATGTCGATGCGCGCGCCAGCCATGAAGTCAGCGAACTGAAAGAGTTGCACAACCACGGCTTCGAACGTGAGGTCTACCAGTACTCCGGCCAGACGCTGGCGCTGAGCGCCATGCCGCGCCTGCTGTGGCTGGCGCACCACCGGCCGGACATCTATCGCCAGGCGGCGACGCTGACCATGATCAGCGACTGGCTGGCCTACATGCTGAGCGGCGAGCTGGCGGTCGATCCTTCCAACGCCGGCACTACCGGCATGCTGGATCTGACCAGCCGCGACTGGCGGCCGGCGCTGCTCGATATGGCCGGGCTGCGCGCCGATATTCTGTCGCCGGTGAAAGAGACCGGCGTCGTGCTGGGGCGCGTCACCGAGCAGGCGGCCCAGGAGAGCGGGCTGCTGCGCGGCACCCCGGTGGTGATGGGCGGCGGCGACGTGCAGCTCGGCAGCCTGGGCCTCGGCATCGTGCGCGCCGGGCAGACGGCGGTGCTCGGCGGCACCTTCTGGCAGCAAATCGTCAACCTGCCGGAACCGGCCATCGATCCGGAAATGAACATCCGCATTAACCCTCACGTCATTCCCGGCATGGCGCAGGCGGAATCCATCAGCTTCTTTACCGGCCTGACCATGCGCTGGTTCCGCGACGCTTTCTGCGCCGAAGAGAAACTGCTGGCGGAGCGACTGGGGATCGACGCTTACAGCCTGCTGGAAGAGATGGCGGCCAGGGTGCCGCCGGGCGCCTACGGCGTGATGCCGATCTTTTCCGACGCCATGCATTTCAAAACCTGGTATCACGCGGCGCCGTCATTCATCAACATGTCTATCGATCCTGAACGCTGCAACAAACAGACGTTGTTCCGCGCGCTGGAGGAGAATGCCGCCATCGTCTCAGCCTGTAATCTGGAGCAGATCGCCGCCTTCTCCGGCGTGCAGGCCCGCTCGCTGGTGTTCGCCGGCGGCGGTGCGAAGGGCAAACTGTGGAGCCAGATCCTCAGCGACGTCACCGGCCTGACGGTGCGGGTGCCGGTGGTGAAAGAAGCCACCGCGCTGGGCTGCGCGATCGCCGCCGGGGTCGGCGCCGGGCTTTACGCGTCGCTGGCCGAAACCGGTGAGCAGCTGGTGCGCTGGGAGCGCGAGCATCAGCCGGATCTCACCAACCATGCGCGGTATCAGGAACAGAAAGAAAACTGGCGGCGAGTCTACGCCGATCAGCTGACGCTGGTGGATAGCGGCCTGACCACCTCATTGTGGAAAGCGCCGGGGCTCTAGCGCCGCGCGCGGCCCGGTCATAACCTTATACCGTTTTATTCCTTTCCCCTCGGCGCGGCGCAAGCCGCGTTTTAACTCGCTGCCGTCATTGTTCCCCCTCAGAAACAGTGTAACCACCGCAGATGGATTTATCTGCGCCTTCAGCCTGCCGTAGATTGTGACTTTGATCACGCCGCGCCCCGAGCGCGGCCTGCGCATTCACCTGAGAAGAGCGGCATTATGCTGAATAATAAAGATAACCCTGCATCATCCCCGTGGCCGGCGATCTTCTCGCTGACGGTCGCCTGTTTTGTCATGGTCACCACCGAGTTTTTGCCGATCGGCCTGCTGACCAACATCGCCCCTTCGCTCAGCGTCAGCACCGGCACCGCCGGGCTGATGGTGACCATGCCCGGCATCGTGGCGGCGGTGGCCGCGCCGGTATTGAGTCTGGCTTCCGGCCGGCTGGACAGACGCCTACTGATGCTGGGGCTGTCGTTGCTGCTGATGGTGTCCAACCTGGTGGCGGCACTGGCCGTCAACTTCCCGATGATGCTGCTGGGCCGCGTGCTGCTGGGCATCTGCGTCGGCGGCTTCTGGTCGTTCGCCGCCAACTACGGCCGCCATCTGGTGCCGGAAGCCAGCCAGGGCCGCGCCACTGCGCTGATCCTCAGCGGCATCTCGGTCGGCGCGGTATGCGGCGTGCCGGCCGGGGCGCTGATCGGCGATCTGTTCGGCTGGCGCGCCGCCTTCTTCGGCGGTGCGGCGCTGGCAGTCGGCGTACTGTTGGCGCAGCTGCGTTTGCTCACGTCGGTACCGCCTTCCCGACCGGTCACGCCGCGCGATCTGGTGCTGCCGCTGCGCCTGCCGATGGCGCGCATCGGCCTGATCGCCATCGTGCTGCTGTTCATCGGCCACTTCGCCGCCTATACCTATCTGCGGCCCCTGCTGCAGCAGGTGTTCGTGCTCAGCCCATCGGCGATCTCGCTGCAGCTGTTGGCCTATGGCGCCATCGGTCTGCTGGGCACCTTTCTCGGCGAGCGTCTGGCGGAACACAGCCTGCGCGCCACCTTCATACTGATCGCCGCCATGCTGGCGGGCATTTTGATCGTTTCGCCGCTGCTCAGCGGCCTCGCCGGCGCCACGCTGATGGTGCTGGTATGGGGGCTGGCCTTTGGCGCCGTGCCGGTCTGCGCCACCAACTGGATGTTCGCCGCCGTGCCGCAGGCGCCGGAAGCCGGTCAGGCGCTGTTGGTGTGCGTCATCCAGATCGCGCTGGCCTCCGGCGCACTGCTGGGCGGTGAAGTGGTGGACTGGCAGGGCGTCAGCAGCGCCATGCTGTTTGGCGGCGCGCTGATCCTCTCCGCCACGCTGGTATTCGGCCTCAGCTTGCGCTCCGGCGCGATTGGCGCTAAACAGTGTTAATCATTATCTATCTGCAGAAACATGCCCCGGCCAGCGCCGGGGCATGGCGTTGAGAACCTATGGACCATCATTTGCTCGCTATCCGGGTATTTAACCGCGTCGTGGAAACCGGCGGCTTTACCCGCGCCGCCGATTCGCTGGGCATGCCGAAAGCGACGGTCACCAAGCTGATCCAAAATCTGGAGGATCACCTGCAGACCAAACTGTTCCAGCGCACCACCCGCAGCGTGTCGGTCACCCGCGAGGGCGAATGCTATTACCAGAATACGGTGAAATGGCTGGCGGATTTGGAGCAGATGGAGGGCTGTCTGACCGAGTCGCAGAATTCTCCGCAGGGCGTGCTGCGCATCGATACCGGCAGCGGCACCGCCCGCCAACTGCTGTTGCCGGCGCTGCCCGGCTTTTTGGAACGCTACCCGCAAATCCAGATCGATCTCAGCATCGGCGATCGCGTTATCGATTTGATCAGCGACAGCGCTGACTGCGTGATCCGCAGCGGTCCGTTGGCCGATTCCAGCCTGATCGCCCGGCGTCTGTTCGATCTGGACTGGGTCAGCTGCGCCACCCCGGCCTATCTGGCGCGCCACGGCACCCCGCGCCACCCGTGCGATCTGGAACAGGGTTTTCCGATGGTGCACTACCGCCATCCGGTCAACGACCGCATCCATCCGCAACGCTATGTCGAGCGCGGCAAAGAGATCGCCATCCAACAGCGCTACCCGGTCAGCATCAATGAAGGCAACGCGCTGCTGGCGGCGAGCCTGGCCGGCTTGGGCATCATCCAGATCTATCGGTTTATGGCGCAGCCGCACCTCGAGCGCGGCGAACTGGTCAGCCTGCTGCACGACTGGCAGCCGCCGCCGGAGCAGATGTACGTGGTCTACCCGTCCAATCGCCACCTCAGCGGCAAGCTGCGGGCGTTCATCGATTGGGCGGTGGAGACGTTTGACAGCGGCAAGATGAGCCGCACGTTGTAGCCGCACGCACTGTGGTATTATTTACCGCATAGTGATTCACGACGGACGACCACCATGGCCTATATCCCCAAAAACTATGCGAAGCTGGAAACCGGCTACCGCGAAAAAGCGCTGAAACTGTTCCCCTGGGTATGCGGGCGCTGCTCGCGCGAATTCGTTTATTCCAACCTGCGCGAGCTGACGGTGCACCACATCGATCACGATCACAGCAACAACCCGGAAGACGGCAGCAACTGGGAAATGTTGTGTCTGTATTGCCACGACCACGAACACTCGAAATACACCGAGGCCGATCAATACGGTTCGACGGTGGTGGCCGGTGAAGATGCGCAAAAAGATATCGGCGTCGCCACCCACAACCCCTTCGCCAACCTGAAGGCGATGATGAAGAAGTAACGCCATCGACAGCTTAATGAGCTACTAACTTATTAAGCTGTTAAACTAACAAAAGGCGCTTCCGTTCCGCCACTTCCCAGAGAATTCCTACTTACCCATCCGGTCCATTCACCGCAAAATAAGCTGCGCAGTTAACAACATACTGGCTTGGCAAGCCGCCGCAGTTGGTGCATATTGTTCGCGAGTTGTTCTTGTTAACCTGTTTGATTATCAACCTAATAAGCACATTAACTTAATAAGTTACCCGCTTAATAACTTGAGAGATGGCAGCATGATTGTTCTGATTGGCTCGCAAAAAGGCGGCGTCGGCAAATCGACGAAAGCAGTGAATATCGCCGGGTATCTGATTCTTAAGCAAGGCAAGACGGCGATCATCGTCGATGCCGACGACCAGAAATCGATCATGACCTGGTACAACGACCGTCAGAACGTCGAGGGGCTGCCGCACATTCCGGTGGTGGCCGCGTCGGGTAAAATCAAGGAAACGCTGCTGGAGCTCGATCGCCATTACGACTACGTGATCGTCGATACCGCCGGCCGCGACAGCGCCGAACTGCGCTCCGGCCTGCTGGCCGCCGATCTGTTCCTATCGCCGCTGCGCCCTTCGCAGATGGATCTCGACACCATCGGCTATCTGTCGGAGATGTTCTCCACCGCGCAGGAATACAACGAGAAGGTCAAAGGCTACATCGTATTGAACATGTGCCCGACCAATATCTTCATTAATGAAGCCAACGAAGCGGCGCAGGTGCTGAGTGAATACCCGGAGTTCACCCTGGTGAGCAATCGCCTGTGCGACCGCAAGATTTACCGCGACGCCTGGGGTGAAGCCATCACCGTGCACGAGGCGAATAATGAAAAGGCGCAGACCGAAATTGAATGCCTGGTGAAAGAGGTGATCCTGTGAAGAAACGCACCCCCACCCACCGGATGTCGGAAGACGAATTCATCAACAGCGCCACCTCACACACGCTGCCGGTCGCGGCGCCCGCGCCGGAAACCAAACCGGCCGGCCGCAAGCGCACTTATAAGGCGATCTCCGTCAGCCTGACGGACAACCACATTGAGGCTATCGATGAAGTGATCGTGCAGGCGGCGCGCAACGGCATCGTGCGCATCACCCGCTCCGACATCATCAAACTGGCGATCGACGGATTGGCGGAGAAAAGCGAAGCGCAACTGCTGGCGCTGCTGAAAAAACTCTGACCGCACGGCAGCCGCCGGCTGATCGAGCCGGCGGGCCGTTATCATCTGGAGTTCCCCGCGACCTCGCACCGGTAGTCCTGAATTTCACCGGCCGACCCCAGGTTGAGATCGGTCAACTTCAAACGGTTTGCCAACAGCAGCATCTCGCCCTGCGGGCTGACCGCCAGCGCCAGACCGTAATTGCCGATGCTGTCGCCCTGTTCGACCACGTAGTTTTGCAACAAGCGGAAAGGATCTTCCTGGGTTAAATCGGTGCCCGCCAATTTTCTGGCCAGATATTGATGGCCGACCAATTTCACCGCCAGCGGCCGCCACTGTTGATCTAATTGCTCAGCCTGTTCCCCCAGCGCGTTATAAACATCCTGGCGCAAGCAGGCAACGTGAATATGCAACTGATTTTGAGAGCGGCCATATTTCGAATTGACCGCCAGAGAAACCCATGCGTCTTTTAACGGTTTACCCAGCTCGCTGGATATATGTTCGCGGTTATTCCAGGCCTGGGCGAAATAAGGCGGCGTTCGATCCGCTTGCAATATCGGGCTCTCGATGCCGCTGACCTTTTCGGTCGGCATCACCAGATCGTGGTAAGGGCCCTTGCTGTCCTTAAACAGGACATATCCTTCGGTTAAATCCACCTTTAAGCAGGGCGCAGGATCGTGGTTCTGCTGCTGATTGGGCACGCACTGTTGGCTGACTATCTGCCACAGTGCATTCGGATTGCCGCGCCCGAAGAACCACCACAGCACCGCCGCCAGCAGCAAAATGACAAGCAAAATAATTAATAGTCTGAAAAGTCTTTTCATCGCGACTCCCTGTTTATCTATTCCATACCGAAAGGAGCGCCAGCATAAACCAAGGCTCCGGCATCGACCAGAATATTATCCTTAATGTCACCTTTTATTGACGTCTTGTTAGCAATGGATAATTAAAAATAAGCCTCCACCTGAGTAATTTAAGGTAAATTAATACCGTGGGTTGAATATGAGTGTGATATAAGCAGCCGGGACTCTTTTTATATAAGGAACCGATAAGATGCCAACGATGGGCAAATCCCTGCATTATCTCGACGTAGGTTCAGGCTTTCCATTGCTGCTGGGCCACAGCTATCTGTTCGATCTGAATATGTGGGCGCCGCAGTTCGAAGCGCTGGCTAAACGCTACCGCCTGATCGTACCGGATCTCTGGGGCCACGGCGATTCACCGGCGCTGCCACCCGGGCGAAACAGCCTGTCGGATATCGCCGCCGATCATTTGGCGCTGATGGATCATTTGGATATTGAAGAGTTCGGCATCGTCGGCCTGTCCGTCGGCGGCATGTGGGGCGCCGAACTGGCGGCGCTGGCGCCGGAGCGGGTGAAAGTGCTGGCGCTGCTGGACAGCTACCTGGGCGACGAAACTCCAGAGGCGCGGCAGCGCTATATGGGCATGCTGGCCGCCGTGGAACAGGCCGGCGCCATCACGCCGCCGCTGCTGGAATATATCGCCGCGCAGTTCTATTCCGACGAAGTGCCCGCTGCGCTGTCGCAGCCGTTGCTGGCCCATCTGCAAAGCCTGCCCGCCGAGCGCCTGCGCGAAAGCATCGTGCCGCTGGGCCGGATGATCTTCGGCCGTCCCGACAAGCTGGCGCTGCTGGAACACATCACCGCCGCCAGCATCGTCATCACCGGCGCGCAGGATAAGCCGCGCCCGCCGGCGGAAGGCCAGCGCATGGCGGATCTTCTCGGCTGCCGACATGTGCTGATCCCCAACGCCGGGCATATCAGCAACAAGGAAAATCCGGCGGCGGTCAATGAAACGCTGCTGGCGTTTCTGGCCGAAAGCACCACGCCGCTGTTTTGGTAAGTCGCTCCGGGCCGCCAGGCCCGGACCTGCCATGCCATCGCTCAGACGACGTGGCTATCGCCATTTCCCTGACCGAACTCCCCCAGACGCAACCAGCGGTAAAGCTCCGCATCGCGCTGAAAATGCATCTTTCTCATCACCGCCCGTTTATGCGTGCTCACCGTCTTGATGCTGACCCGAAGCCGACGGGCAATGGCGGTCGGCGTCATTTCCCAACTCAGGTAACGCATCACTTGTTTTTCCTGCGGCGTCAATGGCAACGGCTGGCACCAGGCGCAACAAGAAAAACCGCAGGCGCCGCCGGTTCGGCCTTTTATCACCCGCGCTACCGTGTGCAACAGCTTTGCGACGCCTTCATTGCGGTACACCCTGCCCGCTTCCCTCAGGCACCCCGAAATGGCGCGAATGCGGGCTTCTCTGAGATCGTAAACGGCGAGATAAAGGGCGTGAGGAGCATGGGGAGGATGGCAAAAACGCGCCATGTCGCCTTTGGCGATCGCCTGGAACACAAGGTCGGCATTCATCGGATCGCTGCAGCGCGCCTCGATGCCACGTTCACTAAAATAGTCGCTCAACGCCCGATACGCCCCGGCGACAAAAAAGCGGTCGATATCCAGGAAGGCGATATTGATGACCGTGTTCACGCCGTTTCCCTCCGCGCGAAAACAAACCGGCAAAACCGGCCGGCATTGAGCCTGCTGCGCCCATCCAACGTAACGAGCAGCAGCGTCAAAACCGCCCATTGGATGAGCGACAGCCCGAACGGGTAGGAAAACTGCGCGCACAGCAGCAAGGGAATGCCGCTCGTCGCCAACACGGCCTCTTCCCCGGCGGCCGGGCTGTGCAAGCGGGCGGCGATGCGCTCCCGTCGCCATGTTTGGCGCACCAGCGCCGCAACGCCCGCCAGCAGGCACAGCATGCCCGCCAACGCAACGACGCCGCCTTCTATCCACCACAGCAGGAGCTCATTATAGGGTTGCCGCGCTGCGCCTGCCCGCGCCACCGCGGGCAGCGCATGGGCCTGTAAATGCTCAAAGCCATGCTCGAATCGGCCATAACCCCATCCCAACCAGGGCCGCTCTACCACCAGCGCCAGCGAATCAAGCAGCGTATCGCAGCACGGCGCGGCATTCGACAAACGAACGCCGGCGTTCAATTCATCCGCCAATATCGCCAGGCAGAATCCCAATGCCGTCATCAGCAGCGCGAGCACGCAATGCAGCGGGTATCTGCGCACAAGCATCACGGTCAACAGCGCGGCACCCAATAACACGCTGAGACAAACGGTCTGCGATGCCCCCCAGCCCAGCGCGGCGGATAAACCGATCAAGAGCGGCAGCAAGAGTAAAATACGCCATCGCTCGTTATCTCGGCGCAACATGCGGAACCGAGGCAACACCGTCAGCCCCCATCCCGCCAATAATCCGCTCGCCAATAAACTGCTCGCGGCATCCGGCCAACGCCCCCCGCTGCCGGCATAGCCCGCCGCCGCCTCGGCCGGGAAGGAAAAAAGCCAAATGCCTCCCACGGCTGCGGCTAATACCAGCGTATAGATAAACGCAATACGTACGTGCTGCATGACCCGATATTGCAATAGGATAAAGTAAATAATCCAACTGCCAAACAGGCAGGCCATTCGCCCGACGGTAAGCACGCCCCACTCGGCACGAGAATAAAAAAGGGGCAGCAGCAATATCACCGCGCCCAGCGCAAAGAAAAAACACGCGGGGGTCATCCCCCACGCTTTTCGCAAAAAAAGGAGCGCGCCGCCGACGCCCAATAAAGCAAACAGGACAACCCCAATCACAAGAGAATATGGAAACGTCAGCGAGAAATAGTTCATATCATAGTGATAAATATAGCCACCCAACAAAAGCAATACGCTGACATAGACCATCACCATGAACTTTAAACATGGAATAGACATAATAATTTCATCCAAAAATATCTATCTGAAAAACCATCAGAAAAGGCTAAGCCATTTTTCAATTGCAATAAAAGAAATGCCTGTCAGCAACACCAGCCCGGTAACTATCGCCATCACAATCCCGACAGATTGAATAGCTTCAAAAAGCTTTCGCCTGTAGCGTAAAAGCGTCCAGTTTCTTTTAAACATACCTTTTCCTCTTGGCCATTCAGGCTTCAAGCAAAGAAAGCCCGCAATTTAAACGTGGATTACCGGCAAAATCCTGTCGCATTCCCCAGCGAGATCCATCGTATCGCCGCAGCCAAAATCAAGATATATGTATTAAATTTAACCATAAAAACAGTTTTTAATTCCTAAAAATAATAAAAATAAAGAATTAAAAACCAAAACAAAGAAAACCTAATATTATAAAACTGGCGACATCCGTACGTTTGAACTTTCGCCAAAAATTTCACAACATGAAAAAATCGCCATCATCTTGACGGGTGAAAAATAATAGATGACTCTGTCCTCGCTAAATTTCGCCGTCGCTATAAGGGCAAGCAGCACATTATGGAATACGTCATTAATCAGATGATTATTTTCTCACCTGCCGAACGCGCATTGTTCATCATCAATGAACGGGAATCTTTTATGCCGTTATCTAACCCTGCCACCCGCTTGTTGTTAGAGTTGGTTACCCATCATAAAGAGATGCTCACCCGCAGGCATTTGATGCAGCGGGTCTGGGAAGATAATGGTTTTGTGGGTTCAAACAATAATCTGAATGGTTGCATCAGTGAGATAAGAAAAGCGTTTGAATCGCTGGCGCTGGATCCGCAAATCATTATTACCATCCCCAAACTGGGGTTCATTCTTGAAGCGGAAATTACCTCATGCGAAAACATGCGCTCACCGGACAACCAAAAAGCGGTTATTCCCACCCTGTTGACCCGGGCCGGCGCACTGTTAAAACGGCGTGGGAATATCTGCCAGGCAAATAAAGCGCCCCTTGCCGCAGCATTGATGATGATTGCGTGCTTTAGCCTCGTCTGCGCTTTATTGTGGTTCAACCGGCCGGTTCACGCGTTCAAAAACGCCAGGGTCGATTTTTTTTATCGCCATGAGCAGTGCAACGTTTTTACGTTGGAAACCGCCGCGCTGAACGACCGGCGTGAAACGCAAGCGCAAATTGCCGCTGCATTGAAAGCTGAAGCGACCGACTGCGGCACAACGCCCGCCGATCTGTTCTACACCAAAATCGCCAACCCCAATCTTCCTTTTCAGGTCACCTTCATCGCCATCTGCAATCTGGCGCAACCCGGTCAATATGGCCGGTGCCGCACGATCAAAAACACCGACGGTATGACGCCATGAACAAAAAAACACGCTTTATCGTCGGCTTGTTATTGCTGATGGCGCCCCTGGCAAGCCAGGTCGCCCAGCTGTCGCACCATCCTAAAACCTTACTGCGTTGCGAAGCGGAGATCACCGCGCGCAACCGCTATGGCCCAGCCATGGAGCCCGCCGCGGTTTTAAAAGCAAAGATGTATTTTTTCCTCTACCACAACGGCACTGGCTTTATCAGACTCAATGGCTTTATCGAGCGACAAGAAAAGACCTATGTGCTGAACCGCGAACTTCACTATGTGTATGACACCCCCGGCGATGAGGCGGCTGAAGAGGATGGCGGCGGCGATGGGTACACGCTGCGATTCGCCGCCGACCGTAAACATGCCGGAGATACGGTTCCCGCCCCCCTTTGGGCGACCTTTTTGCAGTCGGAAGATCCCCGAATCTCCTACCATGTCGCCATCGAACACGTACTCGGCAACCTGTATGTGGTCAGTACGCTTCAAAGCCCGACCTTTGTCTGCCGGCGTTATTAGGCTATGCGTTGCGAGTGTTGCCTATCGGAAGAAAAGCCCGCAAGCGGCAGCCATTTCAGCGGTTAATTGAACGCGCCATGCGGCTGTAGGTGTGGCGCACGCCGCGAATCGCCACGCTGTAGGCGAAGATGTTTTCCGGCAGCGCCAGCCCCAAATAGCCGGTATCGCCGATATGGTGCAGATCCGCGCCGGCCATTTTGCTCATCAGCGCAATCTGCCGCACGGTCTGCACGTCGGCCCCCTCTTGCGAGGTGCCGATCGCCGTCATCGCCAGCGCCCCCTGCCGCTGGGTAAAGGCGATCAGCGCCGCCACTTTCTCCTGCGACATGCCGGGAATGGTGCCCGGAGCAGGCAGCAGCACGATGTCCGCACCGTTCTCCACGAACAGCGCGATGTCCTGCTCGCCGATCAGTTGGCTGCCGCTTTCGCGCACAATGCCGGCGCCGTGCATTTTGCCGGTCACCAGCACCATCTCGTCGCCCACTTCATCGCGTATCGCTTTCAGCGCGGCGGCGATCGCCTGATTGCTGACGCCGTTGTTCGGGTTGCCGGTCAGCACCAGCATGCGCGCGCCAAGCTGATACAGCTTGCGCGCATTCTCGCCGGTGGCGGCGCGGCCCGCCGTCATCTGCCAAAAGTCGTTATGTTCGCTGGCGAAAGCCGGATCGACGGCCTCCAGGTTCACCCCGATCACCCGCCCGGTCAGACGCTGCAGCGTGCGCAGCGCCTCCTGCGGCGGCACGTCGGCGGGCAGGCCCGCGATATGTGGACGATCGACGTCGAACAGGTTCAACAGCAGCAGGTCGGCGCCCTGGCTGGCCGCCAGTTCGGCGTTGGTGACGTTATTGAGCAGCGGCTGAGTGACCGCGATGGTTTCGCTGACCAAGATGCGCCCTTCGCTGGCGCGGATGGCGTAGAGCAGATCGGCTTTGCCGATATCGGCCAGATCGCTGGCGCTGCAGTCCAGATAGCGTTTCATGAGGCAAGCTCCGGTGACGTTAGCGGAAAGGGATGGATGCCCCCTCTCCCACCGCAGTGAAAGAGGGGGAAAAGGTTACTTCAGCGTAAAGCTTTGCGCCTGCACGTTGTCGGAATCCAGGCCGACGAACACGTTGAATTTGCCCGGCTCCGCCCCCCACTTCAGGCTGGCGTTGTAGAACTTCAGATCGTCTTCGCTAATCGGCAGCTCAACCTGCTGCGACTGGCCGGCCTTCAGCGTCACTTTCTTGAAGTTGCGCAGCTCTTTCACCGGGCGGCTGACCGACGCGGTGACGTCCTGCAGATACAGCTGCACCACCGTGGCGCCGTCGTACTTGCCGGTATTCTTCAGCGTGACGCTGGCGGTTAACTTGCCGTTGCGCGCCATCGTCGGGCTGGATAACTTCAGATCCGACAGGCTGAAGGTGGTGTAGCTCAAGCCGTAACCAAACGGATACAGCGGGCCGTTCGGCGAATCGAAGTAGCGCGAGGTGTACTTGCCCGGGTTCTCCTTGCCGAACGGCCGGCCGGTGTTCAGGTGGTTGTAGTACATCGGGATCTGGCCGACCGAGCGCGGGAAGGTCATCGGCAGCTTGCCCGACGGGTTGTAATCGCCGAACAGCACGTCCGCCACCGCGTTGCCGCCCTCGGTGCCGCTGTACCAGGTTTCCAGCATCGCGTCCGCCTGCTCGCTCTCCCAGCTCAATGCCAGCGGGCGGCCGTTCATCAGCACCAGCACCAGCGGCTTGCCGGTGGCTTTCAGCGCGGCGATCAGATCGCGTTGGCTCTGCGGGATCGTGATGTCGGCGCGGCTGGAGGCCTCGTGCGCCATGCCCTGCGATTCCCCCACCACCGCCACCACCACGTCGGCCTTGTTCGCCGCCTGCACCGCTTCGTCGATCATCTGCTGCGGCGAACGGGTATCGAACGCCACCGCCGGCTCATACTCGTTCAGATAGTCGATGATGCCTTTATCCTGCGTGACGTTGGCGCCCTTGGCGTACAGAATGCGCGCCTTGTCGCCCACCGCCCGCTCCAGCCCCTCGCGCAGGGTGACCGACTGCTTGACCACCCCGGCGGCCGACCAACTGCCCATCACGTCGCGCTGGCTGTCGGCCATCGGCCCGACCAGCGCGATGGTCGCCTGCTTGCTCAGCGGCAGCGTCTGCTTATCGTTCTTCAGCAGCACCATCGTCTTGCGCGCCACCACTCGCGCTTCGGCGCGGTGCAGACGGCTTTCGGCGTTGGTGTCCTGCGGATCGGAACCCGCCGGGCCCAGATGCACGTAAGGATTGGTGAACAGCCCCATGTCGTATTTGGTGTTCAGCACGTCGCGGCAGGCGCGGTCGATATCGCTTTCAGACACCAGTCCGTCCTTCACCAGACCCGGCAGGTATTTGTCGTAGAACTCGTCGCTCATGCTCATGTCGACGCCGGAGGTGATCGCCAGGCGCACCGCGTCGCGCGCGTCGGCGGCCACGCCGTGCTTAATCAGTTCCTTAATCGCGCCGTGGTCGCTGATGGTGATACCTTTAAAGCCCCACTGCTCGCGCAGCAGATCTTTCAGCAGCCACGGGTTGGCGGTGGCCGGCACGCCGTTCACCGAGTTGAGCGACACCATCACTCCGCCGCTACCGGCGTCCACCGCCGCTTTGTAAGGCGGCAGATAGTCCTGATGCATGCGCAGCGGGCTCATGTCGACGGTGTTGTAATCGCGGCCGCCTTCGACGGCGCCGTACAATGCAAAGTGCTTAACGCTGGCCATCACCGAACCGGGTTTGGCCGGATCGCCGTTCTGGAAACCGTCGACCATCACCTTGGCGATTTTCGAGACCAGCCAGGTGTCTTCGCCGAAGCCTTCGGAGACCCGGCCCCAGCGCGGATCGCGGGTGATATCGACCATCGGCGCGAAGGTCATGTTCAGGCCGTCGTCGCTGGCCTCTTGTGCCGCGACCCGGGCGCTGAGCGCGATGGCTTCCAGATCGAAGCTGGCCGCCAGCCCCAGGCTGATCGGGAACACGGTGCGCTGGCCGTGCACCACGTCATAGGCGAAGAACAATGGGATTTTCAGGCGGCTGAGCTGCATCGCCTGATCCTGCATCACCCGGATATCCGGCCGGGTGACGGTATTGAAGATGGCGCCGATCTGCCCTTTGCGGATCCCCTCGCGGATCGCTTCTTTCGGGTTATCCGGCCCGACGCTGATCAGCCGCAGCTGGCCAATCTTCTCTTCCAGCGTCATCTGCTTCATCAAATTGGACACGAAGGCGTCGCGCTGCTGGGCGTGAATGCCCTGCGTTATCGGCGTTTCCTGCGCAAAAACCGGGCTGAGGGCCAGACCGGACAACATACTCACCACACAAAGCCATTTCATCTTGTTTTATCTCAGGCGTGTTTCCGCCGCCAACGCCGCGGAGTTTAATCGGAGTGAAGAAACAGTTTGCCACACTCTGTTTCATCGCCAAGGGAATTCGCATCGCTAATGTTTACAAAGCATTACAGGTTATCGGCAGGTAATTCTGCAGCCGGGCGCGGCTGTCGGCGGCCTCCGTCGCCAGAAAATCGATCAGCGCGGTTAACGTCGGCGGCGCCACCGTGCGTTCAGGATAGACCAAATAATAGGCCGCGCCGCTGCTGACGCAGAGCGGGAACGGCGTTACGATGCGCTGCGCCTGAATATCCTCCTCCAGCAGGCACAGATCGCCGATGGCGATGCCAAACCCTTGCAGCGCCGCGCTCATCGCCAGATCGAGGGTATCGAAATGCTGGGCCTTGCCGGACGGCAACGCATCGGCGCCCGCCGCCTTCAGCCAGCGTAGCCAGTCGCGCCGATCGCGCGTCGGGTGCAGCAGGGTTTTGTCCGTCAAGTCCGTCAACCGGGCTGCCGGCGGCAGGAACGTCGGCGTGCAGACCGGCGTGAGGATTTCATCGAACAGCAAGTGCGCGGTCAGCTTTTTACCCGGCGGCCGGCCGAATACCACCGCGGCGTCAAACTGCTCGGTACTGAAATCCAGGCCGTGCGACACCGAGGCGGTCAGCTCGATATGCATGTCCGGTCGTTCATTTTGCAGGCGAATGATGCGCGGCAGCACCCAGCGCATGGCGCAGGTCGGGCATTTGATGCGCAGCGCCCCCGGCGGAGCGGCGGCCCGCGTCAGGGCTTCATCCAACTGCCCCAGCGCCTGCTGTACCGGCGCCAGCAGCTGCGCGCCCTGCGGCGTCAGCGCCAAACCGCGCGCCTGACGGCTGAACAGCGGGTAGCCCAGACGCTGTTCCAGCCCGAGAATTTGCCGGCTGACCGCCCCCTGCGTCAGGTGCAGCTGCCGGGCGGCATGGGTAAAGTTGAGGCGTTGCGCCACCACCACAAAGGTTTTCAATACGTCGAGCGACGGCAGGGATATCGGCATAGCGTGCCTCGATTAGGTATGATCGTAGTGCATGGCAAGTATGACAAACTTTCCCTTGTCCGCCTACGCCGCCTGATGCTTAATCGCTCAACACTTCCCTGTTTGCCTGGAGCCCATCATGCAGAGCGCCTGCTCATCCCGCTCGAAGCTGCCGGACGTCGGCACCACCATCTTCACCGTCATTGGCCAACTCAGCGCCGAACATCAGGCCCTCAACCTGTCGCAGGGCGCGCCCAACTTCGCCGGTGACCCGCAGCTGATCGAGGCAACGGCGCAAGCCATGCGCGCAGGTCATAACCAATACGCGCCGATGAGCGGCGTGGCGGCGTTACGTGCTGCTCTGGCGGAAAAAGCTGAACGATTGTATGGCGCGCGCTATGACGCCGACGAAGAAATCACGGTGATCGCCAGCGCCAGCGAAGGGCTGTACTCGGCGATCAGCGCGCTGGTGCATCCTGGCGACGAGGTGATCTATTTCGAACCGGCGTTCGACAGCTATGCGCCGATCGTGCGCCTGCAGGGCGCCACGCCGGTGGCGATCAAACTGTCGCTGCAGGACTTTCGCGTCGACTGGGACGAAGTGGCCGCCGCCATCAACGGCAAAACGCGCATGATCATCGTCAACACGCCGCACAACCCGACCGGCGCAGTGTTCGACGCGCAGGATATCGACCGCCTGACCGCCCTGACCCGCGACACCGACATCGTGATCCTGTCCGACGAGGTCTACGAGCATGTGGTGTTCGACGGCGATATTCACCACAGCATGGCGCGCTACCCGCAGTTGGCGGAACGCAGCGTGATCGTGTCGTCGTTCGGTAAAACCTACCACGTCACCGGCTGGCGCGTCGGTTACTGCCTGGCGCCGGCGGCGTTGATGGACGAGATCCGCAAGGTGCACCAGTTCATGGTGTTCTCCGCCGATACGCCAATGCAGCACGCCTTCGCCGCCGCGCTCGCCAACCCGCAGAGCTACCTGGGGCTGGCGGCGTTTTACCAACAAAAGCGCGATCTGCTGGCCAGCGCCCTGCAGGATTCGCGCTTTGAGCTGCTGCCCAGCCGCGGCAGCTTCTTCATGCTGGCCCGCTTTAGCGGCTTCAGTCACGAAAGCGACAATGATTTCGCCGTGCGCTTGATCCGCGAAGCGAAGGTGGCGACGATCCCGCTGTCGGCGTTCTACAGCGACGGCACCGATACCGGCCTTATTCGGCTGAGTTTTTCCAAAGATAACGAGACCCTGCTGGAAGGCGCGCGCCGCCTGAGCCAGGTGTAATTTTTTGTCCGACCATGGGAAAGGGGCACTGCCTATGAAAGCTTTGAAAACGCTGTTCGCCGCCGGATGCCTGCTGGCCGCCGGCTCTTCTCTGGCGGCGGAAAACAGCCTGCGCTTCGGTCTGGAAGCGCTGTATCCGCCGTTCGAATCCAAATCCGCCAGCGGCAAACTGGAAGGGTTCGACATTGAACTGGGCGACGCGGTGTGCGCCGCCGCGCAGTTGCAATGCAGCTGGGTGGAAACCTCGTTCGACAGCTTGATCCCGGCGCTGCAGGCGCGCAAGTTCGACGCCATCAACTCGGCGATGAACGTGACCGAACAGCGGCGCCAGGCGATCGCCTTTACCGACGCCATCTATCAGGTGCCGAACCGCCTGATCGCCAAGGCCGACAGCGGCCTGCTGCCGGACGCCAAAGCGCTGGCGGGCAAACACGTGGGCGTGCTGCAAGGCTCGATTCAGGAGATTTACGCCAAAACCCATTGGGCGCCGGCGGGCGTGGATGTGGTGTCTTACCAGGATCAGAATCAGGTGTATCTCGATCTGGCGGCCGGTCGGCTCGACGCCACGCTGGTGATGGCGCCCTCGGGGCAAAGCGGCTTCCTGTCACAGCCGGACGGCAAAGGCTTCGCCTTCGTCGGCGAGGCGGTGCGCGACGACAAGATCCTCGGTGAAGGCATCGCCTTCGGCCTGCGTAAAGGGGATGAGGCGCTGAAGAAGAAACTGGATGCCGCCATCGCCAAAGTGAAACAACAAGGCACGGTGACGGCGCTGTCGAAGAAGTATTTCGGCGATATCGACGTGACGTTGAAGTGATGGACGGGGGCGGCACCGCCGCCCCCTGCCGCGTTTAGCGATCGAACACCGAACTGTTCAGCGCGCGATCCTGCTGGTGGCGCTCCAGCGCCAATTCGATCAGGCGCGTGATCAGCGCCTGGTAGCTGACGCCGCTGGCGGCCCACAGCTTGGGATACATGCTGATGTTGGTGAAGCCCGGCAGCGTGTTGATCTCGTTGATCACCACCTGGTTATCCGGCGTCAGGAACACATCCACCCGCGCCAACCCGAAGCACTCCAGCGCGCGGAACGCCTTCAGCGCCACCTCACGGATGTGGTCGCTCACTTCCGGCGCGATCGCCGCCGGCACCACCACCTGAGCGCCCTGCTCATTGATGTATTTGGTGTCGTAGGAGTAGAAAGCGTCGCTCAGCACGATCTCGCCGCACACGCTGGCCTGCGGATCGTCGTTCCCCAGCACCGCGCACTCGATCTCGCGGCCGACGATCGCCGACTCCACCAGCACTTTGTGATCGAAGCTGAAGGCCAGTGCCACCGCCGCGTCAAACTCGGCGCGGTTCTCCACCTTGCTGACCCCGACCGACGAGCCCTGGTTGGCCGGCTTGACGAACAGCGGCAGGCCGAGGCGCTCGCTCAGTTGCTCAAACGTGAACCCGGCGCGGTTGGCGCGCGTCAGGGTGACGAACGGCGCCACCGCCAGCCCGGCGTCGCGCAGCAGGCGTTTGGTCACGTCTTTATCCATGCTGACCGCCGAGCCGAGCACGCCGGCGCCGACGAACGGCATATTGGCCATGCGCAGCAGCCCCTGCAGCGAGCCGTCTTCCCCCAACGTGCCGTGCACGATCGGGAAGATGACGTCGAGCTGGCCCAGCGCGCCGGCGCTGCCCGCTTCGATCAGCTGCTGTTTTTCCTGGCCCGGGATCAGCGCCACGTTCTTGTTCGAGCGGTTCAGCGCGATCAGCGCCGGGTTCTCGGCGTTGAGCAGGTAGTTGGAGGCGTCGTTGATGTGCCACTGCCCCTGTTTGTCGATCCCCAGCAGCGTGACGTCAAACTTCTCTTTGTCGATTGCATCCACAATGTTTTTGGCCGACTGCAGCGACACCTCATGCTCTGCCGATTTACCGCCAAAAATCACCCCAACACGTAGTTTAGTCACGCCTTAAATCCTTCTGAAAAATCATGGCAAAAAAGTCGTTCATCACAATAAACGCATTGCCTGGCGGCGGCAATCGTTGTTACCAGAATCTTCTTACGCCACAGAATGCCACATCGCGACCATCCAAAACGTATACACTTCGTATATCGTTCATTTATGGAGACGCCGATGGGCATCGTAAAAATTTCGGACGCGCTGCATGACGATCTGCGCCTCGCCAGCCTGACCATGACGCGTTCGATCAACGCGCAGGCCGAGTACTGGATCAAGATCGGCATGCTGGCGGAGTTCCATCCGGAACTGACCTACCCGCAACTGGTAAAAAAAATGATGAAAGATAATGCGCTGACGCTGAAGGAGATTGTCGGGTGAAACAGATTGTGATTAAAACGCCGGAAGAGATTGCCAAAATGCGCCATTCCGGCGCTCTGCTGGCTAAAGTGTTTGCTATGCTCGATGAGGTCATCGTCGAAGGCATCTCCACCATGGAGATTAACGACCGCGCCGAGGCGTTTATCGTCGAAGAACTGAAGTCGCGCCCGGCCAGCAAGGGGCAGTATGATTTCCCCTATGTGCTCAACACCTCCGTAGACGACGTGGTGTGCCACGGGGTGCCGTCGGCCAGCAAAATCCTGCGTTCCGGCATGATTGTCAACGTGGACATCACGCTGGAAAACGGCGGCTACATCGCCGACTCCAGCAAGATGTACTGCATCGGCCAGGTGACGCCGCTGGCTAAACGGCTGGTGAACAACGTCTATGAATCGATGTGGCAGGGCATTCGCGCGGTGAAACCGGGCGCGACCCTGGGGGATATCGGCCACGCCATCCAGCGCCACGCCGAGCAGGCCGGCTACAGCATCGTGCGGGAGTATTGCGGCCACGGCATCGGCCGCGACATGCACGAAGAGCCGGCGGTGCTGCACTACGGCCAACCCGGCAGCGGCATGGCGCTGCAGGAAGGCATGGTGTTCACCATCGAGCCGATGATCAATCAGGGTGACCGCCGCATCAAGCAGAAGAAAGACGGCTGGACGGTGGTGACGCGCGACAAAAAACTGTCGGCGCAGTGGGAACACACCGTAGCGGTCACCGCCGACGGCGTGGAAATCCTGACGCTGCGCGACGAAGAGCGTCGGGCCGGTTACGCCGAACGCTACTAAATCCGCAAGCCATTAGCTTAATAAGCTAATGGCTTGATAAGTTATTTAATTGATAGCCTCTTAGCTGACTACGCGGCACTCCGGCGCCGCGGTTAAAGCGACGGGGATGACAGGGAGACAGGCAGCATGCAGTCAGGCAATCAGGCGTTTCTCAACCAGCTTAAGGACATCGTCGGCGGCCCGCAGTTGTTGACCGGCGATCGCAACACCGAACGGTATCGCAAAGGGTTCCGCTCCGGCGAAGGCCAGGCGCTGGCGGTGGTGTTTCCCACTAGCCTGCTGCAGCTGTGGCGCATTCTGCAGGCCTGCGTGGCCGCCGATAAAATCGTCATCATGCAGGCCGCCAACACCGGCCTGACCGAGGGCTCAACCCCCAGCGGCAACGACTATGATCGCGATATCGTCATCGTCAGCACCCTGCGCCTCGACCATATTCAGGTGCTGGACAACGGCAAGCAGGTGGTCGGCTTCCCCGGCAGCACCCTGCACCACCTCGAGAAATTGCTCAAGCCCTACGGCCGTGAACCGCATTCGGTGATCGGCTCTTCCTGCATCGGCGCCTCTGTTATCGGCGGCGTGTGCAACAACTCCGGCGGCTCGCTGGTGAAACGCGGCCCGGCCTATACCGAAATGGCGCTGTACGCCCAGTTAGGGGAAGACGGCCAGCTGCGCCTGGTGAACCATCTGGGCATCCGGCTTGGCGACACGCCGGAAGAGATCCTCACCCGGCTGGAAAAAGGCGACTATCGCCCGAGCGACGTCGAATACGGCGAGCTGCGCGCCTCGGATAACGAGTACGCCAGCCGGGTGCGCGACGTCGACGCCGACACCCCTTCCCGCTTCAACGCCGACAAACGCCGCCTGTACGAAGCCTCCGGCTGCGCCGGCAAACTGGCGGTGTTCGCGGTGCGGCTCGACACCTTCGAGAAAGAGGGCAAAGAGCAGGTGTTCTATATCGGCACCAACGACACCGCGGTGCTGACCGAACTGCGCCGCCACATGCTGAGCCAGTTCGAAAACCTGCCGGTGGCCGGTGAATACATGCACCGCGATATCTTCGACATCGCCGAGGTGTACGGCAAAGACACCTTCATGATGATCGACAAGCTCGGCACCGATCAGATGCCGCGCTTCTTCACCCTGAAGGGCCGAATGGACGCCAGCCTCAACAAGCTGCCGCTGCTGCCGCACAACCTGACCGATCGGCTGATGCAGGGCCTGAGCCATCTGGCGCCGAGCCACCTGCCGAAACGCATGAAGGAATACCGCGAACGTTTCGAACACCATCTGCTGCTGAAGATGGCCGGCCCCGGCGTGGAAGAGGCCCAGCGCTACCTGACCGACTATTTCGCCCAGGCCGAAGGTGCCTTCTTCGCCTGCACGCCTGACGAGGGCAAAAAGGCTTTCCTGCACCGCTTCGCCGCCGCCGGCGCCGCCGTGCGCTACCACGCGGTGCACGCCGACAAGGTGGAGGATATTCTGGCGCTGGACATCGCCCTGCGCCGCAACGACACCGACTGGTTCGAAACGCTGCCGCCGGAAATCGACAGTCAGTTGGTGCATAAGCTGTATTACGGCCACTTTATGTGCCACGTCTTCCACCAGGACTACGTGGTGAAAAAAGGCGTGGACAGCCATGCACTGAAAGAAAAGATGCTCGAGATCCTCAACCGGCGCGGCGCCGAGTACCCGGCGGAGCATAACGTCGGCCACCTGTACCACGCCAAACCGGATCTGCAAGCGTTCTACCGCACCGCCGATCCGACCAACAGCTTCAACCCCGGCATCGGCAAAACCAGCAAACGCAAAGGCTGGGCCGAAGCCCCCCGCTAAACGCCGCACGATTGGCCCGCCGCCCACCCGGCGCGGGCCTCACCGCCCCTGCCCGCCTCGTCGAGATCTTTGCGCCCATAAAGATGCATTCTTATTGCAACTTATAAAATTCCCGATTACCATTCATCGCAAATGAGAATTAATTACAAAGCTGTCGTGACGGATACATGACATCCGCCGTGGCATTCACCGCGAACTTAATGAGAAGGAACCTACCATGAGTCAGACCCTCGATTCCGCCCAGCTGTTGGCCGCGCTCGATAAAGTGATGGTGATCTCCACCACCGATCTGCAGGGCACCATCACCTACGTCAACGACCTGTTCTGCCAACTGACCGGCTTTTCCCGGGAAGAGCTGGTGGGCCAGCCCCACAGCATCGTGCGTCACCCTTCCGTGCCGAAAGCCGTTTACAAAGCAATGTGGGACACCATCAAGGCGGGCGGCATCTGGACCGGCATCATCCCGAACGTCGGCAAGGGCGGCGTGCTGTACGTGGTCGACACCACGGTGCAACCGCTGTATGACGCCCAAGGCAATATCGAGGCTTATATCAGCATCCGCCGCGTAATTAACGATCTGATGACCGACTTCGAATCGGTGGAATTCGCCAAAGAACAGTTCGACAACCACTACGACAAGTAACCGCTATGGCCGACATTATCGAACGCATCCTGATTGGTTACGGTTCGGAGTCGGGCAACGCCCGGGCGCTGGCGATGCGTCTGGGCGAGCAAAGCAGCCTGCAACCCTACCGCCCCGTCGTTAAAGAACTCAACGCCATCCAGCCCGCCGATGTGGGCGAACGCGACGCCCTGTTGATTGTCTCGAGCTCATTTGGCGACGGCGAACCGCCCGCCAACGCCGAACGTTTTCCCGACGCGCTGGCGCAATGGCCGGATCGCCACCGGTTGCGCTACGCCATCTTCGGTCTCGGCGACACCGCTTACCCGCATTTCTGCGGGTTTACCCAGGCGCTGGATGCGCGCCTGACGCAATACGGCGCCCGTGCCATCATCAATCGCGTTGACGCCGACGTTAACGTCGAACGGTTCTTCACCACTTGGCTAACGACGCTGGATAAGGTGCTGGCCGGCGATGCCCAGGCGGGCCGCGATTTGCATCTGCGCGTGACCGCCTACGGTGAAGACCATGCGTTCAACGCCGCCCTCCTCGAACGGCGGCCGCTTAGCGCACGCACGCCGCAAGCCTGGCATCTGCGGCTGAATATCGCCGGCAGCGGCATCGTTTACCGGGCGGGGGATACCGTCTATCTGTTGCCGGAGAACGACGAAGGATTATTGATCCGGCTGGCAGAGTGGCTCGGCAGGCCGGAGGCCATCGACGCGCTGCGGCGCCGGGAGTTGCGCCAGATCAGCAAAACGACGCTGCGCGAACTGGCGCAGTTGGCCGACAGCGAAGAGCTCAAAAGCCTGCTCAAGATCCGCCAGCGCAAATCCCTGGAGAGTTATCTGTACGGCGCCGATCTGCTGGACGTGCTGCACGATTTTTGCCCGCCGCACGAGATCACGCTGGAGAACCTGTTGGCGCTGCTGCCCATTTGCCTGCCGCGCGCCTACTCCATCGCTTCGGCAACGCGGGAAGAGAGCCTTGATCTGTGCGTGCGCGACGTGCGTTATGAACGCGGCGGCCGCACGCGGCGCGGCACGGCGACCGGCTGGCTGCTCAAGCACCCCGGCCCTTTCCGCCTCTTCTGCCGCGCCAACCCCGGCTTTTACCTGCCGCGCGACACCGCCTTGCCGGTGCTGCTTATCGGTACCGGTACCGGCATCGCACCGTTGATTGGCTTACTGCGCGAAATGGCCGCCCAGGGCGAACGGCGTGAAACCGTCCTGATCTTCGGTGAGAAAAGGCGCGATGAAGACTTCCTGTATGGCGAGGAGTTGGTCACGCTGAACGCGACGGGCGTACTCACACGGCTCATCACGGCATTCTCGCGCGACGCCGCCGACAAGTATTACGTGCAACACGCCATCGACGATCACGCCGATGCCGTCAGCGGCCTGCTGCAACGGGGCGCGCATGTCTACCTGTGCGGCAATCGTCAGTATCTGGAACATGCCGTGGCGACGGCGCTGGAGCAAGCCTGCGGGGCGGAAAACCTGTGGCAGACGCTGATTGAACAGCAGCGGCTGCACCTGGAACTCTATTGAGACAGGGCGGCGTTCACCGCTCCGCGCGCAGCAGCAAGGAGACGATGAACGCGCCCCCCAGCCCCGCCGTAATGATGCCGATGGGCAGCTCCTGATTGGGGATCAGGCTGCGGCTGAGCATGTCGCCGCCGGTCAGCAGCATCGCCCCCAGCAGGCCGCACATCGGCACGGACAAGCGGTGGCGCACACCTACCAGGCGCCGGGCCAGATAAGGCACCATCAGCCCGACAAAACCGATCACGCCCGTCAGCGAAACGAGAAACGCTGTAGACAATGCGCAGCACAGAAAGGTCTCGGTGCGCAGGCGCGCCACGTTGACGCCCATCGAATGGGCGGTTTGCTCACCCGCCAGCAGCGCGTCCAGCGCCCGCCAACGCAGCGCCGTAAACCCGGCCAGCAGCGCGAAACTTACCAGCGGAATGAACAGATTATCCCAACGCGCCAACCCCAAGCCGCCCAGCGACCAGAACAACACTGAACCGGCCGCCCGCTGATCGCCGGAAAAAACCAGATAGCTGGTGAGCGCGCTGAACAAAAATGAGACCGCCAGGCCGCAGACGATAAGCTGCTCGGCGCGCCTGACCCGGCTGACGCGAAACAGGATCATCACCGCCAACGCGGACAGAATGCCGCCGACGAAAGCGGACAGCGGCAACGTCAGCGCCCCCAGCGCATCGCCGAAGCGCGTGATGACCAGCACCGCGCCGGCGGCGGCGCCGGAGGAGAGCCCAAACAAAAAAGGATCGGCCAGCTCATTGCGGGTGGTGGTCTGCAGCAGCGCGCCGGTCATCGCCAGCCCGGCGCCGGTCAACGCCGCCAACAAGGCCCGAGGCACGCGCAGTTGCACGACGATAGTGTCCAGCATGCCGGAAAGCGGCGCCGAACCTATCCCTAACGCCGCCAACGCCTGCCGCCATGACAGCGCGACGCTGCCCAATTGCAGGCTCCAGACCATTAATCCGCACAACGTCAACATCGCCAGCGGCGCGAGCACCATAAACCGCCGTGTCAGCGAGTTCATTCAGCCTCCGGCGCGTACAGCGCCCGCGCCAGCTTTTCCACCGCACCGATATTGGCCGGCCCCGGCGTCAGCTCCGCATACTGCAGTTTCAGATAACGATGGTGCCGTACCGCAGGCGTCAACTTCATCAACGGATGAGACTCGAGGAAACGCCGCAGCGCCTCGGCGCCTGACCCGGTCTGGTAATCCAGCAGAATGATGAAGTCGGGTTCCGCCGCCGCCACCGCCTCCCAGGATGCCGTCGTCCAGCTCGCCGCCAAACCGTCCATCACGTTGCGGCCGCCCGCCGCTTCGACAATCGCCGTCGGCATGGCGTATTTACCGCTGGTAAAAGGCTTCTCTTCTCCCGAGTCATACACGAACACCTTGAGCGGCGCCTGACCCGCCGGTCTGGCGGGCAGCGCGGCTAACCGGCGGCGCCAGCCCTCAACCAGCGCGGCGGCCTCTCGCTGCTTACCGAAAATCTTGCCGAGCTTCAGCTCATCGTCATACAGCAGGTTCATATCGGCCTTCTGCGGCCGGCCGCCGGCCTGTACGCAGCTCTCGCTCAGCACCAGCGTTTTGATGCCGAACGGCGCGAGCGTCTCCGGCGTGACGTCGCCGCCGATCTTCATGCCGTAATTCCAGCCGGCGAAGAAAAAGTCCGGCTGCGCCGCCAGCAACGTTTCCAGAGCGGGATACTTCGGCGCCAGTTCGGGAATGGCGCCCATCGCCGCCTTGAAATCAGGCGTCAATTTGTACCAGCCGGTGATGCCGGTCAGCCCGACGATCCGATCCTGCAGATGAAGCGCAAAGGCCATCTCGGCCATATTGATGTCGTTGATGACGGCGCGCTGCGGCGCCTGATTGAAGGTGATCGGCGTACCGCAGCTTTCTACGATGACGGGAAATTTTTCAGCCGCTGCCGCTCCGCCGGCCAACAGCAGGAGCAAGGGGAATACGCGTATGTTCATGTTTCTCTCTGGTTTATCAAGCGCAATGGGGAACTTCAAAAATACGCAGCGTTTTCCCGCTGACGGGATGCGCCACGCTGAAACTGTGCATGCCGAACACCGGCAGAATTACCGGGGTTTGCAACACCGCCGCGGGCGAGCCGCAGGCCACCTGGCGGCTTTCGTTGAGCACCAGGATCCGATCGGCGAACGCCTCCGCCACGGGCAGGTCATGCAGCACCGCAATCACGGCGATAGCTTTATGTTTTACTAACGACAGCAGCGCCGAACGCCCGGGGGGATCGAGGTGATTGGTCGGCTCATCCAACAACAACAGGTCGGGAGTCTGCGCCAACGCCCGGGCCAACGCAGCGCGCTGACGCTGGCCGCCCGAGAGCCGCCCCAAGGGGTGGTGCCTGAGCGGCGCCAGGCCGGTTTCCCCGATGATCTCGTCAACGATGCGTTTTCCCGCCGCGGGCCGTTCGCCATGCGGCAAACGCCCTAACGCCACATAGTCCTCCAGCGACAGCCGCAAATCCGGCAGATCGTTTTGCGCCAGAAAGGCGATGCTTCTGGCGCGTTCCGCCGCCGACCACGCGGACAAGGCGCGCCCTCGCCAGTAAATCTCGCCGCTGTCCGGCCGCGTTTCGCCGATCAGCGTGCGCAACAGGCTGGATTTGCCGCTGCCGTTAGGGCCGATCACCGCCAGCTTCTCACCGGCGCGCAGCGTGAAATGGATGTTGTCGAGTATCGCGGCCCCGCCGTGGCCGGTCAGGCTAACCCCATCAACATGGAGGATGTCGTGAGCTGAATTCATTATGCGTTAATTGTTATATTATAACATATCAGTATTTTTATCACGATTGCGCGCCCTCTGCAAAAACGAATCGTAAAGTCTCTTGCCGCACGCATGACGGGAAACGGCGGCGGGGAGCCTACCCCCTTGCGCTTCGCGCTGGCGTTAAAACTGCGTTTTTGCAGCAACATAGCACACCTTCAATTTAATGATAATGGTTTTCATTATCATTTACGCTTCTGTGATTTTCGGTTGCGCGCCCCGCTGAACTTGGCTATGTTTGAAGCGATTGGTTTCATTCACGGTTTTCAGGAACTCACATGACCTACCTGGCGCACAGCACAGATCCGACAAACGCGACCGTTCCGGCCGTCGTTTTGCTGTGTGCTTCCTCCGCTCCACCCGCCGTTTTCTCTGTCGTTTCCGCGGTTGCCGCTTACCCGCCACGCATTGTGGTCGTGCGCTAAGCCACACCGACTTTTTACCTCCGGCTTATGTTGATTTGTTGCGTTCAGGCGTAGACCGCCGCGCGCGCCGGAGCCTGTAATTTTCACGACAGGTGAAATTGATATGCGATTACCTTCTCTCTGGGCCAATGCCGGCCTGGCTACGCTGTTCGTCCTGCTTTGGAGCAGCGGCGCGATCTTCTCCCGTTGGGGGTTGGAGCACGCCTCCGCCTTCGCTTTTCTGTTCTTCCGCTGCGCCATCGCGCTGGCGGTGCTGTTGGCCATCGGCCTGTGGCAGCGCCAGTGCCTGCCCGCCGCCGGCACCCGCCGGCGCGTAGCGTTGATCGGCGTGCTGATGATCGGCAGCTATCAGATCTGCTATCTGCTGGCCCTCGAACGGGGCATTACCCCCGGCGTGCTGGCCACGCTGCTTGGCGTACAGCCGATCCTGACCCAGTTCATTACCGAACGGCGCTGCGCCGGGCTGCGCGCGCTCGGGTTGGCGCTGGCGTTGGCGGGGCTGACGCTGGTGGTGTACCAAAGCCTGATGGTGGCCCATTTCTCGCTGAGCGGCATGCTGTTCGCCTTTATCGCCTTGGGCTGCATGACCGCCGGCACCCTGCTGCAAAAGGGCATGACGCAGCCGCCGCTGGCGGTGTTGCCGCTGCAGTATGCCGTCGGGCTGTTGATGTGTGCGTTGGCGCTGCCGTTTGAGCCGCTGCGGGTCGAATGGAAGCCTGAGTTCGTGCTGCCGCTGCTGTGGATGGCGGTGGTGATCTCGGTGCTGGCGACGTTCTTGCTGTATCGGCTGATCCAGCGCGGCAACCTGGTGCAGGTGACCAGCCTGTTCTATCTGATCCCGGCGGTCACCGCCCTGCTGGATTATCTGCTGCTCGGCCACGCGCTGGCCGCGCTGAGCCTGCTGGGCATGGTGGGCATCGTGCTCGGCGTGATGCTGGTTTTCCGCCGCGCATAGCCTAAAAACAAAAGCCCCCGCGCCGTTCCACCGGCGCGGGGGCGATAACAACAACCGTTAACTCAGAACAACCAGGAACCGTACCCCCACAGCAGCACCGTCACCCCAAGCAGCAGCTCGAGCAACAGAATGCCGATGGCGAAGGTCGAGCTGGAGAAGATGAACCCTTCCTTACTGTCGATATTCAGGAAGTGCGGGATCCCCAGATTCAGCAGATAGCCCGAATAGCACAGGCCGATAATGCCGACAAACAGACACAGCCAGACGACCGGATAAAGCGCCACTACCCCGCTGAGGAACATCGGGGTCGCCACGTAGCCGGCGAACACCATGCAGCGGTGCAGGCTTGGGCGCGATTCATAACGCCGCGCCATCCAGTGAATGACTTTCCCCATGGCCGCTACGCCTGCCAGCATCAGCAGGTAGAACGCCACGGCGGTATAAAACGCGGTAAACATGTCGAGCCTGATGGCATGTCCCTCGCCGGAGAGCCAGCCCAACTGGGTGGTGCCGATAAAGGCGCAGACCACCGGGATTGCTGCCAAGAGCAACACGTGATGGGTGTATAGGTGCGAGACGCTTTCATTCTCGCTTTTGATCTGTTCGAACTCGGCGCTGGGATGCGCCAGAAGTCCCCAAACATGACTGACCATGAGACACCTCCTATCTCGCCGTAGGCCGCGATCGGCGAACGAATTTCACACCTCTGACGGACAGCTACCCGTGCGAGGATTGCGGCCACGGGGCTCTCTCCCCTGTACTAATTATAGTCTTTTGGCGAAAAAACGTGCGGAAAGCGAAAGGCGCGGCGCTTTGTCTTATACTCCCCCCATTAAACCCAGGCTGTGAGGAAGGTTATGTCATCCGCTATCATCACCCGCCAGGCGGGGATCGTCGACGTCGACGCCGGGCGCAACGTCACCGTGGTAGAACCCTGCAATCTTTACGGCTGCCGGCTCGGCGACGATGTCTTCGTCGGCCCGTTCGTCGAGATCCAGCGCCACGTCAGCATCGGCGCGCGCAGTAAAATTCAGTCGCACAGCTTTATCTGCGAATACGTTACCCTCGGCGAAGCGTGCTTTGTCGGCCACGGCGTCACCTTCGCCAACGATCTGTTCCGGGACGGCGCGCCCAACGCCGATCCGGCCAGCTGGGGGCGCACCTGCATCGGCGATCGGGTGTCCATCGGTTCCGGCGCCACGATCCTGGCGGTGACGATCTGTAGCGACGCGGTGATCGGCGCCGGGGCGGTCGTGACCCGCGACATCACCCGCAAGGGGATCTACGCCGGCAACCCGGCGCGTCTGCTGCGGGAGCTGCCGTAATGAACCCGGCCATCCGCATCGCGGCCATTGAGACGTTGCCCGACGATTATCTGGCCCGCGGCGATTTCAGCTTCACCATCGCCTGTTACGCCCTGCCGCAGTTCGACAGCCCGGTGGACAGCTGGCCAACCCGCCCGGTGGCGCCGTTTCGCAAACGCTATCCCCTGGCGCCGTTCGCCAACGAAGACAGCGTGACCTTCCTGGCTTATCGCCAGAACGACGCCGTTGGCCACATCACGCTGAGCAAAAACTGGAACGGCTACACCCTGATCGACGAGATAGCCGTCAGCGCTGACGCGCGCCGCCAAGGCATCGCCGGGGCGCTGCTGGACTGCGCCAAACAGTGGGCGCGGCAGCAGGAAACCTCAGGTATGATGCTCGAAACGCAGAACAACAACCTGGCGGCCTGCCGCTGCTACCAGCACTATGGGTTTATCCTCGGCGGCATCGATCGCTTGCTGTACCGCGCCGAACCGGAGATCGCCGATCACGAAATCGCGCTGTTCTGGTATTTGCCGTTCAATAGCGAAATCGGTTACTGATTTATCGATTGCCATTGAGGTTATGTTTACTTTTTAACCCCTACCATCGGATGAGAACTGTTATCACTTACTCTGATAAACCAGCGACACCCATGGAGGGCCGTATGAACAAGAACAAGGCTGTTTTACTGATGTTAGCTATCGCCATGAGCGGATGCGCCGATCGCCCCACCGCCGTCACCCCCGCAACGCCGCCGACCGACGCCGCCGTTTCGCCGCCGAACCTGCAACCGCAGATGGATGACAGCACCCGCAGCAAGCTGCGTGAGATCCTCGCACTGCGCGCCGGTTGGCCCGCCGCGCAGCCGCATGGCCGCACCGTCGATTTGATTTCGCGCGAATTCCTCGGCACGCCCTATCTCGCCAACCGCCTGATCGGTTCGCAGAGCACGCCCGAGCAGTTGGTGATCGACTTCCGCGGGCTGGATTGCTTCACCTACATCGATTATGTCGAAGCGCTCAGCACCGCCCGCAGCGAAGCCGAGTTCGTTCAGCGCCTGGTGGACATCCGCTATGTCGACGGCAAAATCGCCTTCCCGCAGCGCAAACACTTCTTCACCGACTGGGCGCAGCGGCCGAAAAAAGTGGCCGAAGACATCACCGCCCAGCTCAGCCCACACGCCGTCAGCCTGGTGAAAAACCTCAATCAGAAAGCCGACGGCGGCAGCTACCTGCCCGGCTTGCCCGTCGTGCAGCGCAGCGTGACCTACATTCCCAGCGACCGCGTCGACGACAAGGTGCTGGCCCAGCTGCGCACCGGCGACTACATCGGCATTTACACCAACCTCGCCGGGCTGGACGTGACCCATACCGGCATCTTCGTCATGACCGACAACGGCCCGGTGCTGCGCAACGCCTCATCGCGCAAGGCCAACATGCAGGTCGTCGATTCACCCTTTATGGATTACGTGATGGCCACGCCGGGCATCGTGGTGCTGCGTTCGCTCAGCCGATAATCCCCCATCGCATAACGGCTATAAGCTATAGCCGTTTATGCTGAACGAGCGTTTGACTTCATCGGCGGTTCAGGCTTAGCTGTAAGAACAAAAACCAACTGATTTTATTGTTCTTTTCAGGGAGAGTTCGATGACCTTACGCTGGCGTATCACCCCTCTGGCGGCGGCCTTCGCCGCCGTCTTGGCGCTTCAGGGCTGCGATCAAAAAACCGACCAAAACCATATCAAAGTCGGCGTCATCAACGGCGCGGAACAGGACGTGGCGGAAGTCGCCAGGCAGGTGGCGAAAGAGAAATACGGGCTGGACGTCGAACTGGTCGGTTTCAGCGGCTCGCTGCTGCCGAACGACGCCACCGACAAAGGCGAACTGGACGCCAATGTGTTCCAGCACCGCCCGTTCCTCGAACAGCAAAACAAAGATCACGGCTATAAGCTGGTGGCGGTCGGCAATACCTTCGTCTTCCCGATGGCCGGCTACTCCAAAAAGATAAAATCGCTGAGAGAGTTGCCGGACGGGGCGGTGATCGCCATTCCGCTCGATCCGACCAACCTGGGACGCGCCCTGCTGCTGCTGGAAAAAACCGGGCTGATTAGCCTGAAGCCTGGCAAAGGGTTGCTGCCTACCGCGCTGGATATCAGCGCCAACCCGCATCATTACCAGATCATGGAGCTGGAAGGCGCGCAGTTGCCACATGTGCTGGACGATCCGAAGGTCACCGTCGCCGTCATCAGCACCACCTACATCAACCAAACCGGCCTGTCGCCGACCAAAGACGGCATCTTCATCGAAGATAAAGACTCGCCGTACACCAATATCATCGTCACTCGCGAAGACAACAAGGACGCGCCGAACGTGCAGAACTTCATCAAGGCCTATGAGTCGGACGAAGTGGCCAAAGCCGCCGAAAAAATCTTCAACGGCGGCGCGGTGAAAGGCTGGTAAATTCGGCCACCTCAGGCTCATCCGGTGCCCGCAATACCAGCGGGCTACGGATGGCGCTGTTGTTACGTGATCGAGGAAAATTTCAGCATTAGGGGAACCTTTCAAATGCGTTTTTCAGATAAACGATGATAGTTGCCACTTCTACTCATCAACCACCAATGGCCAATGCCGTCTCCATTCAGCCGTGAAGGAATCGCGTTCGTTACGCGTATTGCTCCAATACTCATCAATGAATGGCGCTAAAGCGCCATGTGGGTGATAAAACACCACTTTGCCCAAAATATGTTCGGTATGGTATATTTATTTCCGGCGTTCTCCAATAGACCAGCCCATAGGGACAGACAGCCCCTCCATTTTCAGCGCGCCGATGATAGCCTTTGCTGTTCCCGAACACTCTCACGGAGCACCGATAACTAAGGGATAGCGGCATAGCATTATGTTGAATCCGCTGAAAATGTTAACCTACATATATTAATGGATTAATTATGACTGTTTACCACCTCAGTACTCGTATTAACTCTAATGTCCCAGCTGATTTTTTGCTGTATGATCTGTGTATTTATCGCATGGACGCAGACAGGAATAAACACTCCCTGATTGATGTAAAAAAACAGCCTTTTCAGGATAACTATGAAACGCAGAGTCACATGACAGGAGATATAAATGACTATCTCTCCACCATTTATATTATGGAAGTCATACTCTACCGGAAAACCCTGCTACATACGCACCGTATGACACCGGTTCCTTTCACTAAAATGTACACGCTTGAAGAGTTTTCATCGGGCAAAGCTTGGTCTCCGGTTAAGAGAGAGAATCCATGTTATTTTGAGTCAAAAGGCACAGCGAAGTCTGAGGGCCAAGGGGTCGAAACAAGACATATTAGAATCACTATCCCGGAGCGTCCATTTATTGCGAAAGAATATCCTATTGGAACTCCACACGATCCGTTTGAAAAGAATAAAGTTGATTCTGATATCAACGATCGATTTTATCACCAGTCTTATCCATCTCAGGCAAGTGCCAGCGTATGCGGTCCCGCTGCATTTTTTTATTGCCTGCAAAAAGATCGTCCTGATGTGTATGCTCAGGCTGCAAGGGAGCTTTGGCGATATGGAAAAACTAAAGTCGGTGAGCTTAAGATATCTCCAGGAGAAGGATGTAAACATCCTGCGGGCCATTTTTATGATGACATCTCTGGCCTTGACTGGATGACTCTGGCAGGGCTAAGGGATTCAGAAAATGCGATATTTAGTTTTGATACCCTTGATTCCCCTAGCGCCGGAGTCACTATGTGGCAAACACTAACGGAATGGTTTGAAAAAGCAGGCTATGAAAAAACATTCAGCAATGCAGGAATTACTCAGGCTGGTGTCCAGGGAATTAGAGAGTTTAATAATTATATTGCTCAAGGATATAAAGTCATAGCATTAATAAATGATGGACTTCTTGAAGGTAGTAAAGACAACACAACCCTACCTACGCACTGGGTTGTTTGGGATAGTCCCGTAACACAGGATGCCAATGGACATGTTAATTTAAAGTTATTCTCTTGGGGGCGTTCAACCAACTGGATTAAACAGAAAAAAGACTTACAATTTTTTATCAATAGGTTCTTCGGGGGTATGGTTTTTAAACCATTGAAATGACCATGAAGAGATTCTCAGTTGCTGCTTTTTCATTTATATTATCGGGATGCACTTTACATGCCGATGTGACCCCTGATGGTAACTCTCTGAGCGATGCATTAGTCGGAGCGCCGTATTCCAGTGAGATAAATATAAACGGCGGAGCCGTGTTTTCTTTGGATAAGAATGGAAAAGAGAAATTTGTGGGTGAAATTATTCCTTCCGATACGGGATTAAGTTTAGAATATTGCAATGACTCTCCGGCTCACAATTGCGTCAGGATTAAGGGCATACCGGTTAAACCTACCGTTGTTAACATACGAGTATCAGGCAGATTATTTGGTACTAATGTAGCAACAGGTGGCCGCTTTGATAAAACCTACACTATTACGATCAAAGATCCCGAAGGAACTTTTGCCCGCTGACTTACGTTTTTTGCTCTTCTTGCTGGCAAGGGAGCAGGCATAGACCATCGGTAAAATACAGACTGGGTAGATGCGGAGTCTACATATATGTTGATCATATGCAGATGGCAAACATATGGAAATGAGCCTACTTCCGCTCTACCCCTCACATGGCATCGGGCTTTAGAATCCCCGTACACACACGGTAGAAGTTACGTACATTATTACAAGTTTGCTAACTGGTTAGCCGCTGGATAAGGGAACGCGATATCGCCGGCAACCCTGCCTTTCTCACCCGGCTGATGCGCGGCTGACGACCCCATAGGGTTTTCTTATCTCACCATAAGAAAACCCGATTTATCCCGGCGACGAGCAGCGCGCATAATGGCGTTTATCCGCTGATTTTCAAGGTAAACAGACACGTGACAACGCTCTCCGCCCCCGTACTCAGCCTTCTTGACGCCACACCGAACGATATGGCCGCCGTGCTGCGTATTTACACCCAGCACGTGCTGTACGGCGCGGCCTCATTTGAAGAGCAGCCGCCGACGCTGGCGGAAATGCAGCTGCGCCTGAGCAAGGTGCGGGAGGCCGGCCTGCCCTGGCTGGTGGCGAAAAGCGCAGGCGTCATTGTGGGTTATTGTTATGCCACGCCTTATCGCCCCCGGCCGGCTTACCGCTTTACCGTGGAAGACTCGGTGTACATCGCCGAAGGGCAACAGGGTAAAGGCATCGGCAGAGCGCTTCTAAGCGCCTTGATCGCCCGCTGCGAACAAGGCCCCTGGCGCCAGATGCTGGCGATCGTCGGCGATTCCGCCGCCAACCGCGGCTCATTGGCCTTGCATCAGTCACTCGGCTTCACCAGTGCAGGGACGTTAAAAGCGGTGGGGTTCAAGCTGGGGGAATGGCGCGACACGCAGATTATGCAGCGCGCGCTGGGCGCGGGCGACAAGCGGCGCCCGTGAAGGCATGACGACGCACGATAGAGAGATAGCGTCTATAGTGAAGAATGATTTCATTAAGTTAGCGCCAATCGCGCCCCACCTTTAACCGGTAAGGAAGAAGCCAATGAAAATTATTCTGTGGATTGTCGCCATCATCTTCATCGTGGGTTTGTTGACGATTACCGGCGTTCTCAAACTGATCTTTTAATTCGTCTGATACGTCCCGCCCCTCCCGGGGCGAGACTTTTCATCAAGCCTTGAAACGCGCGCGCACGGCGCCCAGCGCCGACACCACCGCCAGCACGACACCGCCGGCCACCAGCCCGAACGCCACGTTCAACAGCGCCGGGATCACCCCCTGCAAAAGATGGCCAAACGTCGGCACCACAGTGGTGTACGAGGCCCAGTCTTCGAACAGATGATGCACCGGCGGCAAACCGTGGGTCAGAATACCGCCACCGACCATAAACATGGCGACAGTGCCGACGATCGACAGCGTTTTCATCAAATAAGGCGCGGCGCGCACGATGCCGCCGCCGAGGGAGCGCGCCACCGCGCTGCGTTTGCGGCTCAGATACAGCCCCAGATCGTCCAGGCGGACGATGCCGGCGACAATGCCGTACACACCGAGCGTCATCACGACGGCGATGCCGCACAAGACGATCACCTGCTGGCTGAAGGTGGCGCCGGCGACCGTGCCCAAGGTGATGGCGATAATCTCGGCGGACAGCACAAAATCGGTGCGTATCGCCCCCTTGACCTTGCGTTTTTCATAGGCCGCGGCGTCCTCATTGGCGCCGGGCCCGTCGGATGTCTCCTCCTGCGCCGCCTTGCCGGGGCTCAGGCTATGGAACACCTTTTCGAACCCTTCGTAACACAGGTAGGCGCCGCCCACCATCAGCAGCGGCGTAATCGCCCAGGGCGCGAAGGCGCTGATCAGCAGCGCCAACGGCACCAGGATCGCCTTGTTGATCAGCGAGCCTTTGGCGACGCTCCACACCACCGGCAGCTCGCGGTCGGCTTTAACGCCGGTGACCTGCTGCGCGTTGAGCGCCAGATCGTCCCCCAGCACCCCGGCGGTTTTTTTCGCCGCCATCTTGCTCATTAAAGAGACATCGTCCAGCAATGAGGCGATGTCGTCGATGAGAGTGAGTAAGCTACTTCCTGCCAAAATGATTCATCCTTTTACATTCACATTTATTATTTGTTTAGCATAGCGGTTAAGCGCCATGCAGGGATATAGGATGAGAGAGGAAAACGCCAGGCCAGCAATGGCCGCCCCGCGCCGACGTTAAGCCCCCTCGCCCGCCGGCCCCTCATCGGATCCGGTAGCGGCCGCACGCGAGATATGTTGAAGGACAAGGCGATGGGCATCAAATACGCACGATAAATGCGTGCTGCCTTCAAGCAAACCAAAGGCGGTTTGGGCGTTGCCATGTTGCTCGACGAAGCGCTGCATCGCTTGCGCATTGAACAACTCATCCTGCGCTGCCGCCAGCAGCAAGGTCGGTAATCGCAGCGCCGCCAGTTGCCTGGCCGGGGCGCGAGGCGTCAACGCGTTAGCCATATTGACGCTGTATTGGCAGACAAAATCGGGGGCGGCGGCCAGCACAGCCGGGGGAAAATTCAGGCTGACCGCCCGAACGTGCCCAAACCAGCGCCCGCCGCTGAGCGCATTGGCGACAAACGGCCATTGTCGCACCTGCGCAAAACGGGCCGTCGCCGCCAGATCGCGGGCCATCCCGGAAAATGGCCCCAGCTCGGGCGCCAGCATGATCAGGCTGTCCGCCTGCTGTTCGCCAGGGTAACGGGTCAGGTAGTTGAGCAACATGCCGGCGCCGCTCGAATGGCCCAGCAGGTGCCTGCGCGCCAACGGAAACCGGCGGCGCATTTCCGCCAGGATGACATCGACATCGCGCCAAATACGCTCAGGCCGCTCAACCGTCCCCCGCTCTCCCGTGGAATCGCCATGTCCACGGATATCCACCAGACACACCGCGAGCGTCGGCTCGGCGGCCAGCTGGCGCGCAAGAACGTCATACCCGGCGGCGCTGTTCACCCCGCCGCCGTGATAAACCACGATCGCGTCTTCACTCTCGGCTGCGTGCCGATACAGACGATAGCTCAACCCCTCGACGCAACCGGACGACATGTCCACATGCCCGCCCGGCCACTCTCCGTAAGACTTCGCTTGCTCAACATAGCGGTCAAAATCAATCAAAGCGCACCTTTCCATGATGTTGTCGGTATTGCCCACGGCAGAGAGCCCTGCCGCCATGGCGATAAGCATATGAAACAACAGTAGGCGCTACCATCCCTTTTGCACACCGCGCGCTGAGCTCAGGGCAGATCGCCCGCCGGCACATTGAGCTGCCAGGAAAGGCCGAAACGATCGTTGAGCCAGCCGAAACGGGCGCTGAAGCCGTAGTCATCGAGCGGCATCAGCACCTTGCCGCCCTCCGCCAGCCGATGGAACGCCCGCTCCAACGCTTCTTCGTTAGGCAGGTTGATGAACAGCGACACCGCCGGGGTAAAGCTGAAGTCATGGCTGATCGGGCTATCGGTAAACACCAGGTTCTGCCGATCAAAATCGATGGACGCATGCTTGATCAACCGCCGGCCGTCCGGCGTCGGATCGTAATGCTGCACCTGCATGAGCCGAAAACGCTCGAACACCTGGCTGTAGAGATCGATCGCCCGCTGCGCCTCTCCCTGGAACATGACAAAGGTCGAAACCTGACTCATAACATCCCCTCCGGCAAACGTTGTGGTATTAATGGAGGATAGCGGATTACCGTTGAAGCGGCGGAAAGGAGCAACCATGAGCATCATTCATCGCCTGGCGCAGCCGGACGATCTCAACGGCCTGTTAGCCTTGTATCACGAGCTGCGCCCGCAGGACGCGCCGCTGCGCGCCGACGATGCGCGCCGTACCCTGCAACGCCTGTTGGACGATCCGGCGATCCGTCTGGTGGTGGCGGCGAAAGAAGATCACCCGATCGCCACCTGCATGCTGGCGCTGATCCCGGGGCTGGCGCATCAGGCACAACCGTTCGGCGTCATCGAACACGTGGTGACGGCGGAGCCCTACCGCGGCCACGGCGTGGCGCTCGCCATGATCGAATACGCGCTGCAGCTGGCCTGGCGCAAAGGCTGTTACAAGGTGATGCTGTTGTCGGGGCAGCAACGCACCGGCGCGCACCAGCTCTACCTGAAAGCGGGCTTCGACGGCGATCGCGAGCGGGGATTTGTCATCAGACGGCCCGAGGGCCGATAGCGGCCCGCCGCAAACGGGCGGACCGCCAGGCGGGTTATTCGCTGTCGTTCTTCGCCAGACGGGCGTCTTTTTGGCGGCGATAGTCACGCGCGGCAGCCGGGATCGGCGTCACCTTGCCGGTTTCAATCCAGCTGCGCAGACGGTTGGCGTCGGCAAAGTGGGTGTATTTGCCGAAGGCGTCCAGCACCACCAGCGACACCGAGCGGTTGCCGATCACGGTGCGCATCGCCAGGCAGTGCCCCGCCTGGTTGGTGAAGCCGGTCTTGGTCAGTTGAATGTTCCATTTCGGGTTGTACACCAGGTGGTTGGTGTTGCGGAACGGCAGCGTGTAGTTGGGATCCTTGAAGCTGGCCATGCGTTCGGTGGTGGTGCTGAGCTGGCCGATCAACGGATATTGCTTGGTGGCGATCAGCAGTTTGGTCAAATCGCGCGCCGTCGACACGTTATGAATAGAGAGCCCGGTCGGTTCCACATAATGGGTATTGGTCATGCCGAGCGCCCTGGCCTTGGCGTTCATCGCTTTAATGAAGGCGCTGTAGCCGCCCGGATAGTGGTGCGCCAGGCTGGCGGCCGCGCGGTTTTCCGACGACATCAGCGCGAGCAGCAGCATATCCTTGCGGCTGATTTCGCTGTTCAGCCGCACCCGCGAATACACCCCTTTCATCTCCGGCGTCTGGTGGATGTCCACCGACAGCATCTCGTCGAGCGGCAGGTGCGCGTCCAGCGTGACCATGGCGGTCATCAGCTTGGTGATCGAGGCGATCGGCACCACCTCATCCGGGTTGCGCGCGTACATCACCTTATGGGTTTGCATATCGACGACCATCGCGCTGCCGGAAGCCAGCTCCGGCTGGGCGGCGTGCAGGGCGGCGGCGTTATCGCTGGCCAGCGCGCGCGGCGCAAAGCCCGCGCCCGTCTGTAAAGCGAGCAGAGTCAGAACCAAAACACGTATTTTCACAGGCATTACTCTGAAATGGGGGCTTGAACTCAGCGAATTATATGTGAGGGTTCAGCGCTTGGCACTGGGATTGTATGGCGGATTTGTGACAAATTCTGTCGGCCGAAAATCGGTACAGCCCGCGGGCGCTCTGGGATGAACGCCCGCGGGGAAAAAGTTACAGTGCCGGCTGCCACGCCGACTGCGGCAACAGGTACAGCCCCGGCGTTTGCCGCGCTCCCGCGCCGACGATATGGCCGATGCCGGCCGCCATCACCGCCAGCGTGACGTCGAAGGCGTTAAGGCTGTCGCCATAGCCGGCGGTCAGGTTGAACATCGAGCCGTTGGCCAGCAAATAGACCGTCTTTTCATTCAGTTGGTAAGCATTCACATAAGGCATCGGCTCGTGGTGCGGCAGGCTCTTGAGGAAGCCGACGTCGATCTCTTCGGCCACGTGGCCGACGTTGAGGATAAATACGCCGTCCTGCGCCTGTTGCAGATGCTGCGCCGAGAGCACGTTTTTCGCGCCGGTCGCGGTGGCGATAACGTCCGCCTGCACGACCGCGCTCGCCAGATCCACCACCTGCCAGCCGTCATAACGCGCCTGCAGCGCACGCGCCGGATCGATTTCCGCCACCATCACCTGGCCGCCGTAGGCTCTGGCCGCGGCCGCCGTGCCCTGCCCGACCAGGCCGTAACCGATCACCAGCACGCGCTTCTCGTGCAGCGTCAAATGGGTGGTCTGGAAGAAGGTATGCCAGGCGGTCAGCCCAACCATGTGCCGGTTATGCAGCCCTTCTTTCACCGGCAGATCGTCCCAGTTGAAGATCGGGTAGCGCGGCGCCACGCCGTTCAACCGGCTGATGCCTGATCCGGTGGCCTCCAGCCCGGCGACGATCTGCGGGCCGTTCGACGATTGGTGCAGACGGGTGGTCAGATCCGCTCCCATTTCGCACAGGTGAGTCGGCCGCCAGGCCAGCGCGCGATCGAAAGATTCCGACCATTCGCCGGCGTTCATATCGCGCCAGGCGTAAGCCTGCGCGCCCCGCCGTTCCAGCCAGGCCACCACGTCGTTCTGTACCGTGGTGGGATTGCAGGTGGTCAGAAAGATCGCCGCGCCCTTGTCCAGCAGGCCGGCCACCAGCGGCGCCATTTTCAGATCCAGGTGCATATTGCACGCCAACCGCACCCCGTGCAGGTCCGGCAACGCCGCCACCGCCGCCCGGGTGCGCGGCATATGGCGCATCGCCCAGCTCAATTCGCTCTCAAAATCCTGATACATCCGTTGCTCCTCTGATGCGCCCCGCCGCCAGGCGTGGCAAAAAAGTTATCCCGCGCGGCCAAGCCGGCGGATCGCCTGCGGAGACAGGCCAAATACGCGGATAAACGCCCGCCTCATACGCTCCGGATCGCTGAACCCCACCGAGCGGGCGATCGCCTCCAGCGGTTCGGCGCTCTCTTCAATACGCCCTCTGGCCGCCTCTACCCGCAGCTGCTCGATCACCTTGGCCGGCGTCTGCCCGGTTTCGGCGCGGAACAGCCGGCCGAATTGCCGCTCGCTCAGGCAGGCGGCGTCGGCCAGATCCGCCACCGACAGCGGCAGATGCAAATGCTCGCGCGCGTACGACAGCGCGGTGCGCATGCGATCCGACGACGGATTCAGCGCCAGCAGCAGCGAGTACTGCGACTGCCCGCCGGGGCGGCGGTGATAGACCACCAGCTGCCGCGCCACGGCCGCCGCCAGGGTGGCGCCCAGGTCGTCTTCGATCAGCGCCAACGCCAGATCGATGCCGGCGCTGATGCCGGCCGAGGTCCAGATATCCCCGTCGCGAATGAAGATGCGGTTGCTGTCGACGCGAATGCGCGGGTAGTTCTGCTGCAGCCGCGCCGCGTGATACCAGTGAGTGGTGGCGCGCTTGCCGTCCAGCAGCCCGCAGGCCGCCAGAATAAACGCGCCGGTACATACGCTGGCGATGCGCCGCGCTCGTCGGCTTTGGTTGGCCAGGAACGCCGCCAGCGCCGGTGATTGCGCCGCCATCACGTTGCCGCTGCCGCCGGCCACCACCAACGTATCGAAACGCTCGTCGCCGCACGGCTGCGTGGCGATTTCCACCCCGGCCGAGCTGGCGACCATGCCGCCCTGCGGCGAGATCGCCACACAACGGTAGGCCGGCGGGTCGGTGAACTGGCTGACGTTATCGAACGCCGCCAGCGGCCCGGCAAAGTCCAGCAGGTTAAAACCGGGAAAAACCACAAAACCGATCGTTTTCATGATGGCGCTTTTTGAGGGTTATCTGTCATATCAGCCAAAAACAGGGCGGCTATTATGACCCAGGTCCAACGATAAAAATGAGGCGAATATCATGTCTGAATCACTCGTGATTGTATTTCCCATCTATCAAGGCGTCACCCAGCTCGACTTCACGGGCCCCTTGCAGTTCCTGCGCCGCATGCCGGGCGCGGAAATCGTCGTCGCCTCGGTAGACGGCGCGGATGTCGAGTCGGAAGGCTTGCACTTCACCCAGCTGCGCCCGCTGCCGGAGATCGCGCGCTGCGACGTGCTGTGCGTACCGGGCGGCAGCGGCTGCACCCAGGCGCTGCAAGATGAGGCCTTCATGCAGCAGATCCGTCGGCTGGGCGCCGATGCCCGCTACCTGACCTCGGTGTGCACCGGTTCGCTGATCCTGGCCGCCACCGGTCTGCTGCAAGGCAAAAGCGCCGCCTGCCACTGGTCGATGCGCGACAGCCTGAAGCTGTTCGGCGCCGTGCCGAGCTCAGCGCGCGTGGAGCGCGACGGCAATGTGATCAGCGGCGGCGGCGTCACCGCCGGCATCGATTTCGCACTGGCGCTGATCGCCGAACTGCACGGCGAAGAGACCGCCCAAATGATCCAGCTCTATCTGGAATACGCCCCGGCGCCGCCGTTCGAGGGCGGCACGCCGGAATTGGCCCCGCCGCACATTTACGCCAGGGTACAGGCGCAGATGGCGGAGAGCCTGCAGCGGCGCAGAGCGTTGGTGGCCCAGATCGCCCAAGGTTAGCAATCGGGCGTATACTTGCCCTTATGCGTCAGCCACATAAGGAGTAAGGAATGACCGATTTAGCCCACTATATTACGGACTACGGTTACTGGGCGTTGTTTATCGGCTGCCTGGCGGAAGGGGAAACCATCACGCTGCTGGGCGGCATCGCCGCTCATGAAGGGCTGTTGCACTGGCCGTGGGTGATCGCAGTGGTGGCGCTGGGCGGCATGATGGGAGACCAGCTGCTGTACTTCGCCGGCCGCCGGTTTGAAGGCCGCGTCATCTCGCGGCTCAAGGGACAGGAAAAACGCATCGCGCGCGCCAGAAGGCTGATCGCCCGCCACCCGATGCTGTTCGTTATCGGGGTGCGTTTCATGTACGGTTTCCGCATCATCGGCCCGGTGTTGATCGGCGCCAGCCGCCTGCCGCCGTCGCGCTTCGTGCCGTTGAACATCCTCGGCGCCATGTTATGGGCGACGATCTTCGTCATGCTCGGTTATTTTGGCGGCCAGGCGATCGAACGCTTCGTTACCGGCTTCGACAAAAAGCTCTCCAGCCTGCTGTTTGTCGCGCTGGCGATCGTCGCCATCCTGCTGGTGCGTTTCTGGTGGCGTAAACGCCACCCGGAGTAAGCAAACGCAGCGGGCGTCAGCTTTCCTGCGGCGCCTCGCGCATCAGCGCGACCAGTTCGCGCGCCGCTTTGTCCAACGGGCGATTCTTAAGCCAGATCAAATGCATCGGCAAGCGCAGCTCGTTCTTGGTGTTTTTGAACTTCAGCCGCACCAACCGCCCCTGCGCCAGCAGCGGCTCGGCCAACGACAGCGGAAAATTGCCCCACCCCAGACCCGCTTCCACCATGTTCAGCGCCATCGGCAGGCTGTCGGTGCGCCAGTAAGCCTCCGCCACCTGGGGACGCAGATCGCCGATCGGCAGATCGCGGCTGGCTACCATGATCTGCCGCACGTTGACCAGATCCTCGAGAAACAGCTCGCCCGCCGCGCCGTCCAGCGCCGGGTGCTGCGGTGACAGCATCGCCACCAGTGACTCCGCGCCCACGAAGTGGAACTGTTCCGCGCTGTTGACGTTCAGCCCGCCGAACGCCAGACAAACGCCGATGCGCCCCTCGTGCAGCATGTGCAACACGTCGTCCTGCGGCGCGCTGAGCACTTCGATGTTCAGCAGCGGATAACGCTGCGACAGCGTTTTCACCGCCGCCAGCAGGCCGGCGCCGTTGATATCCGACGCCACGCCGATCGAAAGCCGGCTCTCCAGCCCCTGGGACAGTTCGATGGCGTGCACCTGCAGCTGCTTGAGCTGCCCGGCGATCAGGCGGGCGTGCGGCGCCAGAGCCAACGCCAGCGCGGTCGGCGTCGGTTCACGGTGAGAACGGTCGAACAAGGCGAAACCGAGCTCCGCCTCCATGTTGGCGATGGCCATGCTGACGGCGGAGGGCACGCGCCGCAGCGCGCGGGCGGCGGCGGAAAACGAGCCGCGATCGAGCACCGCCAAAAACAGTTCGATGTTGTCGCTGGAAAAATTCATTGTTCAACCTGTCAGATTAACTGACAACTCCTGACTTTTTCTATCAATGTGATTGAGGTTATCTTAGCCGCCGTCGCCACAGAGGCAACTAAAAACAGATCGGAAGAAAACGATGCAAGGCGTCAAACGCAAACTGGTGTATGTCACCGCTTATGAAATCATCGGCATGGCGATCTCGGCGTTGGGGCTGGCGCTGCTGTCGGGCCACGCGCCAAGCACCACCGGGCCGCTGGCGGTGGTGATCACCACCATCGCGGTAAGCTGGAACTTTATTTACAACTATGTATTCGAGTGGTGGGAAAGCCGCCAGGCGTCGCGCGCCCGCACGCTCAAACGCCGCATTTTGCACGCCGTCGGCTTTCAGTTGACGCTGGTAGTGTATCTGATCCCGCTGATCGCCTGGTGGATGGGCATCACGCTGTGGCAGGCGCTGCTGCTGGATATGGCGTTGATCGTCATCATTCCTTGTTATACCTTCGTGTTCAATTGGGCATTCGACAAGCTGTTCGGCCTGCCCGCATCGGCCCTGCCGGCCGGTGAATCGGCCTAAGACTCGTTACGCGCCAACCGACCCGCTGCTGATGCCATTTTCTGCGCGGGTCGCCATTTCCTTTCCCCTTATTTCTCACCGCGAAATATAAGAACAACACCCTGTAATTTGCACGGTAATTATTATTTTGTGATTTTAATCACTTTTTATTCCTCGATATTTCCGTCTTGATAAAACATCACATCTTTTTGAATAATATATCCTTTTATATTTGGATTAAAAAATAAACACACTTGTTCACGTTTTATGCGCAGTATTTTTTGCCACCATTACGGAGAAAAGGTAGCATGCTTCGCCGTTATTTTAATGATGGCTGTATACACAATAAACAGCGGAATGATGCCACGACCTCATTCTCATGACGATTGGTCATAGCAATCGTTTGCTCTCGGTAAGAGCAGGGTTAACATAGACAGGTAAACAGGACAGATAATGCACTCACAAAAACAGTCTGCGGATGAAAAACACGCCGCCAGAAGACGCTGGCTAGACTCTCATGAATCCGGTTATCACAAAAGCATGGGCAACCGGCAAATCCAAATGATCGCCATCGGCGGCTCCATCGGCACCGGCTTGTTCCTCGGTACCGGCGGCCGTCTCGAACTGGCCGGGCCGGCGCTGGCGCTGGTCTATCTGGTGTGCGGGATCTTCTCTTTCTTCATCCTGCGCGCGCTGGGCGAACTGGTGCTGCATCGCCCTTCCAGCGGCAGCTTCGTTTCTTACGCTCGCGAGTTCCTCGGTGAAAAAGCCTCTTACGTCGCCGGTTGGATGTATTTCCTCAACTGGGCGATGACCGGCATCGTCGACATCACCGCCGTTGCGCTGTACATGCACTATTGGGGCACCTTCGCCGACGTGCCGCAGTGGCTGTTCGCCCTCGGCGCGCTCGGCATCGTCGCCACCATGAACATGATCGGCGTGAAGTGGTTCGCCGAGATGGAGTTCTGGTTCGCGCTGATCAAGGTCGCCGCCATCGCGCTGTTCCTGATTGTCGGCGTCGTCTTCCTCGGTACCGGCACGCCGGTGGCCGGCCACACCACCGGCATGCACCTGATCACCGAAAACGGCGGCATGTTCCCGCACGGCCTGCTGCCGGCGCTGGTGCTGGTGCAAGGGGTGATCTTCGCCTTCGCCGGCATCGAGCTTATCGGCACCGCCGCCGGCGAGTGTAAAGATCCGGCCAAAATGATGCCTAAAGCGATCAATAGCGTGATCTGGCGTATCGGTCTGTTCTACGTCGGCTCCGTGGTGCTGCTGGTGCTGCTGCTGCCGTGGAACGCCTATCAGGCCGGCCAAAGCCCGTTCGTCACCTTCTTCAGCAAGCTGGGCGTGCCTTACATCGGCACCATCATGAACATCGTGGTATTGACCGCCGCGCTGTCCAGCCTCAACTCCGGCCTCTACTCCACCGGCCGCATCCTGCGTTCGCTGGCGATGGGCGGCTCCGCGCCGAAGCTGATGGCCAAAATGAGCAGCCAGCAGGTGCCTTACGCCGGCATCCTGGTCACCTGCGGCATCTACGTGATCGGCGTGGTGCTCAACTACCTGGTGCCGTCGCAGGTGTTCGAGATCGTGCTGAACATCGCCTCGCTGGGCATCATCGCCTCCTGGGCGTTTATCATCGTTTGCCAGATGCGCCTGCGCAAAGCCGTGCGCGAAGGCCGCGCTCAGCCGGTGTCGTTCAGAATGCCGGGCGCGCCGTTCACTTCGTGGCTGACGCTGGCGTTCCTGCTGATCGTGGTGGTAATGATGGCCTTCGACTACCCGAACGGCACCTGGACCATCGCCACCATTCCGGTGTTGGCGGTGCTGCTGACGCTGGGCTGGTTCGGCCTGCGCAAACGCGCGCAGGAAGTGAAGCTGGAACAGCAGGCTCACGAAGAGCAGAACCCGCACTGAATCGACAAACCGCCCTCCGGGGCGGTTTTTTTTATCCGCTATAACCGCCCGTAGAACGTCATTCTGGCGCTTTCCGACAGCATCACGTCCGGCTGCGCATTGTAGGCCAGCACCACCAGCATGCGCGTGGTGTCGCCTTCGGTCGGCGTCACCCGGTGCATGGCGTTGCGCCCGCGAAACAGCACCAAATCCCCCTCCTCCATCGCCAGCTGTTTGACCGCCCGCTCGCCGTCCAGCACCTGCGTGACCCCGGCATAGTTCATCTCGCCGCGATCGGCGTCGCGCAGGTTCTCCACGTATTCGAAGCGCCCGCCCGCCTGCGGTTTCTGGATCAGGAGCGTGATGGCGAACGAGGAGTTGTCAAAATGCCAGCCCAGCTCCTGACCGGTGTGGGCGTAATGCAGGTTGATCGACGACAGCCGATCGGCGTAGGGATACAGCTGCGCCTCATCCAGCACCGCACAGAGGAACGCGCGAAACGCCGGAGCGTCGTACAACGCGCGCAGCGGCGACTGCGGCGGAATATCCTCGTCAGTAATGCAGCCCTTGGACGACACCACCAGCCGGTTGCGCGCATGGTCGGCCGGCAGCGCGTCGTCCTGCGGCCGTAGATACACGTTGTGTTTGCTGGTGGCGTAAAACGCCGCATGGTGCTGTTCGGCGCCTTCCAGCCGCACCGTCGCCAGCGCGGCTTCGCGCAGAAATCCCGGCAGCACCAGCGCGCCGGCGCGCGCCAGCGTTTGCCGGCAGCGGACGCGGAACGCGGCGTCGTCGATGGGGTGGGCGGACAGATCGATAATATCGGCAAGTTGCGGCATGACGTTCCCCTCTTGTGCGAAAGCCGGATGCCTCCCACTGTAGCGAATGCCGCATTGCCGCCATAACAAAAATACGTTATGGATAAGCTAACGAATTCTTAGCGATAAGCCCTGCTCATGCACTCACCGTCCCGTGTGCGCTTGCCCAAGCTGAGCGCCATTCTGGCGTTCGAAACCGCCGCTCGCACCGGCAGCCTGGCCCGTGCGGCGGATGCGCTGGCGCTGACCGCCGCCGCCGTCAGCCAACAGATCCGCCAGCTCGAACAACATCTGGGCATCACGCTGTTCATTCGCGCTAAAAGCGGCGTCACGCTGACCGAACAGGGCGCGGACTACCTGGCCTACGTGCAGGAGGCGTTTGAAACGCTGCGCGTGGCGCAGCAACACGTCGAACGCCAGCGCGGCAAACAGGCGCTGACGGTGTTCGCCCTGCCGGCGCTGGCCTCTAAATGGCTGAATCCAGCGCTGGGCGACTGGCTGGCGCAGTGCCCCGACGGCGATCTGCGGCTGCACGCGACCCATGCGGCGGTCGATTTCGCCCATTCGGCGGCGGATTTCGCGCTGTGCTTCGGCGATCAGGATTACCCGCTGCTGGAAAAGGTGCAGCTGTTTCAGGATCGGGTGCAGCCGGTATGCAGCCCGGCGCTGCGCGATCGCGGCGACTGGACGCAGCTGCCGCTGCTCCACGTCGATTGGGGCAAGGAGAGCCAGTTTCTGCCGGGCTGGCACGAATGGTTCACCGCCGCCGACCGTTCGCCGCCGCCGCGCCGCGGGCTGACCTATAACCTGACTTCGCTGGCCATCGACGCCGCCGTGCAAGGACGCGGGGTGCTGCTCGGCCAGCGGCGGCTGATCGCCCGTGAACTGGCGGAGGGCCGGCTGGTCACCCTGGCCGAACCGGCGCTGCCGCTTAGCAAGCCCTACTACGTGGTTTACCCGCCGCGCACGCTGGAAAAACCCGGCGCCGCGGCGTTTTTGGGCTGGCTGCGGGAGCTGGCTCAACGCTCGGCATAGCGTTCAGGTTTTGGCCATCAGCTCGCCCAGCAGCAGGTTGGTGGCGCGCGGTTGGTACACTTCATTGCCTGCACCGGGGGTGAGCGTCAGCTCGCCGATATAGAGCCTGTCTTGCGTCAGGTAGAAATCGACCCGGCAGTAGTCCAGATCGGCGGCAACGGCTTGGGCGACCTCAATCATCTCATCCCAAAAGTCAGGCTTCGCGTGCAACGTGTTGATCTGGGGAATATCTTTCTGGGTAAAAAAGCAGTGATGCGCATGGCGGTCCAAAAACTCCAGCGACGTCGGCTCCGGGCCGCCCCGCAGCAACTCCACGAACAGATAAGGCTGGCTGCCGTTAAAAACATGCACTTTATAGTCGATCAATTCACCGTCGCGTTCGATGTCCAACAGGTTTTCAACCACAATTTGCAGTGGGATCTTCGCATAGTGCTTCTCACGAAAGCGCTTCCAATACGTTATTTTTGACCATTTCTTGAGAGTGCTTGCAATCTCATCATAACTCACTCGCGCTTTATCTCTGACAATCTTAACTTGCTGCGAGGCATTATTTGTTTTGATAACAAAAGATTGAGGCAACGACAAATAGTCTTGCTCAGTGAAGTTCTCCGTTGTCATGATGACCGGCGTTAGGTATTTTTCCGAAACGCGACTGGATATATAATCCCTCACCGCCACCTTGTCCGCCAACAGGCTGAACTCTTCGCGCGGGTAGCGCATTCTGTGGTAAATCCTTTCGGAAAAACTTTTAGGATTCAAAAAGTTGACAAAGCTTCCGTGAGCAAAATAATGCGACAGCTGATAATAAATAAAGTCAGGCGAAACCTTATAGAGGTATTTTACGAATTTTCTCATTCCGTTGATTCATCCATTAATCCAACATAACAAAAGACCCAGCTAAAGTTTAAATGCAATTGACTTCAATTGTAAAATATAAAAAAAGCCTTGGTGATTATTAAAGGATAAAAAACGGAATAATCCTATATCATAAGGTATTCAGGGAAGCGTCAGTGAAACTAAAGATCATAGACTTCAGCATAATAAGAAACGCTTCCTGGATGATAGCGGAAAAGACGGTATCAATCCTCGGCGTTATATTCATCACCGCCTACATGGCCAAATATATTGGGCCGGAAAGCTTCGGAAAGATTACCTTTGCCACGGCGATTTTCGCCATTACCCAAACGTTGGCGCTGCTGGGGTCGGACACCATCCTCTTCAAACGCATTAGCCGTAATCCGCGCTCCGGCGCAGCGCTGATGTTCTCCACCAACCGGCTGAGGCAAGCCTGTTTCCTGGCCTTTTCTGCGATCATCTTGCTTTATACCGGGCTGCGGGAAGACTTCACGACCTTTTACTTTTGCGCCGCCACATTCCTGGCCTCGTTTTTTTCACTCAAAGACGTCTTCGCCATTTACCATGACGCCCGGCTGGAATCGCGTTTCAATACCCTGGCCAACGTGGCCGGCTTAGCCAGCGCATTGTTGGCTCGCTGGCTGATCGTGTTTTTTGATCTGCACCTGTACTTTCTGGCCATCCCTATCGTGATGGTGTACCTCATCCCCTATCTGATCCGTCATCATCTTTATCATCGCCGCCATCCGGGCTTTTCGGCCCCCGACCGTATTCGGCGCAAATATGTGCGCTATCTGCTCGCCAGCGGCCTGCCGTTGGCGGTATCCAATGTTTCCATCGCCATCTATACCCGGCTGGCGCAGCTGTTTTTGATGTGGTTCGTTTCCGCCGCGGTGCTGGGCATTTACTCGGTCGCCATTACCCTGGCGACCGCCTGGATGTTCGTTACCGATGCCGTCATCACCTCGTTCTTCGCGAAAATATTCGCCTATCGGCGCGAAGACGCGATGCGCGCCGCGGCCAAACTGAATGGGTTGGTGCTGGCTATCGCCTTAGCCATCGTCGCCGGGATCGTTTGGCTGGGCAAACCGGTCATCGCACTGTTGTACGGCGAGCAATACCTGGCGGCCTATGCCGCCATGGGGGTGTTGGCCGTCGCCACCCTGCTCTCCGCCCTGGGGACCGTGGCCTATAAATACATCGTGCTGTTTTCCGGTTACGGCTTCCTTTCCCGCAAAATGTTGTTGGTGTTTATCATTAACATTCCCCTGTCATACGGCCTGATTCGGCAATACGGCATGATGGGCGCCGCTTACAGCACCTTGCTGACCGAACTGCTGTCATTGACCGTACTCAACTATCTCTTTCAACGGGGTACCGTACTGAAAATGCATCTGCGCTCACTGAACCCGGCGCTTTACCTAAGACGCCCGTCGGGAAAGTAATCCGGCTGCCGAGGCGCAGCACGTAATGCGCTCACAAACGCCACAAAGCCCGCTATTTTAAGCCTACTTTTTCTCATGCGAGACACCCTGTGGACACCCAACGCTACCTGCAGCATATCGGCTTTACCGGCGTCGCCCGCCCCGATCTCCCCACGTTGCAACAGCTGCACCATCGCCACATGCTGAGCGTGCCGTTCGAGAACCTGAGCATTATTTATCATCAGGGTATTCAGCTGGCGCCCGAAGCGCTGTTCAACAAAGTGGTCGAGCGTAACCGCGGCGGTTTCTGTTATGAGCTGAATACGCTGTTCGCCCTGCTGCTGCGGGAGATCGGTTTCAGGGTGAGCTTTATCTCCGGCGAGATCCGCGCGCGCGACGGCCATTTCGGCCCGCCCTACGACCATCTGGCGCTGCGGGTGGATCTGGCGGGCCAGGCCTGGCTGGTGGACGTCGGTTTCGGCGATTCCTTCCTGACGCCGCTCAAAATCGTCGTTGCCGAGCCGCAACCGCAGGCCAGCGGCACCTTCCACCTGGAGCGGGAAGGCGAATATTACCTGCTGGAACGCCGCAACGGCGACCAGCGCTCGCATGCCAAAACCCTGTATCGCTTTACCGTTCAGCCGCGCGAACCGCATGAATTCGACGAGATGTGCCACTTCCACAGCACCTCGCCGCAGTCGCACTTCACCCAGCGTCTGGTGTGTTCACAGCCGACCGAACTGGGCCGAGTGACCCTCAGCGACATGAAGCTGATCGTGACCGAAGATCACCAACGCCACGAAACGACGCTGCATTCGGAAGAGGAACGGCGAGCCGCGCTGTGGCGGCATTTCGCCATCGATGTGGATCGTTGACGGCGCGGGCGGCGCCCTTTTATTACGATTCTGTTACATCGATTGCATAACCGCGCTTGGCTGATTGCCAGCATCGCGGCGGCAGGCATCATAGGATCATGATTCGGCAACAGAGTGCGAAAAATGATCCGTGTGATACTGGTCGATGACCATGTGGTGGTGCGCTCCGGGTTTGCGCAATTGCTCAGCCTCGAAGCAGACATCGACGTGGCGGGGCAATACAGCAGCGCGGCGGCGGCCTGGCCGGCGCTGCTGCGCGACGACGTCAGCGTCGCGGTGATGGACATCGCCATGCCGGATGAAAACGGCCTGAGCCTGTTGAAACGCCTGCGGGCGCAGAAGCCGCAGTTTCGCGCGATCATACTCAGCATTTATGACTCCCCCACCTTCGTGCAGAGCGCGCTGGATGCCGGCGCCAGCGGTTATCTGACCAAACGCTGCGGGCCGGAAGAGCTGGTGCAGGCGGTGCGCTCCGTCGATATGGGCGGCCATTACCTGTGCGCCGACGCGCTGCGGGCGCTGCGCGGCGGCGAGCAGCCGGCCACGGCGCTGGAAGTGCTGACCCCGCGCGAGCGCGAAATCTTCGAGCTGCTGGTCAAAGGCGACAGCGTAAAGGAGATCGCTTTCAAGCTCGATCTCAGCCATAAAACGGTACACGTACATCGCGCCAACGTCCTGGGCAAGCTGCAGTGCAACAGCACCATCGAGCTGGTGCATTTCGCCCTCGATCATCAGCTGCTGGCGGGGCATTGATGTCACTCCGCTCACGGCGCTGGGTTATCTCGCTGTTTATCCTGTTGGCCTGGGGCAGCGGCTGGCTGATGCTGTGGACGCTCGGTTTCTATCTGACCCACAACGGCAATCAGGCGGCGCTGTTTCTGCCCCACGGCGTCTATCTCGCGCTGCTGATCTTGCTGGGGCGGCGCTATTGGCCCGCCCTGATAGCGCCGCCGGTGCTGCTGCTGTTCTGGCTGCACGGCGAACGCCTGCTGAGCGGCTACGGCCTGCTGGCCGCCCCGTTCATCACCCTGATCCCGGCTCTTCTCGCGCAACGGGTCTGGCGCCGTTTTCCGCTCTACTGGCAACGGCTGACGCTGCTGCTGGCCGCAGTGACCGCCGCCTCGCTGCTCAATACCGCCCTGCTGTCACCTTTCGCGCAGAGCCCGGCGATGCTGCTCGGTCTGGCGTCGTTTACCGGCGGTGTTTTGTTGACCCCGTTCGTCTACCTGATCTTTGAATTTCTGCGCCAGCAGCACCGCTACCATCTGCTGGGGCTGGACACCGCCAACCCGCCGCTGCGCGCGTCCTTAATCATCTGGTGCAGCCTGTTTTTCGTTATCGGCATCGGTACGCAGATGGTGCTGTCGCCGGAAATCGAGCGCCTGCTGCTGATCGTGGTGTTTTTGCCGAACGTGGTGATGGCGTGGAAGTTCGGTTGGCAGGGTGGCGTGCTGTCCGGCCTGCTCGGCAGCATGATGATCACCATCGCGCGGCAGGTCGGCGTGGGGTTCGGCAATCTGGTCGAGCTGGAAATCTTTCTGGCGACCCAGGCGCTGCTCGGCATCGGTCTGGGCATCGCCATCAGCCGTCAGCAGCACCTGGCGCAAAACCTGCACCACTATCGCCGACGCCTGGAAGAAGAGTTGGCGGCGCGGCGGGCATTAACCGAAAAACTGATCCACACCGAAGAAGACACGCGAAAGAACCTGGCGCGCGAGCTGCACGATGAAATCGGCCAGAACATCACCGCCATTCAAATTCAGTCGCAGCTGGTCAAGCGGGCGCGCGATCCGGCGCAAACCCAGGCCGCCGCGAACCAGATAGGCGATCTCGCCCGGCGCATTCATCACTCCACGCGCCAGCTGCTGCGCCAACTTCGCCCGCCCGCGCTGGACGAGCTGGCGTTCAAAGACGCGCTTCACCACCTGCTGAGCGAATTCGCCTTTAGCGAACGGGGCATCCGTTGCCGTTTCGACTACCGCCTGACCGACACGCCCGCCGGCGAGACGGTGCGCTTCACCCTCTACCGGCTGCTGCAAGAGCTGCTCAACAACGTGTGCAAACACGCCGAGGCCAGCGAAGTCGCCATCGTTTTGTATCAGCAAGGCGCCATGTTGCACCTCGAGGTACGGGACAACGGCGTCGGCATCCATGCGGGCAACGCGCCGGGCTTCGGCATTCAGGGAATGCGCGAACGGGTCAGCGCGCTCGGCGGCGAACTGACGCTGGAAACGCAGCGCGGCACCCGGGTAATTGTTAACCTGCCCACAAATTTGCAACAAACCGCCGACTAACTAGGAAAAAGTCTTAGCCACTCCGGACTTTATCTCATCCCCTTTCCTTTTCACCTTCTTATAGTCAGCACCAGGGAGGCGGCTATGCAAGCACGCTCAGCATCTGAAATCGATCATCGTTACCGCGCGCTGCGCCCGCGGCTGCTGCTGTACATGGTCATCGGGTACGCCGCCTTTTACCTGACGCGCAAAAGCGTGAATTACGTGCTGCCGGCGCTGCAAACGGATTTGGGGCTGGATAAAGGAGACATCGGCCTGCTCGGCTCGCTGTTTTATCTGAGCTACGGCCTGTCGAAATTCGCTGCCGGGTTGTGGCACGACGGCCATGGGCAGCGCGGGTTTATGGGGATCGGCCTGTTCGCCACCGGTTTGCTGAACGTGGCGTTCGCCTTCGGCGAATCGCTGACGCTGCTGCTGGCGGTCTGGGCGCTGAACGGCTTCTTTCAGGGCTGGGGCTGGCCGCCCTGCGCGCGGCTGCTGACCCACTGGTATTCGCGCAACGAGCGCGGCTTCTGGTGGGGCTGCTGGAATATGTCGATCAACCTCGGCGGCGCGATTGTGCCGCTGATCAGCGCCTTCGCCGCCCAGCGCTGGGGCTGGCAGGCGGCGATGTTGATCCCGGGGGCCGTCAGCATGGTGCTGGGCATCTGGCTCACGCGGCAGCTGACAGGCACGCCGCAGGAAGAAGGCCTGCCGTCGGTCGGCCAGTGGCGCCACGATCCGCTGGAGCTGCGCCAGGAACAGCAAAGCCCGCCGATGGGGCTGTGGCGAATGTTGCGCACCACGATGCTGAAGAACCCGATGATCTGGTTGCTCGGCGTCTCTTACGTGCTGGTCTACCTGATCCGCATTGCGTTGAACGACTGGGGCAACCTGTGGCTGACGGAAAGCCACGGCGTCAACCTGCTCAGCGCCAATGCGACGGTGATGTTGTTCGAGATAGGCGGCCTGCTCGGCGCGCTGTTCGCCGGCTGGGGCTCGGATGTGCTGTTCGGCGGGCAGCGCGCGCCGATGATTCTGCTGTTCACGCTCGGGCTGATGGTTTCCGTCGCCGCGCTGTGGCTGGCGCCGGTGCATCACTACGCGCTGCTGGCGGGCTGTTTCTTTACGGTGGGCTTTTTTGTCTTCGGCCCACAGATGCTGATTGGCCTCGCCGCCGTGGAATGCGGGCACAAAGGCGCCGCGGGCTCCATCACCGGCTTTCTCGGCCTGTTCGCCTATCTGGGGGCGGCGCTGGCGGGCTGGCCGCTGTCGCGGGTCATCGAAGGCTACGGCTGGTCAGGCATGTTCAGTTTGCTGTCGATCGCCGCTGTTCTTATGGGTTTATTGCTGATGCCGCTGCTGATGGCGAGCGTTACCACCTCTACCGAGAGAAGGATAAAACAATGAAAAAAACGTGGGTCACTACCCTGATAGCGTCCGGCATCGCGCTGGCGACCCTGAGCAGCGCCGCGCACGCCAAGGGCCGCCTGGTGGTCTACTGCAGCGCCACCAATGAAATGTGCGAAGCGGAAACCAAAGCCTTCGGCGAGAAATATGACGTGAAAACCGCGTTCATCCGCAACGGATCCGGCAGTACGCTGGCGAAAGTGGACGCCGAGAAGAAGAACCCGCAGGCGGACGTCTGGTACGGCGGTACGCTCGATCCGCAATCCCAGGCCGGTGAAATGGGGCTGCTGCAGCCGTACAAATCGCCGAATCTCGACCAGGTCATGACGCAATTCCGCGATCCGGCCAAGCTGAAAGGCAACTACTCCTCGGCGGTCTACGTCGGCATTCTCGGCTTTGGCGTCAATACCCAGCGCCTGAAAGAGAAAAACCTGCCGGTGCCCAAGTGCTGGAAAGACCTGACCAAGCCGGAATACAAAGGCGAAATTCAAATCGCCGATCCGCAAAGCTCCGGCACCGCCTACACCGCGCTGGCGACCTTTGCCCAGCTGTGGGGAGACGATCAGGCGTTCGCTTACCTCAAACAGCTGAACGCCAACGTCTCGCAGTACACCAAGTCCGGCATTGCCCCGGCGCGCAACGCCGCCCGCGGCGAAACGGCGATCGGCATCGGTTTCCTGCATGATTACTCGCTCGAAAAGGAACAGGGCGCGCCGCTTGAGCTGATCTCGCCGTGTGAAGGCACCGGCTACGAAATCGGCGGCGTCAGCATCCTCAAAGGCGCGCGCAACCTCGACAACGCCAAGCTGTTCGTGGATTGGGTGCTGTCGAAAGAGGCGCAGGAGCTGGCGTGGAAGCAAGGCAAGTCCTATCAGATCCTGACCAACACCACCGCCGATACCTCGCCGAACTCGCTGAAGCTCGACGACCTGAAGCTGATCAACTACGACATGGACAAGTACGGTTCGACCGACGTCCGCAAGGCGCTGATCAATAAATGGGTCAGCGAAGTCAAGATGGGTAAATAAGCCCACATTCTGCGCCTGTTGCCGGGTAAGCCTCACGGCTTGCCCGGCCTGAACATCCGGGAAACTTATGTCACATACACATGCACTCCATCTCGTGAAAAAACGAGATGCGATATCCCTTTGGGTTTTGCTTGGCTGGCTGGCGTTCGCCCTGCTGCCGAGCTGGAGCCTGGATTACGGCCTGCTGGAGTCCACCGGCGAAGAGATCCTCGCGGCCTACGGCTGGTCACACCGCAATATCAGCTGGCTTTGGTGCCTGCTGCCAAGCCTGCTGCTGTTGCGCCCTTACGCTGCGGCGGGCCGTGAGCAGCGGCGCCGCCACGCGTTCGATGCCGGCTGGGCGCTGCTGTGCATGGCCTTTATCGTTGTCAGCGCCACAGTGGCGGGACGCGGTTTAGGCTACGCCACCCTGGTGCAGTTGACCGCGCTGGGCGCCATCATGACGCTGGCGCTGACCCGCCTCGACTGGCTGGGCGGCGACCGTTTCGTTATCGGCGCGCTGGTCACCATCGTGGCGCTGATCGGCGTCTTCATCGTCTGGCCGAGCATCGCGATTTTCATTCCGATGTTCACCGACCAGACGGGCGCGTTCGCGCCGCTGGCCTTTATGAACGTGCTGTCGCAGGCGCATATCATTCAGGTGATCCTCAACTCCATCGCCCTGTCGATCGCGGTGGGCGCCGGCTGCACCTTTTTCGGCCTGGTGCTGGCGATTTACACTACCCGCATCGCCAGGCGCAGCGCCATTATCGGCCGCATCTTCTGCATCTTGCCCATCGTCACGCCGCCGTTCGTCGTCGGGCTGGGCGTCACGCTGATGATGGGGCGCTCCGGCTACGTCACCGAGTGGATGGTGGCCTGGTTCGGTTTGACCAACACCAACTGGCTGTACGGCTTTACCGGCATCTGGCTGGCGCAGGTGCTGGCGTTCACCCCGATGGCGTTCATGATCCTCGACGGCGCGATCAAGACCATTCATCCTTCGCTGGAAGAGGCCTCCTACACCCTGCGCGCCAGCCGCTGGCAAACCTTTAACGGCGTGTTCGTGCCGCTGCTGAAACCGGCGCTGGCCAACGCGTTTTTGATCGTGGTGGTGCAATCGCTGGCTGATTTCAGCAACCCGCTGGTGCTCGGCGGCAACTTCGACGTGCTGGCGACGCAAATCTATTTTTACATCACCGGTTCGCAGCTCGATTATCAGGCCGCCAGCACCCTCGGCGCCTTCCTGCTGCTGTTCTCACTGCTGGTGTTCTGCATCCAGTATATGTGGATCGGCAAACGTTCCTACGTCACCGTGTCCGGCAAATCGTATCGCGGCGACGTGCAGCCGCTGCCGGTCACGCTGGTGTGGGGCGTGATCGCGCTGCTGGCGGTGTGGGTAGCCTTTAACGCCCTGCTATACGGCAGCATTTTCTACGGCAGCTTCACTGTCAACTGGGGAGTGGATTACACGCTGACGCTGGATAACTTCATCAAACTGTTCGGCCAGGGCATGAGCGACGGCGCGTGGCCTTCGCTGCTCGACACGCTGCTGTACGCCGGGATCGCCGCGCCGATCACCGCCGCGTTCGGCCTGCTGATCGCCTGGATCGTGGTGCGCCAGCAGTTCAAGGGCAAAAAGACCATCGAGTTCACCACCATGCTGTGCTTTGCGGTGCCGGGTACCGTGGCCGGCGTCTCTTACATTCTCGCCTTTAACGGCGCGCCGGTGTACCTCACCGGGACGGCCGCCATCGTGATTATTTCGATGGTGATGCGCAACGTGCCGGTGGGCATTCGCGCCGGGATCGCCGGGCTGGGCCAGATAGACAAATCGCTGGACGAAGCCTCGCTCAGCCTGCGCGCCGGCTCGCTGCGCACCATCACGCACATCCTGCTGCCGCTGCTGCGCCCGGCTATCCTGTCGGCGCTGATCTACAGCTTCGTGCGCGCCATCACCACCGTCAGCGCCATCGTCTTCCTGGTCACCCCCGATACCCGCGTGGCCACCGCCTACATCCTCAACCGCGTGGAAGACGGCGAATACGGCGTGGCGATCGCCTACGGTTCAATTCTGATCGTGGTGATGCTGGCGATTATTTTCCTCTTTGACTGGCTGATCGGCGAGGCACGCATCTCCCGTTCAAAAGCCAAAAACCAGGCGTAATGGAGCCCATGATGAGCCAGAAAAATTTCGTTGAATTGCGTAACGTCTCCAAACGGTTCGGCAGCAACACGGTAATCGATAACATCACGCTCACCATCCCACGGGGGCAAATGGTGACGCTGCTCGGCCCTTCCGGCTGCGGCAAGACCACCATTTTGCGCCTGGTCGCCGGGCTGGAAAAACCGAGCGACGGGCAGATATTCATTGATGGTGAAGACGTCACCCATCGTTCCATCCAGCAGCGTGACATCTGCATGGTATTCCAGTCTTATGCCCTGTTCCCGCACATGTCGCTGGGGGAGAACGTCGGCTATGGCCTGAAGATGCTCGGCATTCCGCGCGCCGAAGTGAAAGCGCGCGTGCAGGAAGCGCTGGCGATGGTGGACTTGGCGGGGTTCGACGATCGCTATGTCGATCAGATCTCCGGCGGCCAACAGCAGCGCGTGGCGCTGGCGCGCGCGCTGATCCTCAAGCCGAAAGTGCTGCTGTTCGACGAGCCGTTGAGCAACCTCGACGCCAACCTGCGCCGCAGCATGCGCGAAAAGATCCGCGAGCTGCAAAAGCAGTTTGATATCACGTCGCTGTACGTCACCCACGATCAGAGCGAGGCTTTTGCAGTCTCCGACACCGTACTGGTGATGAACAAGGGGCATATCATGCAGATGGGCTCGCCGCAGGATCTCTATCGGCAGCCCGCCTCGCGCTTTATGGCGAGCTTTATGGGGGACGCCAACCTGTTCCCGGCCAGCTTCAGCGCCGATCATGTCGATATCAGCGGCTATCGCTTGCCGCGCCTGGCGCATTTTGCCGCCCAGGGCGCCGGCACGGTGGGCGTGCGGCCGGAAGCGATCACGCTGAGCGAGCATGGCGATGAAAGCCAGCGCTGCGAGATCCAGCATGTCGCCTACATGGGGCCGCAGTATGAGGTGACGGTGGCGTGGCACGGGCAACAGATTTTGCTGCAGGTTAACGCCACCCGCCTGCAACCGAACGTCGGCGAGCAGTATTATCTGGAAATTCACCCCTACGGCATGTTTATGCTGGCGGACGCGGCATAGTCGGCCTCACGCTTAAGGGGTAGAATAACGGCCATCCCGAGCGGGATGGCCGAAAATAATCGCCAAAAACACCGTATTTATCTATTTTTACAATTCCACCCAAGTCCTTGTTCAGCCGAACAATAAATATAGCCACACCCACTCAAAAATAACCACCCAGACCACTCAGGGTGATATTTTTATTTAAATAGGGTAAGCTTGTTCCCGCAGTCGAAATTATTTAACGGCCAACTCAAGGAGAAATTCATGAGCAACAATGCAAATGCACAGGCGCAGCTGGATAATTTACGCAATGTCGCTTCCCAGCTGAAGGAAATGCGCCACTACGCGCAGTCGAATATCGAGACGCTCTCCGCACACTGGCTGGCCTTCGATCAGGGGGAATGCAAAAATAAGGCATTCGCCGAAGCCATTAACGACCTATTGAATAAACAGGGCGCCTGTCTGGAAGGACTGGAAAAAACCATTCAGGATATCGAGATAGAATTAAACCGTCTTGATAAAGCCGCCTGATAATGCCGATTTAAATAAACCCGCCACGCGCGGGTTTATTTTCAGCTGCGGCAGATGACGCGCGCAATATCTCCGGACGTCGTCAGCGCGCGTATTTCGCTGAACAGTTCAGTTGCTTCATCATATTCTTTACGCAAATAACCCAGCCACTGTTTAATGCGCGCCACGTGATACAGGCCGGTGTCGCCCTGCTTTTCCAGATGGACGTATTTTTGCAGCAGCTCAACCACCTGCGGCCAGGGCATGCGCGGTTCGTTATATTTCACCACCCGGCTCAGGTTCGGCACGTTGAGCGCGCCGCGCCCCAGCATGATGGCGTCGCAGCCGGTCGTCTGCAGGCAATCCTGCGCGCTCTGGTAATCCCAGATCTCGCCGTTGGCGACAACCGGGATGCTCAGCCGCTGACGGATCTCGCCGATCGCCGCCCAGTTGATGCGATCCGCCTTATAGCCGTCCTCTTTGGTGCGACCGTGCACCGTCAGTTCGCTGGCGCCCGCCTGCTGCACCGCATCGGCGATTTCAAAGCTGCGATTGGAAGAGTCCCAGCCCAGGCGCACCTTCACCGTGACCGGCAGATGGGCCGGCACCGCCGCGCGCATCGCTTTGGCCCCCTGGTAGATCAATTCCGGATCTTTGAGCAGCGTCGCCCCGCCGCCGCTACCGTTCACCAGCTTGGACGGGCAGCCGCAGTTGAGATCGACGCCGTAAGAGCCCAATTCCACCGCGCGCACGGCGTTCTCCGCCAGCCACTGCGGGCACTGCCCCAGCAGCTGTACCCGCACCAGCGTGCCCGACGGCGTGCGGCTGGCGTGACGCAGCTCCGGGCACAGCCGATAGAACGACTTGGCCGGCAGCAGCTGATCGACCACGCGCAAAAATTCGGTGATGCACAGATCGTAGTCGTTCACTTCGGTGAGTAACTCACGCACCAAAGAGTCGAGAACGCCCTCCATCGGAGCCAATAATACGCGCATGACCAATCCCAGCTAAAAAAAGACCCGCAATGATACGGGTGAATGCCCGCGCCAGACAAGCCTCTGCGGGCATTAAAAAACGCCATCAGCCCAGCCGACGGATCGGTTGACCGGCGAGAAACGCCGCAATGTCCTCGACCGCCTCGGTGAAGTAGGCGCGGTAGTTGTCGTCCGCCACGTAACCCACATGCGGCGTCGCCAGCACGTTGGGCAGTTGACGAAACACATCGTCGGCCGGCAGCGGCTCCGTCTCGAACACGTCCAGCCCGGCGCCGGCAATCTTCCGCTGTTGCAGCACGTCCACCAGCGCCGCCCGATCGACGATCCCCGCGCGCGAGGTGTTGATCAGGTAAGCGGTGGGTTTCATCGCCGTCAATTCGTCCCGCCCTACCAGCCCGCGGCTGCGATCGCTCAGCACCAGGTGAATGGAGACAAAATCGCTCTGCTCGAACAGCGCCCGTTTGGACGGCGCCAGCAGGGCGCCCTCCTGCGCTGCCCGTTCCGCCGTCAGGTTCTGGCTCCAGGCCAGCACCCGCATGCCGAACGCCTGTGCCACCCTGGCCATTTGGCCGCCGATCTTGCCCAGCCCCAGCAGCCCCAGCGTCTTCCCCTGCAGCGTGACGCCCAAGCCCAGCTGCCACGGGCCGTTGTTCCGCAGCCCGGCGCTTTCCGGCACGATATGCTTAGCCAGCCCGAGCAGCAGCGCCCAGGTCAACTCCATCGGCGCCGCCGACCCGCTGCGGGTGCCGCACACCACCACGCCGCGCTCGGCGGCGGCGGCCAAATCGATAGCGGCATTGCGCATGCCGGAGGTGATCAGCAGCTTCAGCTGCGGCAACCGCGCCAGCAGCGAGGCGGTTATCGGCGTGCGCTCGCGCATGATGACCAGAATGTCGCATTCCTGCAGATGCACCGCCAGCTCCGCCTCATCGGTAAAGTGCGCGCTGATGGCGGACACCTCCACCCGATCGGCCAGCGCCGACCAGTCCGCCATGTTGAGCGCCACCTGCTGGTAATCATCGAGAATTGCGCACTTCAATTTCATCTCCGTCTCCTGGAATGTAGGGGTAGCCACCGTCCAGCCTAGTACGAAAATGCCGTTCCGCCAGGCAAAAAAAAAGCCGCCCATACAGGCGGCTTGCTTTTGCGCAATCGGGCTTATTCGGCCGGTTTGCGACTGCGCGGGCGACGCGAGGCCGGCGCGCCGGAACGGCGCTGGCCGTCACCCTGCGGGCGAGCGTTGCCGTTACCGTTGCCACGGTTTTCACGCTGGCCGCCGTTGGCGTTACCGCTGCGCTGACCGCCGCCGTTACCGGAACGCTGGCCACCGCCGTTGCCGCGCGGCGCGCCGCGTCCGCCACCCTGGCGGCCGTTGATGATCGGCTCAGCCTTGATGGTCGGATCCGGCTCGTAGCCCGGCAGCGCAATGCGCGGAATTTCACGCTTCAGCAGACGCTCGATGTCGCGCAGCAGCTTGTGTTCATCCACGCACACCAGCGAGATGGCTTCGCCGGTACGCTCCGCGCGGCCGGTGCGGCCGATGCGGTGCACGTAGTCTTCCGGCACGTTAGGCAGCTCGTAGTTCACCACGTGCGGCAACTGGTCGATATCCAGACCGCGCGCCGCAATGTCGGTCGCCACCAGCACGCGGATGCGGCCGTCTTTAAAATCGGCCAGCGCACGGGTACGGGCGCCCTGGCTCTTGTTGCCGTGGATCGCCGCAGCGGTGATGCCGTCTTTGTTCAGCTGTTCCGCCAGGTGGTTGGCACCGTGCTTGGTGCGGGTAAAGACCAGCACCTGTTTCCAGTCGCCTTCGCCGATCATTTGCGACAGCAGTTCCCGCTTACGCTTCTTGTCGACGAAGTGCACGCTCTGCTCGATCTGCTCGGACGCGGTATTGCGGCGAGCCACTTCCACCGAGGCCGGGTTATGCAGCAGTTTGTTGGCCAGCGCCTTGATGTCGTCGGAGAAGGTGGCGGAGAACAGCAGGTTCTGGCGCTTGGCCGGCAGCTTGGCCAGCACGCGGCGGATGTCGTGGATAAAGCCCATGTCCAACATGCGGTCCGCTTCATCCAGCACCAGAATTTCGATTTTGGACAGGTCAACCGCGTTCTGATGTTCCAGATCCAGCAGACGACCCGGCGTCGCCACCAGGATATCGACGCCGCCGCGCAGCTTCATCATCTGCGGGTTGATGCTCACGCCGCCAAACACCACCAGCGAACGCAGGCGCAGGTGTTTGCTGTAGGCATCGACGTTTTCGCCGATCTGCGCCGCCAGCTCACGGGTTGGCGTCAGGATCAGCGCGCGCACCGGGCGACGGCCTTTGACCGGATGGTCATGCTTGCTCAGCAGCTGCAACAGCGGCAGGGTAAAACCGGCGGTTTTACCGGTGCCGGTCTGGGCGCTGGCCATCAGGTCACGACCTTCCAGCACGACAGGGATAGCCTGACGCTGAATTGGCGTCGGTTCGCGATAGCCCTGTTCTTCAACAGCGCGCACAATTTCAGCACTTAAGCCGAGGGTTTCAAATGACATAAAGAGAAAAACTCCAGATCCCCCCTAACCTAACAGTGTTCGGTGCAGTTTCCTGGGAGGATGATCAGACGGGGCATTAAGCATGACCACGAGGGATTGGCACAAACTGCAGTGCACCAGGCGGCGATTGTAACAGAAGTCGCGCAATAAAAAGCACTTTTACGTGCAGAGAGCACAATCTGCCGTAAATTCAGCATTATCTGAAGTCGGTCACATAACTCATTGTGGTTAGCGGTTGCGTTTTAAACAATCTGGCATAAAGTTAATCATATGATTGATTAACTTTGAGCGTGACCTATGCCAGCTTCCGTCCCTCATCAGGCCGCCGGCCGGGCGCGCGGCGAGCAAACGCGTCGGCAACTGCTCGCCGCGGCGACCGACCTGTTCGGTGAATATGGCCTGCAGGGCGCCACCACCCGCGATATCGCCCAGCGCGCCGGCCAGAATATCGCCGCCATCACCTACTACTTCAGCTCCAAAGAGGGGCTGTATCTGGCCGTGGTGCAGTCGCTCGCCGATTTCATCCAGCAGGCGTTCGCCCCGCTGGCCGAAGAGGTCGATCGCTTTGGGCAGCAGCCTGCCGCACAGCGATCGCCCGACGCGGCGCTGCGTTTGCTGCAGCGTGGCCTGCTGGCCTTCAGCGAGCTGATGACCCAGCCGCACACGTTGAATCTGAGCAAAATCATGTCGCGCGAACAGCTTGCCCCAACCGACGCCTACCCGCTGATCCACCGCCAGGTGATCGCGCCGATGCACGAACGGCTGTGCCGCCTGCTGTCGGCCGCCACCGGCATCGACGAACGCGCCGCCCGCCTCGTGTTGCATACCCATGCGCTGATCGGCGAGGTGCTGTCGTTCCGCGTAGCGCGGGAGACCATCCGCCGTCAGGCCGGCTGGCAAGAGATTGGTGAAGGCGAAGCGGCGCAAATCGCGGCGGTGCTGAGCGAGCATATCGAGATTTTAGTTATTGGGCTGCGCCAACGTCACGGCGCGTAAATTCAGGCAGGGAGTGTTATGAACAAAAAACGCAGTGCCTTGATCGTGTTGTTGATTCTGCTGATCGCGGCCGTCGCTTACGGGGTATGGCATTACCAACAGCAGCAGGAGCGGCCGCTGACGCTGTACGGCAACGTCGATATCCGCACGGTCAACCTCGGCTTTCGCGTCGACGGCCGCCTGGCGTCGCTGACGGTGGATGAAGGCGATACCGTTCAGCCGGGCCAGCTGCTCGGCAAACTGGACGATGCTCCCTACCGCAACGCGCTGCAACAGGCCGAAGCCAACGTCGGCAGCGCGCGCGCCAAACTGTCGCTGCTGCAGGCCGGCTATCGCAGCGAAGAGATAGCCCAGGTGCAGTCAGAAATGGCGCAGCGCCAGTCCGCTTTCGCCTACGCCGACAGTTTCCTGAAGCGCCAGCAAGGGCTGTGGGCGAAAAACGCCACCTCCGCCGACGCGCTGGAGGATGCGCGCACCGCCCGCAACCAGGCGCAGGCCAACCTGCAAGCGGCGAAAGACAAACTGTCGCAATATCGCAGCGGCAACCGCCCGCAAGAAATTGAACAGGCCAAGGCCGAGGTGGCGCAAAGCGAAGCGGCGTTGGCGCAGGCGCAATTAAACCTGCAAGACGCCACGCTGCTCTCCCCTTCCGCCGGCACGGTGCTGACCCGTGCGGTAGAGCCGGGCACCATGCTCGGCGCCGGCGGCACGGTGTTCACCCTGTCGTTGACCCGGCCGGTGTGGGTGCGCGCCTACGTCAACGAAACCAGCCTGAACCAGGCGGTACCCGGCACCGAGCTGGAGATCTACACCGACGGCCGCCCCGACAAGCCTTACCACGGCAAGATCGGTTTCGTCTCGCCGACCGCGGAATTCACGCCGAAAAGCGTTGAAACGCCGGATCTGCGCACCGATCTGGTGTATCGCCTGCGGGTGATCGTCACCGACGCCGACGATGCGCTGCGTCAGGGCATGCCGGTCACCCTGCGCTTCGCCAAACCCTGAGGCCGGCCATGGAACAGGCGCACACCATCGAGTTGGAAGGGCTGGAAAAGCGCTTCCCGTCGCTTGAGAAACCGGCGGTCGCCAGCCTGACCACCACCCTGCACAGCGGCGCGGTCATCGGGCTGGTCGGCCCGGACGGCGCCGGCAAAACCACCCTGCTGCGCATGCTGGCCGGGCTGCTGAAGCCAAGCAGCGGCAAACTGCGGGTCGCCGGGCTGGATCCGATCGGCCAGGATCGCCAACTGCATGCGATCCTCGGCTACATGCCGCAGAAATTCGGGCTGTATGAGGATCTGACGGTGATGGAGAACCTGACGCTGTACGCCGATCTGCGCGGCGTCACCGGCGATCTTCGCCGCCAGACCTTCGAACGGCTGCTGAAATTCACCGATCTGACCCGCTTCACCGGGCGTCTGGCGGGCAAGCTGTCCGGCGGCATGAAGCAAAAACTGGGACTGGCCTGCACGCTGGTGGGCGAACCCCAGGTGCTGCTGCTGGACGAACCGGGCGTCGGCGTCGATCCGATCTCGCGCCGCGAGCTGTGGCGCATGGTGCACGAGCTGGCCAATGACGGCATGTTGATCCTGTGGAGCACCTCTTATCTCGACGAGGCCGAGCAGTGTCGCGAAGTGCTGCTGCTCAACGAGGGCGAGCTGCTGTTCAGCGGCGCGCCGCAGGATCTGACCCAGCGCATGGCCGGACGCACGGTATTGATCGCCGCGCCGCCCGGCAGCCATCGATCGTTGCTGCAGCGGGCGATCTGCCTGCCGGCTGTCACCGACGGCGTGATCCAGGGCAAGTACCTGCGCCTGATCCTGAAAGAAGGCGAAGATCATCGGCAGCTGCTGCAGACGCTGGATCTGCCGGACGCCGAACTGGACGAAGCGGATCCGCGCTTCGAGGATGCGTTTATCGATCTGCTCGGCGGCGGCCCCAACCATCGCTCGGCGCTGGCGGAGATCATGCCGACCGTTGACGGAGAAAGCGGTGAAACGGTGATCGAAGCGGTGCAGCTGACCAAGAAATTCGGCGATTTCGCCGCCACCGATCACGTCGATTTTCAGGTACGGCGCGGCGAAATCTTCGGCCTGCTCGGCCCGAACGGCGCCGGCAAGTCCACCACCTTCAAAATGATGTGCGGCCTGCTGGTGCCGTCCGGCGGCAAGGCGCTGGTGCTGGGGATGGATCTGAAGACCAGTTCCGGCAAGGCGCGCCAACGCCTCGGCTACATGGCGCAAAAATTCTCGCTGTACGGCAACCTGACGGTGGCGCAGAACCTGAAGTTCTTCTCCGGGGTCTACGGCCTGAGCGGCAAGGCGCAGCGCGACAAAATCGACGAGATGTCCCGCGCCTTCAACTTCGCGCCGATCCTCGATCAGACGCCGGATGCCCTGCCGCTCGGCTTCAAGCAACGCCTGGCGCTGGCCTGCGCGCTGATGCATGAACCGGATATTCTGTTCCTCGACGAACCGACCTCCGGCGTCGATCCGCTGACGCGGCGCGAGTTCTGGCTGCACATCAACGGCATGGTCGACAAGGGCGTCACGGTGATGGTGACCACCCACTTTATGGACGAGGCGGAATACTGCGACCGCATCGGCCTGGTGTATCGCGGCAAGATCATCGCCGCCGGCACGCCGGACGATCTCAAACAACAGGTAGCGCGCGACGACAACCCCAACCCCTCGATGGAACAGGCGTTTATCGAACTGGTGCAGGGCTACGACGAGGAGGAACCGCGGTGAGCGACAACCGAGCCCCAATCGACGACGGCGGCTTCTCCTGGCGCCGACTGCGCGCGCTGTGCCTGAAGGAGACGCGGCAAATACTGCGCGATCCCAGCAGCGGCCTGATCGCCTTCGTTATCCCGCTGATGCTGCTGTTTATCTTCGGCTACGGCATCAACCTGGACTCCAGCAAGCTGCATCTGGGCATTCTGATGGAGCAACAGAGCGAAGACGCGCGCGATCTGGCCCAGGCGTTCGCCGGTTCGCCCTATATCGAACCGACCATCAGCGACAACCGCCAGCAGCTGATCCAGCAGATGCAGGCCGGCACAATCCGCGGCCTGGTGGTGATCCCGGTGGATTTCGACCAGCGCATGGCGCGCCCGCACGACAGCGCCCCCATCCAGGTGATCACCGACGGCAGCGAGCCGAACACCGCCAACTTCGTGCAGGGCTATGCCCAGGGCGTATGGCAAGTTTGGCAGCAGCAGCGCGCCGCCGATCGGGGGAGCAACGACAAGCCGCTGATTGACGTGCAGATGCGCTACTGGTTCAATCCGGCGGCCATCAGCCGGCACTACATCATTCCCGGCGCCATCACCATCATCATGACGGTGATCGGCGCCATTCTCACCTCGCTGGTGATCGCCCGCGAATGGGAGCGCGGCACCATGGAAGCCCTGCTCTCCACCCAGGTGACGCGCAGCGAGCTGCTGCTCTCCAAGCTGATCCCGTATTACTTCCTCGGCATGATCGCCATGGCGCTGTGCATGGCGGTGGCGGTCTGGGTGCTCGGCGTGCCCTATCGCGGTTCGCTGCCGATCCTGCTGCTGATCAGCAGCCTGTTCCTCGCCAGCACCCTCGGCATGGGCCTGCTGATCTCCACCCTCACCCGCAACCAGTTCAACGCGGCGATGGTGGCGCTGAACGCCGCCTTCCTGCCGTCGATCATGCTGTCCGGCTTCATCTTCCAGATCGACAGCATGCCGGCCATCGTACGCGCGGTGACCTACATCATTCCGGCGCGCTACTTCGTCAGCACGCTGCAAACGCTGTTCCTGGCGGGCAACGTCGGCACCGTGCTGCTAATCAATCTGTTGTTCCTGATCGCTTCCGCCGTGGTGTTCATCGGCCTGACGGCCTGGAAAACCCAGCGCCGGCTGGATTGAGGAGAAAGAGCGATGTTTCATCGTCTGTTGACGCTCATCATCAAGGAAATGCAGGCGCTGCTGCGCGATCCGCAAACCCGCGCCATTTTAATCATGCCAGTGATCCTGCAGGTGCTGCTGTTCCCGTTCGCCGCGACGCTGGAAGTCACCAACGCCACCATCGCGGTCTACAGCGAGGACAGCGGCCAGGCCTCGGTAGAGCTGACCCAACGCTTCGCCAAGGCCAAAGCCTTCTCCCATGTCCTGCTGCTGCGCAATCCGCAGGAGATAAAGACCACCATCGACAACCAGCGGGCGCTGCTGCTGATCCGCTTCCCGGCGCAGTTCTCGCGCGATATCGCCACCGGCAACACCGCGCCGCTGCAGCTGCTGCTCGACGGGCGCAACTCCAACAGCGCGCAGATCGCCGCCAACTACGTACAGCAGATCGTGCAGGAATATCAGAACGAGCTGCTCGGCAAGCGCGCGAAACCCAACAACAGCGAACTGGTGGTGCGCAACTGGTATAACCCGAATCTGGACTACAAATGGTTCGTGGTGCCGTCGCTGATCGCCATGATCACCACCATCGGCGTGCTGATCGTCACCTCGCTGTCGGTGGCGCGCGAACGTGAACAGGGCACGCTGGAACAGCTGCTGGTCTCGCCGCTCACCACCTGGCAGATCTTTATCGGCAAGGCGGTGCCGGCGCTGATCGTCGCCAGCTTCCAGGCCAGCATCGTGCTGTTGATCGGCATATTCCTGTATCAGATCCCGTTCGCCGGATCGCTGCTGCTGTTCTACGCCACCATGTTGATCTACGGGCTGTCGCTGGTCGGTTTCGGCCTGCTGATCTCGTCGCTGTGCGCCACTCAGCAGCAGGCGTTTATCGGCGTGTTCGTGTTCATGATGCCGGCGATCCTGCTCTCGGGGTATGTCTCGCCGGTGGAGAATATGCCGGTGTGGCTGCAGGATCTGACCTGGGTGAATCCGATACGCCACTTCACCGACATCACCAAGCAGATCTACCTGAAGGACGCCAGCTTCAGCATTATCTGGCGCAGCCTGTGGCCGCTGCTGGTGATCACCGCCACCACCGGCAGCGCCGCCTACGCGCTGTTCCGCCGCAAGATCGCATAAAAAAAGCTCTGCATGTCACATGCAGAGCTTTTTGATCGCCAAATACCCTAAGGCATGAAAGACGACGGATTTAGCGGCGGTTGCCGAAAATGCGCAGCAACATCAGGAACAGGTTGATGAAGTCGAGATACAGCGTCAGCGCGCCAACGATGGCGTACTTGCGGAAGCCGTCTTTATCATCGGCGTTCAGCTGCTCGCCCATCGCCTTGAGTTTCTGCGTGTCGTACGCGGTCAGGCCGACGAACACCACCACCCCGATGTAGGTAATCGCCCACATCAGCGCGGTGCTTTTCAGCCAGATGTTCACCAGCGAAGCCAGCACGATGCCGATCAGCGCCATGAACAACATGCTGCCGAAGCCGCTCAGATCGCGCTTGGTGGTGTAGCCGTACAGGCTCATCGCGCCGAACATGCCGGCGGTGACTACGAAAGTGCTGGCGATCGAGCTGTAGGTGTACGCGATGAAGATGCTCGACAGCGTCAGCCCGGTCAGCGCCGAGTACAGCATGAACAGCGAGGTGGCCACCGCGCCGCTCAGGCGGTTGACCATGCCGGAAATCACGAACACCAGCGCCAACTGGGCGATGATCAGACCGAAGAAGGTGATCTGGCTGGAGAAGATGAAGTTGAGGATCGCGGGCGTATTGGCCGCATACCAGGAAACGAACGCCGTCAGCAGCAGACCGCAGGTCATCCAGCCGTAAACCTGCGCCATGTAGGCCTGAATGCCGCTGTTGGCACGTTCGACGATTGAACCATTAGAGCGTGGATATCGGTCCATGACGGTTACCTTTTGCGTTGTAAACAAGATTCCGAAGCCCCGTAAACGGGGCTTCGCCTGCTATAAGCGTACCACAGAATAGGCCGCGCGAAAGCGGCAAAGGTCTTGATTTGTTTCCGCTGTTGAGGCGTTATTTAGCCGCGTCATGCCAGCGCTGCGCGGCCTCGCGATCGCTGTCGCGAGCGTCCACCCAACGATCGCCCTGGCCGGTCGCTTCGCGCTTCCAGAACGGCGCGCGGGTCTTCAGGTAGTCCATGATGAACTCGCTGGCGGCGAAC